>NZ_CAMPOV010000002.1:600000-904337 GCF_946892675.1 Arthrobacter sp. Marseille-P9274
GCTGCGCATCACGTCAGGCGGTGACGGAGTGCTCGGGCAGTTTCGCCGGCTCCGGTCCGGCGCCGCTTGGGTTGTCCCAGCGTTGGGCCCCGAGGGTCTCGACCAGTTCAGCGAGGCTCTCCCGCAGTCCCTCGACGCCGGTCCCGGCCTCGGCCTCAAGCTCGGCTTCGATGCCGGCGGCCTTGGTGTAGGCGCCCTCGCCCTGGGGGCTCATGCTGACGAGGATCGTCCTCCCGTCGGAGGCATCGGGCTCGCGGAGGACGAGTCCCTGCCCCTCCATCCTGTTCAAGGTGGCCCCCAGCGTCTGCGGCTGCAGGCGGAGGTTCTTCGCGAGCCCGGCCTGCGTGTTCCGTCCGAGCTGGTCCAAGGTGGCTAGAATCCGCAGGCTGGCGTGGGTGAGGCCGAGTTCCCGCAAACGCTCGTTGTAGCGGTTCTCCATGAGTCGGGCGGCCGTCAGGAGCAGCTCGGCAGACGACCTGTCCAAACCGGATGTCGAGGTCATGACTGTCTGCGCTCCTTTGCCGTGTTCGCCTGCCGTACTTTCCCCATTATCCGCCACTTCTCTCGGCGAGCGGACAAAACCCCGAAAATAAGACTACTTAGCAACTTTTAGGACCGCCGTGCGGGTCATACCCGGTACACTGGAAGGGCAATATCGTTATGCAATAGACAGATTTCGCACTACGGAAAAGGAGTCATTGTGACCCAGCTTCGCCCCGGAGATCCCGCACCCGCCTTCACCCTCGAGGACGCCGTCGGCGGCAAGGTCTCGCTGGCGGACTATGCCGGCCGTAGCGTCGTCGTCTACTTCTATCCGAAAGCCGCGACCCCGGGCTGCACCACCGAGGCCTGCGACTTCCGCGACAACCTGAACTCGCTCCAGGCGGCCGGCTTCGATGTCGTCGGCATTTCGCCGGACGAGCCGGAGGCCCTGCGGGACTTCAGCACGGCGGAATCCCTGACCTTCCCGCTGCTCTCGGACCCGGACTTCGCCGTCGCCATGGCCTACGGCTCCTACGGCGAGAAGGAATTCAACGGCAAGAACTTCACGGGGACGCTGCGCAGCACCGTCGTCGTCGATCCGGAAGGCAAGGTCCGCCTCGCGGAGTACAACGTGGATGCCAAGGGCCACGTGGCCCGGCTGCGCGAAGAGTTGAGCGTGACGGCGTAAACTAGTCAGCGCACTCGCACGCGTTTGAGGCCCTTCCCACTGTGGGGAAGGGCCTCATTCAGTTATGGCCTAAGACGTCAGGCCATTCCGCGGCGCAGCAGACGGCCGGCGGGGTGTTCGCCGTCGACCTCCGTCCCGCGCAGGAAGGTTTTGCGTACGACGCCGGAGAGCGCCTTTCCCTGGTACGGCGTGAGGGGATTCTTGTGCTTGAGCTTCTTCGCATCCACCACGTACGTCTCATCCGCGGCGAAGACGGCGAAGTCCGCGTCGAAGCCGAGCGCCAGCCGGCCCTTGCGGGCGAGCCCGGCCAGGTCGGCAGGCCTGCTGGACATCCACGCCACCACCTGTTCCAGCGGCAGTCCGCGGCGGCGCCCCTCGGTCCAGATCAGGGACAGGCCGAGCTGCAGCGAGGCGACGCCGCCCCAGGCCACGCCGAAGTCCCCGTTTTCGAGGTCCTTCAGGTCCAGCGTGCTGGGCGAGTGGTCGGAGACGATGCAGTCGATGATGCCGTCCTCGAGCCCCTGCCAGAGCAGCTCGCGGTTGGAGGCCTCGCGGATCGGCGGGCAGCATTTGAAGGCGGTGGCGCCGTTGGGGATTTCCTCGGCCAGCAGCGTCAGGTAGTGCGGACAGGTCTCCACGGTCAGCCGCACGCCGTCGCGCTTGGCAGAGGCGATCATCGGCAGCGCGTCGGAAGATGAGAGGTGCAGGATGTGCGCGCGGGCACCGGTCCAGCGGGCCCGCTCGATGACCTCGGCGATGGCGACGTTCTCCGCGCCGCGGGGGCGGGAGGCCAGGAACCGAGCGTACTGGTCCCCCTCGGCGTGCGGCGCCCGCTCGATGGCCCGGGAGTCCTCCGCATGCACGATCATCACCGAATCGAAGCCCTTCAGCTCCGCCATGTCCTTTTCCATCTCGTCCGCATCCAGCGGGGGAAACTCGTCCACCCCGGAGTGCAGCAGGAAACACTTGAAGCCGAAGACGCCCTCGTCGTGCAGCGGCCGCAGGTCGCCGAGGTTGCCCGGCACGGCGCCGCCCCAGAAGCCGACGTCCACGAAGGCCTGGTCTTTCGCGGCGGCCCGCTTCTCCTCCAGCGCCGGCACATTGACCGTGGGCGGAATGCTGTTCAGCGGCATGTCCAGGATGGTGGTGACCCCTCCGGCCGCCGCGGCCCGGGTGGCCGAGGCGAAGCCCTCCCACTCGGTGCGGCCCGGTTCGTTGACATGCACGTGCGTGTCCACGAGCCCGGGGATCAGCGTTTCCTCCGCGGCGAGCTCGATGGTCCGCCGGCCGCGCAGGCCGTTGCCGAGGGGCTCGAGCGCGCGGATGGTCCCGTCGAGCACGCCCACCTCGCGGGCGGCGATTCCCGCCGTCGTCATGATCCGCTCCCCGCGGATGACCAGATCGAACTCAGGCTCGGCGGCCATGGTCAGGCTCCCTTCACGGTGCTCAGCAGGCCGGCCTCCGCGGGCCGGCGCTTCCCCGGCAGGGCCGCGGCGGCCCTGCCTTCCTTCAGTATTGCGGCGATCGCCGCTCCTGTCTGCTCCAGCAGCTGCGGCGCGGACGCCATGCACTGCTGCACGTCGGGCTCCAGTTCCAGCAGTTCGAAGGTGCCGGATATGCCGGCGGCCCGCAGGCGGTCCTCGGGCAGCAGGTTCCGGCCGCAGACCGCGAAGACCTGCGCGCCGGCGGCAGCGGCTGCCTGGGCAACGCCCACCGGCGCCTTGCCCTCCAGGGACTGTCCGTCGAGGCTGCCTTCGCCGGTGATGACCAGCTGTGCGCCCTGCACTTTTGCGTGCAGCCCGGTCAGTTCCATCACGACGTCGATGCCGCGCCGGCGACGTGCGCGCAGCACCGCGAGGGCGGCGAAGCCCACTCCCCCGGCGGCGCCGGCGCCCGGGAACACCGCCGCGGCCTTTGTCCCCGCGCCCAGCTCGGCGGCCAGCACCTCCACGACGCGGCCCAGGGCGGCATCCAGCAGCGCGACGTCCTCCGGTGCGGCTCCCTTCTGCGGACCGAAGACCGCGGCGGCGCCGTTGTGGCCGAGCAGCGGGTTGTCGACGTCGGAGGCCAGCACCACCGAGGTCCGGTCCAGCCGCCCATCCATGCCGGAGAGATCCACTGCGGCGAGCCGCGCCAAAGCCGCGCCCCCGGGCGGAAGCTCCGTCCCGGCGTCGTCCATGAACCTTGCGCCCAGGCCCTGCAGGAGCCCCGCGCCGCCGTCCGTGCACGCGCTGCCGCCCACACCGAGGACGATCTCGGTGCAGCCGGCGTCCAGCGCCGCCCGGATCAGCTCGCCGGTGCCGCGGCTGGTGGCGGCCAGCGGCCGGAGCAGGCCGCCGGGCAGCACGTCCAGCCCGGACGCCGCGGCGAGTTCGATCACGGCGCGGTGCCCGTCCACGGCGAACGCCGCCTCCAGCGCCTCGCCGGTGGGGCCGGTGACGATGGCCCGGTGCCGGCGGTATCCGGCGCTGACCGCGGCCTCCACGGTGCCCTCGCCGCCGTCCGCGACGGGGACCTTGATGACCTCCAGCTCCGGGTCGGCCGCCAGCAGCCCGCGTTCCAGCGCGGCGGCCACCTCCGGCGCCGAGAGCGAGCCCTTGAACTTGTCCGGCGCCAGCACGACCTTCGCGCCTGCGCCCTTGGCTGCTTCCACGGTCAGTCCAGCAGCGCGGTGATGGCGGTCGGAGCGTCGACGCCGCGGGCGGCCAGCTCCTCGAACTCCGTCACGTTGTCCAGCTCGGTGCCCATCGAAATGTTGGTCACCCGTTCCAGGATGACCTCCACGATGACCGGCACCTTGTACTCGGCCATCAGCGCGCGGGCCTTGTCGAACGCCGCGGCCAGGTCCTCGGGGTCCTCGACCCGGATGGCCTTGCAGCCGAGCCCCTCGGCCACCTTGACGTGGTCCACGCCGTAGCCCGCCGCGGTCGCCGACAGGCCGGCGGAATTGACGTTCTCGAAGGCCAGCGACACGTGGTAGTCCATCTCGAAGCCGCGCTGGGACTGGCGGATCAGGCCCAGGTACGAGTTATTGACCACCACGTGGATGTAGGGCAGCTGGAACTGCGCGCCCACGGCCAGCTCCTCGATCATGAACTGGAAGTCGTAGTCACCGGAGAGCGCCACCACGGTCTGCTCCGGCTTGCCGCGGACCACGCCCAGGGCGGCCGGCGCGGTCCAGCCCAGCGGCCCGGCCTGGCCGGCATTGATCCACCGGCGCGGGCCGAAGACGTGCAGCAGTTGGGCGCCGGCGATCTGGGACAGGCCGATAGTGGACACATAGGTGGTGTCTTCGCCGAAGGCCTTGTTCATTTCCTCGTAGACGCGCTGCGGCTTGATCGGCGCCTCGGTGAAGTGGGTCTTGCGCTGCAGCCGGCCCTTGCGGCGCCCGCACTCCGCGACCCAGGCACGATAGTCCGGCAGCCGGCCCGTGGCCTTGCGTTCCCGGGCCACCTCCAGCAGGACGTCCAGCGCGGCGCCGGCGTCGGAAGTGATACCCAGGTCCGGGGCGAACACGCGGCCGATCTGCGTCGGCTCGATATCGATGTGCACGAACTTGCGGCCCGCGGTGTACTTCTCCACCGAGCCGGTGTGGCGGTTCGCCCAGCGGTTGCCGATGCCGATCACGAAGTCGGAGGCCAGCATCGTCTCGTTGCCGTAACGGTGCGAAGTCTGCAGCCCCACCATGCCTGCCATCAGCCGGTGGCTGTCCGGAATGGCACCCCAGCCCATCAGCGTCGGGACCACCGGCACGTTCAGCAGCTCGGCCAGCTCCACCAGCCGCGAGGAGGCGTTCGCGTTGATGATGCCCCCGCCGGCCACGATCAGCGGGCGTTCCGCGGCCGTGAGCAGGTCCAGCGCCTTCTCCGCCTGGATGCGGGTGGCCCGGGGCTTTTCCACCGGCAGCGGCTCATAGGCGTCGATGTCGAACTCGATCTGCGCCTGCTGCACGTCGAACGGCAGGTCCAGCAGCACCGGACCGGGGCGGCCCGAGCGCATCAACTGGAACGCTTTCTGGAAGGCCCCCGGAACCTGTGCAGGCTCGAGCACGGTCATCGCCATCTTGGTCACCGGCTTGGCGATGGACTCGATGTCGACCGCCTGGAAGTCCTCCTTGTGCAGCTTCGCCACCGGCGCCTGCCCGGTGATGCACAGGATCGGAACCGAATCCGCCCAGGCAGCGTAGAGGCCGGTGATCATGTCCGTACCGGCGGGGCCGGAGGTGCCGACGCAGATGCCGATGTTGCCGTCCGCGGCGCGGGAGTAGCCGTCCGCCATGTGCGAGGCGCCCTCGACGTGGCGGGCCAGCGTGTGGCGGATGCCGCCGTGGGCGCGCATGGCGGAATAGAACGGGTTGATGGCCGCGCCCGGCAGGCCGAACGCCTCGGTGGCGCCCTCCTTGGCCAGGATGGCGATGGCAGCGTCAACGGTGCGCATCTTGGGCATGGGATTCTCCTTGGAACGCATCAAGTGCCCGCGGTGGGGCGGTTTTTGGGTGTGGGAGGCCGGACCGGCGCCGTGAAGTACGACGCCGGCCGGGCGGCTTATGGTGTTGTCCCGCCGTGCTGCGGGGTGCTGTTGCCGGGCGGGTTGCTTTACTTGCGCCCGGAAAGCTGCAGGACCTGCTTGAACAGGCCGGAGTGGTCCAGCCCGCCGTCGCCCTGGTTGACCGTGGCGGCGACGAGCTGGGCGACGGCCGCGCCGAGCGGCACGGCGACGTTGGCCTCGCGGGCCGCGGCGGTGACGATGCCCAGGTCCTTGTGGTGCAGGGCCAGCCGGAAGCCCGGGTCGAAGTTGCGGTCCAGCATCTTCTGCCCCTTCTGGTCCAGCACCTTGGAACCGGCGAGGCCCCCGCCAAGGACCTTGAGGGCGGCGTCGGTATCCACGCCGTAGGCCTCGAGGAAGGCGATGGCCTCGCCGAGAGCCTGGATGTTCACGGCGACAATCAACTGGTTGGCTGCCTTGACGGTCTGGCCGGAGCCGGACGGGCCGACGTGGACGATGGTCTTGCCGACGGCGTTGAGGACGTCCTGCGCGGCCTTGAAGTCGGCCGCGGCGCCGCCGACCATGATGGAGAGCACGCCGTCGATTGCTCCCTGCTCGCCGCCGGAGACCGGCGCGTCGAGGGGGCGGATGCCGGCGGCACGGGCATCATCGGCGAGGCGGGAGGCGACGTCCGGGCGGATGCTGCTGGCATCGATCCACAAGGCCCCCTTCTTCGCGTTGGCGAAGACGCCGTCGTTGCCTGAAACCACAGCCTCGACGTCCGGCGAATCCGGCACCATGGTGACGACGACGTCGGCCTCCTTGACGGCTTCCGCGACGCTCGCTGCGCCCCGGCCGCCCTCGCTGACCAGCTTGTCGATCTTGTCCTGGCTCCGGTTGAAGCCGGCGACGGTGTGGCCGGCCTTGACCAGGTTGATGGCCATCGGCAGGCCCATGATTCCGAGTCCGATTACTGCGACGTTCGCCATGATAGGAGTCCTTTTGGTGGGAGTTTCAGTGTCTTAGCGGATCAGCCAAGCGAAGGCTTCGGTCCGCGGAGCCTTGTACTCGAGGCCGATTGGCCCGTCATAGCCGAGGCTGCGGCTCCTGGAGATCCACTCGCCCAGGGGAAGGGTGCCGGTGCCGGGAGCCCCGCGGCCGGGATTGTCGGCGATCTGGATGTGGCCGAAGTCCGCGGCGTGCTGGTCGATGACGACGTCAACGTTGTCCCCGTTGACGGCCAGGTGGTAGAAGTCGGCGAGCAGCTTGATGTTCTGCGGGCCTTCGGCGTGGACCTTGCCGATCACGTCCAGCGCGTCCTGTGCGGTCTTCAGCGGGTAGCGCTCGGCGCCGGACACCGGCTCCAGCAGGACGGTGCCGCCGATTCGGGCGACGCCCTCCGCCGCGGCGGCCAGGTTCTCCAGCGCCAGCTCGTCCTGCTCCTCCGGGGAGTGCTCCGCCATCCGGTTGCCGTAGAGCGCGTTGAAGGCCGTGCAGCCCAGTCGCTCCCCGATGCCGGCCACCACGTCGATGTTGTCCTTGAACTCGGAGCAGCGGCCCTTCCAGGACACCAGTCCCCGGTCTCCGGCCGGCATGTCGCCGGCGTTGAAGTTCAGGCCGGTCAGCCGGACCCCGGCATCGGAGACGGCACGCTCGAAGGCTTCCACGTCCCTGTCCGCGGGCACGGACTCGCCGAACGGCCACCAGAACTCGACGGCGTCAAAGCCTGCGGCGGCCGCCGCAGCCGGCCGCTCCAGGAGGGGCAGCTCGGTCAGGAGGATGGAGCAGTTCACGGTGTAGGACATGCCGGGCCTTCCTTGCATATATTTCGCATTGCGAGAATGTGATCTTGCTTTATGAAAGCGTACCTACCCCAGCCGCAGGGGTCAACAGTTTTTCGCAATACGGAATTAACTTTTCATTGAGATCCGAAAGGGACACTTGGCCACGATTGGAAAACGAGGTGCCGCGGACTCTGGCCAGCCCGCTGGAGACGATCTAATCTTCTCTGTATCGACTCCAGCTCGGCGAAGGAGGGGGTGCGGGGATCCTGTGGCGGACGGGGGTGCGCCCTAAGCTCCCGACGCCGCCGTACGGCCGGGTGGGCAAGATGCGCAGGCGGTCGTGGCAATCCGCACGACAGCATGATGAGCCTTTTTGCAAAGCCCGAACCTGTCCCCCTCTCTGTGCTGATGACCTCGGCACGTCCCGACCGGAGCCGCTCCAGACGGCGCAGCGTGTCGCGGCGCCTGAACTCCTGGATCGTGTGGGTCGCCACCGCCGCCCTCGGGGCCGGGCTGATCGTGGCGCCTGCATCCGTGGCGCTCTCGGTGGTGGGCAGCACCGCGCTGGACGCGTGGGACGGCCTGCCGACCGGCCTGCCGCTGAACGTCCCGCTGGCCCAGCAGACGGTGATGCTCGACAAGAACGGCAAGGAGTTCGCCCGCCTCTACAACGTGAACCGGATCGACGTGGAGCTGAACCAGGTGTCCCCGGCGTTCCGGGAGACCCTGCTGTCCACCGAGGACGCGCGGTTCTACGATCACGGCGGCGTGGATCCTTACGGCATCACCCGCGCGCTGATCCACAACCTGTCCAGCAGCGACGTCCAAGGCGCCTCCACCATTACCCAGCAGCTGGTCCAGAACATTCTGGTCAACAACGCCCGGGACGAGGTCGAGCTCTCCGTGGCCGCCGGGGACACCTACAACGCCAAGATCCGCGAAGCCAAGTACGCCGTCGCCCTCGAAAAGCAGATGTCCAAGGACGAGATCCTTACGCGGTACATGAACGCCGTCTACTTCGGCAACGGTGCCTACGGGATCGAGGCCGCGGCGCGCGTCTATTTCAGCACCACCGCGGCGAAGCTGAACCACCTCCAGTCAGCGCTGCTGGTGGGCATGCTGAAGGCCCCGGTGAACTTCGATCCGTTCACGCAGCCCGACGCCGCCACCGAGCGCAGGAACACGGTGCTCAGCATCCTCGAGCAGCGGAAGGTCCTGACGCCCGAGAAAGCCCTGGCCGCCCGCGAGTCGGGGCTGGGCGTGAAGCGCGGTTCCGTGCCCTCCAGCTGCGGCGGCTCGAAGTACCCGTTCTACTGTGAGGTCGTCCGGGAGGAGCTGCTGACCAATCCCGCATTCGGGAAGACCGCCGAGGCCCGCGAGCAGCGCTTCAACCAGGGCGGCATGACGCTGACCACCGGGCTGGATCCGAAGGCGGCAGACGCCGCCCAGGCCGCGGTTGAGAAGGCGCTCGGCAACCGCAACCGCGTCGCCCTGGGAACCGCCGTCGTCGTACCAGGAAAGGGCCACATTGCCGCCATCGCCGAGAACCGCGAGTGGGGCAAGGGCGGCGGCAAGACGCAGGTGGTCTACGCCGAGAATGCCTTCCAGGTGGGCTCGGCCATGAAGCCGATTGTGCTGGCCACCGCGCTGAGCCAGGGCATTCCGCCGTCCCTGCGGCTGAGGGCGGACGGCCCGTACCGGACGGCAGCCCTGGACAACCCGCGCGGCGGCTACATCAACTACAACAACCGGGACTACGGCGTGATCAACGCCTACCAGGCGATCAGGAGCTCGGTGAACATCTACTTCGTCCGGCTCATCGAGCGCGTCGGCGTCGTCAACACCGCCAAGATGGCGGAGAAGCTCGGGATCAGCACCATTCCGGCCGACGAGCTGACCGGGCGCGAGGCATCCCTGGCCCTAGGCGCCTACGAGGTCCCGCCGCTGGAGATGGCCAGCGCGTACGCCGCCTTCATGAGCGGCGGCGTGGTCTGCAAACCGGTGGCGATCATCAAGGCGCAGCGCACCGACACCAAGAAGAACCTTCCCGTGCCGGATCCCGACTGCCACAAGGCGATCGACAAGGACGTGGCAGACACGGTCGCCCATGCCCTGAAGGAACCGTTCAAGCCGACCGGCACGCTGGGTCAGCTGAAGGGGCTCAAGGGCCGGGAGGCCGGCGCCAAGACCGGCACCACCAACAGCTTTGCCGCCAACTGGATCGTCGGCGGCACCCCGCAGCTCCTGGGCGCCGTCTGGCTGGGGGACCCGCGCGGCGGCGCGCAGCATCCGCTCAAGCGGGTCGAGGCCTACGGCAAGACGTTCAAGGACCTGACGGGCTCAGAGGTGGCCGGCCCGGTCTGGAAGGACACCATGGAGGGCGCACTCAAGGGGGTCAAGGCCGTCCGGCTGCCGGACGCCCCGTAGGCCGGCGGGTGCCGGCCGGCGCCTGGCCGCGGGCACAGCTCCGCCCCCGGGACTCTCAGACCAGGGGCGGAGGAACTGGGGCGGTGCGGCCGCGTCAGAGGACGATCTGGCGGTTGACGTCCTTGTAGAGCAGGTAGCGGAAGTTGGACGGGCCTCCGGCGTAGCACGCCTGGGGGCAGAAGGCGCGCAGGGACATGTAGTCGCCGGCCTGGACCTCGACCCAGTCGCCGTTGAGCCGGTAGACCGCCTTGCCCTCGAGCACGTACAGGCCGTGTTCCATCACGTGGGTCTCCGCGAAGGGAATGGACGCGCCGGGTTCGAAGGTGACGACATTGATGTGCATGTCGTAGGCCAGGTCGTCGACGGGCAGCATCCGGGTGGTGCGCCACTTGCCGTCGGTGTCCGGCATAGGGTTCGCTTCGAGGTCCTGCTCGTTGCCGAACACGGCCTTCGCAGTGTAGCCCTCCAGCGGCTGGTATGCCTTGCGGATCCAGTGGAACCGGGCGGGAGCACCGCCGTCGTTCTTGACCTGCCACTGCGCGCCGGCCGGCGCGTACGCAAAGCCGCCCGGCGCCAGGACGCGGTTCTCCCCCTCGATGGTGACGCTGAGTTCGCCGCCGACCACGAAGAGGAAGCCCTCGACCGTCGCCTGCGCCTCGGGCTGGTCCGAGCCGCCGCCCGGGGCGACCTCCATCAGGTACTGGGCGAACGTCGTCGCGCCGCCGGCAACCGGACGGTTCAGGATCCAGACGCGGGTGTCAGCCCAGTCCGGCAGCACGCTGGTGACGATGTCTCGCTGGACGCCGCGCGGGATGACCGTGTAGGCCTCGGTGACGATGGCGCGGTCGGTGAGCAGGTCGGTCTGCGGCGGCAGGCCGGCCGGGTTGGTGTAGTAATGCTGCGGGTTCATCGTTGGTCCTCGGTGGTGGTGTGGGAGTGGGCGAGCGCGGCGAGCTGTGCCGGGGAGACGTCGGCGAGCCGGATGAATTCGGCCTCTTCGACGGCGCCGCAGACCAGGCCGCGGTGGATGAAGCGGGCCAGCGCGCGGGCGGTGGCGGGCTCGTCCATGATGGCGCTCGGGATCCGGTGGACATAGTTCTTCAGCCGGGTCGCCGCTGCCTCGAAACCGTCGCGGTAGAAGGCGTAAGTGGCGAGGAACCGGGTGGGCAGCTGCGCGGCGTGCAGGTCCCAGCCCTGGTAGATCCCGCGTTCCAGGTGCCGGCGGACCAGGCGGGCGTGGAGGGCCCACGCGACGGCGACGTTCTCGGCGTCGCCGAGCGGCAGGATGTTCGTGGAGCCGTCCGAGAGGTGCACGCCGGTGCCGGCCACGGCGACCTGCATGACCGACTTCGCGTAGTCCGCGGCCGGGTGCTCCATCGACTGGTAGGCCGCCGCGATGCCGAGCGAGGCGCTGTAGTCGTACGTGCCGTAGTGCAGCGAGGAAACCCGGCCGGCGCCGGCGTGGATCAACTGCGCCACCGGAACGGTGCCGTCCGCGGCCAGGATCAGCTGCGGGGTCTCCATCTGCACCTCGAAGCGCAGGCGGCCCGCGGCGAGCCCGTGGACGTGCTCGAGTTCCTCGCAGACGATGACCATGGCGCGGACTTGGGCCACCGTGCTGACCTTGGGCAGGGTCAGCACCAGGCCGTCCGGCAGGACGCCGCCGGCGTGCTCCAACAGCGAACCGAGGAACAGGTCCAGGGTCCGCAGCCCGCGGGCCCGGGTGGGCGCCTCGAAGCACTTGAAGCGGATGCCGATGAAGGGCGGCGCCGTCCCGGCGGCGACGGCCTCGGCGACCAGACGGCCGGCGGATTCCGCGGCGGCATCCTCCTCCGCGTCCGGGCGGTGGCCGTAGCCGTCCTCGAAATCCAGCCTCAGGTCTTCGATCGGCTCGCTCTCCAGCTTCCGGCGTACCAGTTCGGCCAGCTGCGCGGGTTCGCGCAGGCCGAGGGATGCCGCGAGCTGCTCCAGCCCGCCGTGCTCCTTCACCGCGGCCAGCGCCTCCGCCCCCCAACGCGAGGCCAGGTCCGGGGTGAAAGAGTCGGCCGGCACGTAGACGGTGTGGACCGGCTGGCGCTCGGCCCGCTCGCCCGGGTAGGCGGCGGCCAGCAGCTCATCGGTGGCAGCCAGTTCGGATTCGATGCGGGCGGAGGTCTCCGCCGGAATCGAGAATTCCGCCATCACGGCACCAGCTTGTAGGCCGGAAGGGTCAGGAAGTCGACGAACTCGCCCTCGCCGATGGTCAGGTCCGCGATGAGCTCGCTGGCCGGCAGATAGAACTTCGCGAAGCGCTCCTCGTCGCCGACCTCGCCGCGCAGGCGCTCGGTTTCCTCGTCCAGCAGGCGCCGCACGAGCTCGCGCGTGACCGTCTGGCCGCTGTCCGCCAGTTTGACCTGGTTGTGTAGCTGCTGCCATACCTGGGTCCGGGAGATCTCGGCCGTAGCGGCATCCTCCATGAGGTTGTGGATGGCCACAGCGCCGTTGCCGGAGAGCCAGACCGCGGTATAGGCGACGGCGACGTACAGGTTCAGCCGGAGGCCGGCCTCGGTCACCTCGCCCTGGGCCGAGGAGACGTCGAGCAGCTGCTCTGGCGTTACCTGGACTTCCTCGCGGAGCCGGTCCACCTGGTTCGGCTTGTCCCCGAGCACGGAGTCGAACACTTCGCGGCAGGTATCCACCAGGTCCGGGTGTGCCACCCAGGACCCGTCGAAGCCGTCGTTCGCCTCGCGCGTCTTGTCGGCGCGGACCTTCTCGAAAGCGGCGGCGGTGACTTCCGGCTCGCGCCGGTTGGGGATGACGGCGGCCATGCCGCCCATCGCGAAGGCACCGCGCCGGTGGCAGGTCTTGACCAGCAGCTCGGTGTAGGCGCGCATGAACGGCGCGGTCATCGCCACGGACGCCCGATCCGGCATCACGAACGAGTCCCCGGCCTCCCGGAAGTACTTGATGATGCTGAACAGGTAGTCCCAGCGGCCGGCGTTCAGGCCGGAAGCGTGGTCGCGCAGTTCGTAGAGGATTTCCTCCATCTGGAATGCCGCCGGAATGGTCTCGATCAGCACCGTGGCCCGCACCGAGCCCTGCGGCAGCCCGAGCTCATCCTGCGCGAACACGAACACGTCGTTCCAGAGGCGGGCCTCCAGATAGGACTCCATCTTCGGCAGGTAGTAGAAGGGGCCATCGCCGCGCTCCAGCAGGTACTTGCCGTTGTGGAAGAAGTGGAGGCCGAAGTCCACCAGCGCACCCACCCCGGGTTCGCCGTCGACCAGGACATGCTTCTCCGGCAGGTGCCAGCCGCGCGGACGCACCACTACGGTGGCCAGCGGCGCATCCGTGCGCAGCGCGTACTCCTTGCCCTCGGGCGAGGTGTAGGACAGCTGGCCGCGGGCCGCGTCGGTCAGGTTGACGAGCGCGTCGATCACGTTGTCCCAGGACGGTGAGCTGGCATCCTCCAGGTCGGCCAGCCACACCTTGGCGCCTGAGTTCAGCGCGTTGATCGCCATTTTGATCGGGGAGGCAGGACCGGTCATTTCCACCCGGCGGTCGCGAAGCTTCTCCGGAGCCGGAACCACCTTCCAGTCGCCCTCGCGGATCTCCCGCGTTTCGTCCAAAAAGTGGAGGCCGCCCGTTTCGGCGGCGCGGCGCCGGGCGGTTACCCGCTCGGCCAGCAGTCCGTCCCGGGTACCGGCGAACTTGCGGTGGAGCTTCTCCACGAAGTCCAGTGCCTCCGGAGTCAGGATCCGGTCGGCGCCGGGAACCGGCGAGCTGTGGGTCACGGTGAGAGTCATGGTGTTCGCCTCCGTTTAGCGGTTGGGTGCGGCATTGGCGACGGCGGACGCAACGTCCGCTGCCACGTGCGGGTCGAAAACACTGGGAATGATGAAGCTGGGGTTGAGTTCCTCGTCCGAAACGCGCCGGGCGATGGCCATGGCTGCTGCTACCAGCATGGCATCGTTGATCTCGGATGTCCCGGCATCGAGCAGTCCGCGGAAGAAGCCCGGGAAGGCCAGCACGTTGTTGATCTGATTCGGGAAATCGCTGCGCCCGGTGGCAACCACCGTGGCGTACTTCGCGGCGATGGCGGGGTCGACTTCCGGATCCGGGTTGGCCATGGCGAAGATGATGGAATCCGGCGCCATCGTGGCCACCTGTGCCTCTCCCAGCACGTTCGGGCCGCTGACGCCGATGAACACGTCCGCTCCGGCCACGGCATCGTGCAGGCTGCCGGCGAAGTTCTCCGGATTCGTGTTCTCGGCGAGCCAAGCCCGGTGCGGATCCGCGTAGGACTCGTCCCGGTTGATGGCGCCGTTACGGCCGCAGGCCACGATATTCAGCGCGCCCTGTGCCTTGAGCAGCTGGATGATCGCGTTGCCGGCGGCGCCGACGCCAGCGACGACGATCTTCACGTCCTCGATCTTCTTGTTGACGACCTTCAAGGCATTCTGCAGCGCCGCCAGGGTGACGATCGCGGTGCCGTGCTGGTCGTCGTGGAAGACCGGGATGTCCAGTTCCTCGCGCAGCCTCCGCTCGATTTCGAAGCAGCGCGGCGCGGCGATGTCCTCGAGGTTCACGCCGCCGTACACCGGCGCCAGTGCCTTGACGATGCTGATGATCTGCTCGGTGTCCTGCGTGTCGAGGCAGACCGGCCAGGCGTCCACGCCGGCAAACTGCTTGAACAGTGCCGCCTTCCCCTCCATTACCGGGAGCGCCGCGGCCGGACCGATATTGCCCAGCCCCAGCACCGCGGAGCCGTCGGTGACTACGGCCACCGTGTTGCGCTTGACCGTCAGCCGGCGGGCATCCGCCGGATTCGCGGCAATCGCTTGGCAGACGCGTGCGACGCCGGGGGTATAAGCGCGGGACAGATCGTCACGGTTGCGCAGGGGAACCTTGGGGACGACTTCGAGCTTGCCGCCCAGATGCATCAGGAAAGTGCGGTCGCTGAGCTTGCGTACCGCGACCCCGTCCACGGCGTCCAGTGCGGCCCGGACACGCTCGCCGTGCTCGGCGTCGGTGGTGTCGCAGCTGACGTCGACTACCAGCCGGTCGTGGTGCGATTCGGTCACGTCCAGGGCGGTCACCGACGCGCCGGCACCGGCAACGGCCGCTGCCAGCTCGCTGGTTGCGGTGAAGTTTGCGGGCGTTTCCACACGCAAGGTGATCGAGTACCCGGGGCTGGGAGTCGCCATTGGTTCTCCTTCGGTCGGGGGCAGCGCCGGTCCTCCTGCTTCGGCCGCACCGGCCGGCGAGGATGGTATCGGGGCCCATCTTTTTTCCGTATTATGGATATTATTCTTTGCTCAATGGAAATACAAGACTTCTGATGCCGTGGATTCCGAAGAGCGGAACTTTTCTTCGTTCCAGCGATATTCTGGAAGGGACGAACAGCGCCGTTCCGGCGCGCCGCGGGAAACCGCGCAACATCGAGGAGCACATCATGCCCGCAAAGCCCGCCGGCGGCGTCCAGTCCGTGGAGCGCGCCTTCGACCTGCTGGAACTCATCGCAAGGGCGGGCGGCGAAGTTGCCTTGACCGAGCTCGCCGCTGAAACCCCTCTTCCGCTGCCCACCATCCACCGCCTGCTGCGGACCTTGGTCGGGATCGGCTATGTCCGGCAGCTGCCCAACCGCCGCTACGCCCTGGGCCCGCGCCTGATCCGGCTCGGTGAAGTGGCGAACCGCCAGCTCGGGGCCCTGGCCATGCCGCTGCTCAAGGACCTGGTCGCCAACCTGGGCGAAACGGCCAACATGGCAGTGCTCGACGGCGACATGGTCACCTACCTCGCGCAGGTCCCGTCGCCGCATGCCATGCGCATGTTTACCGAGGTTGGCCGGCAGGCCAACCTCCACGACAGCGGGGTCGGCAAGGCGATCCTGTCCGTGATGGACGACGAACGCGTCACCCGCCTGGTCAAGCAGGCGGGAATGCCGACGCCGACGCCCAAGTCCATCTCCACCCTGGAAGATCTGTTCGCCGACCTCACCCGCATCCGCAAGGACGGCTATGCCGTCGACGACGAAGAGCAGGAAACCGGGGTGCGCTGCTTCGCGATGGCGGTCCCCGGCGCCCCCACGCCGATGGCGCTGTCCATCTCCGGCCCGGTTTCCCGCGTGGATGACGACTTCCGCGACCGCGCCGTGCCGGAGCTGCGGAAAGCCACGGACGCCATTGCCGCAGCACTGACCCTCACGGGGGACTGAGCCCTCCGGCGCAGCCCTAATTCCCGCAAGCCGGAAATTCCCTTCCGAAAAAGGTGGCGGGCGTCACATTCTGCTGCTAACGTTCTTCTTGCCAATGGCGGGCTCCGCTTCCGGAGCTATCTACCGGGCGCTACTAACCTAATCAGCCATCGTTGAAGCTGAGGTCATGCCGCCCGCGCCTTGAGCGTTCCTGGTCCGTGGCCAGCTTCCCCGATCACAGGAAGTCGCCGACCATGAAACCTTCCCTCGCCAGCACTGAGTGCACGCAATATCTGGCCATGGCAATCAACCTTGCCTCCGCCAATGTCCGCAACTCCGGCGGACCGTTCGGCGCCGTCGTCGTTTCCGCCGACGGCCGGATCTTCGAAGGCACCAATCGGGTCACTGCCACCAATGACCCCACCGCCCATGCCGAAGTTACCGCAATCCGCACCGCCGCGGCAGCGCTCGGCACGTTCGACCTGTCCGGCGCCGTGCTCTACACCAGCTGCGAGCCCTGCCCCATGTGCTTGGCTTCCTCGCTCTGGGCCAGGATCAGCCGCGTTGTCTACGCAGCAGACCGCCATGACGCCGCACGCTCCGGCTTCGATGACGCAGTGTTCTACAACTACTTCGACGCTGCGGGAGACCGGCAGCTGATGCCGGTGGTCCGGGACGGCCACCGGGACACCGACTACCTGCAGCCGTTCCAGCTCTGGGACCGGCTGGACACCAGGATCGACTACTGAGGCGGCAGCCATGGCTATCTCGATCCTTCCCAAGGGCGGCCCGCGTCTTTCCAGCGGCCTGCTGGACCGGTACTTCCAGATCACCGAGCGCGGCTCAAGCGTCGGCCGCGAGTTCCGCGGCGGCCTGGTCACCTTCTTCACGATGGCTTACATCGTCATCCTCAATCCGCTCATCCTCGGTGGTTTCGGCCCGGGCTCGGCCCCGGTCGACGTCGCCGGCAACTGGCTACCCGCCGCGCAGGTAGGAGCGGTTACCGGGCTGACCGCCGGCGTGATGACCATCCTCTTCGGACTGGTCGCCAACCTGCCGTTCGGCCTCGCCGCGGGCCTGGGCATCAACTCCTTCCTCGCCGTTTCCGTGATCCAGGACGTCACCTGGCCCGAGGCAATGGGGCTGGTGGTGATCAACGGCATCCTGATCGTCGTGTTCGGCATGACCGGCGCGCGGACCGCGATCTTCCGGGCCATACCGCAGGACTTGAAGGCCGCCATCACGGTGGGCATCGGCCTGTTCATCACGTTCATCGGCTTCGTGGACTCCGGCTTCGTCCGGCGCACCGAGGGCGGCCCGCCGGTCCAGCTGGGCAACGACGGCTCCATCACGTCGCTGCCGACGCTCGTTTTTGTCGCGGGCTTGCTGGTCATGGGCGCCCTGATCGCCCGGAAGGTCCAGGGCGGGCTGCTCATCGGCATCGTCGCCACCACGGTACTGGCAGCAGTACTGGAGGCAGTCCTGAAGCTCGGTCCGGCATCGGACAGCAATCCCGGCGGCTGGCACCTGAACACCCCGGTGCTCGAGGGACACATCGTCTCGGTTCCTGACCTCAGCCTGGTCGGCCAGTTCGACCTGTTCGGCTCCTTCGGCCGGATCGGCGCGCTGGCGGCGACCATGTTGGTGTTCACCCTCGTCTTCACCAACTTCTTCGACGCCATGGGCACCATGACCGGGCTGGCCAAGAGCGCCGGAGTCGCGCACGCAGACGGAACCTTTCCGCGACTGAAGTCCGCCTTCATCATCGAGGGCTTCGGGGCGGTGGCCGGCGGTGCCTCTTCCGGATCCTCCAACACGGTCTACGTGGACTCGGCCGCCGGCATCGGCGAGGGCGCCCGCACGGGCCTGGCTTCGGTGGTCACCGGCACATTGTTCCTCGGGGCCATGTTCCTCACGCCGCTGACCTCGGTGGTGCCTATCGAAGTGGCCGCCGCGGCGCTCGTCGTCGTCGGTACCCTCATGGCTGCGCAGATCCGCGAAATCGACTTCAGCCGGTTCTCCATCGGCATGCCGGCCTTCCTGACCATGATCACCATGCCGCTGACCTACTCGATCGCCAACGGGATCGGCGTCGGCTTCATCGTCTGGGTGCTCGTGCACTCCGCGACCGGCAAGGCCCGCAGTATCCACCCGCTGATGTGGCTGGTCGCCGCAGGCTTCCTGGTGTATTTCGCCCGGGGACCGATCAGCCTCCTGCTCGGCGGCTAGCACGTCCCGGTAGCGCCCGCAGCACAACGGGCGCCGCCGGAATGGAAAGGACAAGCATCATGTTGAATTTTGGACCCGAGCTGCACGCCTGGCTCGACTCCGACCGGCAGTTGGCGGTGGCCACGGTGGTTGCCGCCACCGGCTCCGTGCCGCGGCCGGTGGGCACGTCCATGCTGGTCGCGTCCGACGGCGCGGTACTCGGCTCGCTGTCCGGCGGCTGCGTTGAGGGCGCGGTGGTCGAGTCCGCGCTGGACGCCCTCGCCACCGCACTGCCGCGCCGCGAGTACTTCGGCTTCAGCCGCGAGGACGCCTTCGCGGCCGGCCTCACCTGCGGCGGCGAGCTGGAGGTGCATATCGCTCCGGCAGGCGGGAACAGGTACGACGGCGGCCTGCCCCTTGCGCTGCTGTCCCGCCTTGCGTCCCTCGGGCCGCAGGAACCGGTGGCCCTGGTGCGCCGCATCGACGAAGGCGGCTGCGGGGCGCTGCTGGTTCCCGACCCGCAGCAGTTTCACGCCGCCGACTGGCTGCCCGAACTGCGCCGCCTGGCCGGTTCCGGTGCGGCCGCCCGGTCTGCGGCGGCACAGCTCTCCGTCCTGCTGCCCTCCGGCGGAAGCGGAGTGCTGCGCCTTCCCTCCGGCGTCGACGACTGCACCGGTGAACCGCCGGCGCTGCTGGTCGAAACCCGGCTGCCCGCGCCGAGGCTGCTCGTCTTCGGTGCCAGCGATTTCGGTGCGGCGCTGCTGCCGCAGGCCAAGCTGCTCGGCTACCACGTGACGCTGTGCGACGCCCGGCCCGCCTTCGCCCGCCAGCCGCGCTTCGCCGCAGCAGACGAGGTGGCCGTCGACTGGCCGCACCGCTACCTGGCAACGGAGGCAGCCGCGGGCCGAGTCGACAGCCGCACGGTGATCTGCATCCTCACACACGATCCGAAGTTCGACCTCCCGCTGCTGCGCACGGCGCTGGACCTCGAGCTGGCTTATCTGGGCGCCATGGGCTCCCAGCGCAGCCACCGCCAGCGCGTGCGGGACCTGCTGGCCGAAGGCGTCCGCCGGGAGGACCTCGAGCGGCTGCATTCGCCGATCGGCCTCGACCTGCAGGCAGCCACCCCCGCCGAGGTCGGGGTCTCGATCATCGCCCAGGTCATCGCGTCCCGGAACAGCGCCGCCACCGGCCAGCCGCTGTCAGTGCGGAGCGGACCGATCCACACTCCCGCGGCCGGTGCGGCTGCGAACAGCAGCCGGACACCCGCCGTCGTACTTTCCCTCCCGGCCGGCGAAAAGCTGGCCCTCACCCGTGCATAGGAGGCACCCATGGATATGAACACCATCGAAGCCGTGCTGCCGACCGCGGACCCCGCACACTGGCAGCCCGGCGATGCCTGGCTGGGCGGCGGCACTGTGCTGTTCTCGTACGGCAGCACCACGCTGCGCCGGCTCCTCGACCTCGGACAGGCCGGCTGGGAGCCTGTGACCGTCTTCGGCGACGGCATCGCGCTCGCCGCCACCTGCACCATCGCTACCCTGTACCAGGTGCCGGACTCCCCCGGCCTCGCCGCGCTGTGGCCCGCGCTGGACCTTGTGCGGCCATGCTGCGATGCGTTCGTCGCGTCCTTCAAGATCTGGAACATGTCCACGGTGGGCGGAAACATCTGCACCTCACTGCCGGCCGGGCCGATGACCTCGCTCTGCTCCGCGCTGGATGGAGTGGCCACCATCCTCTCCCGGGATGGCGGCAGCCGGACCCTGCCCGTGGCCGAACTGGTCACCGGGGATGCCACCAATGCGCTGGCGCCCGGCGAGCTGCTGCGCAGCGTCCACCTGCCGGCCCACGCGCTGTCCGCCCGGACCGCGTTCCGCCGCCTATCGCTGAGCAACCTGGGCCGCTCCGGCGTCCTGCTCATCGGCCGCCAGGACCTGGACGGGGTGTTCGTGCTGACCGTGACCGCGGCAACCAAGCGCCCGGTCCAGCTGCGCTTTCCCGCCGCCCGCCTGCCCGGGCCGCGGCAGCTGCAGGACGCCCTGGACGTGGCCATCGAACCCGGGCTCTACCACGACGACATCCACGGCCTGCCCGAGTGGCGCCGCGACATGACCCACCGGCTGGCGGAAGAAATCCGCGCCGAACTGCTGGCTGAGCCGGCGGAAAGGAGCGCCTGACATGGCGATCGAGATCAACGGCGAACCGTACGCCAACACACCCCGGCCCGGCCAGTGCCTGCGCACCTTCCTGCGCGCGGAGGGCATGCTCGGCGTAAAAAAGGGGTGCGACGGCGGTGACTGCGGTGCGTGCACCGTGCATGTCGACGGCGAACCCGTGCACAGCTGCATCTACCCCGCCGTGCGCGCCGAGGGCCGGTCCGTCACGACGATCGAGGGCTTGGCCGGCGAGGACGGGCTGCACCCGATGCAGCAGCAATTCCTCGACGCCCAGGGCTTCCAGTGCGGGTTCTGCTCCGCAGGGATGATCATGACCGCGGCGACGTTCAGCGAGGAGCAGAAGCAGAATCTGCCGCGCAACCTGAAGGGCAACCTCTGCCGCTGCACCGGCTACCGGGCCATCGAGGACGCCGTCCTGGGCCGCGACGGCGGCAGCTGCTCCCATCCGGCGGACGGGGACTGCGCGCTGGATGCCCCGGCAGGAGCCGGGACTGCGGAAGGCGCCGGGCGAGCCAAAGCACCCCGCGCCGTCGGTGCGGACACCCCCGCCCCCGCCGGCCCCGCCGTCGTTACCGGCACCGCGCGTTACACTCTGGACGTCCCGGCGGAGCAGCTGCTCGCGCTGCTGCACCTTAAGCTGGCCCGCTCGCCGCACGCGCACGCCCGGATCCGTGGCATCAGGACCGAGGCGGCACTGGCGGTGCCCGGCGTCGTCGCCGTCTTCACACACGAGGACGCACCCGTGCAGCCGTTCTCCACCGCCCAGCACGAACTGTATGCGGACGACCCGGACGACACCCGCGTGCTGGACGACGTGGTCCGGTTCAAGGGGCAGCGGGTCGCCGCCGTCGTCGCCGATTCCGTCGCCGCTGCCGAGGCCGGAGTGCGCGCGCTCGAGGTGGACTATGAGCTGCTGCCCGCGGTCTTCGATCCGGCCGCCGCGCTGGCGCCGGGTGCGCCGCTGCTGCATGCGGACAAGCCGGCGGAGTCGCGCATCGCCGTGCCCGAGCGCAACATCGTGGCCGAAGTGCACACCGAGATCGGCGATATCTCCGCAGCCTTGGCCGCCGCGGACGCGGTCCACGAGGAAACCTACCGGACCCACCGCGTGCAGCACGTGGCGCTGGAGACGCACGCGGCCATCGCGTGGACCGGACCGGACGGCTCACTGGCGGTGCGTTCCTCCACCCAGGTGCCGTTCCTGGTCCGCCGCACGCTCGCGCGGATCTTCGCCCTGGACGAGGACCGGGTCCGGGTCACCGCCGGACGGGTCGGCGGCGGATTCGGCGGGAAGCAGGAGGTTCTGACCGAGGACATTGTGGCCCTGGCCGCGCTGAGGCTGGGCCGGCCGGTGCAGCTGGAACTGACCCGCAGCGAGCAGTTCACCGCCACCACCACACGGCATCCGTTCAGCATCGCCGTGCGCGCCGCCGCCCGGAAGGACGGCACGCTCACCGCGCTGGCGGTCGACGTCACCACGGATACCGGGGCATATGGCAACCACGCGCCGGGCGTGATGTTCCACGGTTGCAGCGAATCCATCGCGGTCTACCGGTGCGCCGCGAAGAAAGTGGACGCCCGCGCCGTCTACACCAACACCGTGCCGGCCGGCGCCTTCCGCGGCTATGGCCTGAGCCAGATGATCTTCGCCGTCGAGTCCGCGCTGGACGAACTCGCCCGCACCCTGGGGCTGGACCCGCTGGAGTTCAAACGCCGCAATATGGTCTCCGAGGGCGACGAATTGCTCTCGCTGCACGCGGAGCCGGAAGAGGATGTCATCTGCGGCAGCTACGGGCTGGACCAGTGCGTTGATTTGGTCCGCAGCGCGCTGGACCGCGGCCGCGAGCGCGGAGCCGGCGGGCAGGACCTCGGCGCGGAGTGGCTCGTTGGCGAGGGCACCGCGCTGTCCATGATCGCCACGGTCCCTCCGCGCGGCCACTTCGCGCACAGCGTCATCCGGCTGGAGGCGGACGGCTACCTGCTGGACGTCGGCACCGCCGAGTTTGGCAACGGCACCACCACCGTGCACGCACAGCTGGCCGCCGAGGCCTTGGGCGTGGCGCCGTCGGTCGTGCGGATCCGGCAGTCGGACACCGCCCTGACCGAGCACGACACCGGCGCGTTCGGCTCCACCGGCACTGTCGTCGCCGGTAGGGCGACCCTCGCCGCGGCACAGGAGCTCGCCGCCCGGCTGCGCACACTCGCCGCCGAGCTGACCGGCAGGCCGGCGCGGCACTGCGTCCCGGGCCCCGAGGGCGTGGACTGCGGGGACCGGGTTCTCGGTTTCGCGGAGCTGGCCGCGGCCGCCACGCGGCAGGGCGGACCGCTGCAAACCGAGGGCCGCTGGGGCGGAACGCCTCGCTCGATTGCGTTCAACGTCCAGGGTTTCCGGGTCGCCGTGCACTCCGGCACCGGGGAACTCGCGATCCTGCAGAGCGTGCAGGCGGCCGACGCCGGCGTCGTCGTCAACCCCCGCCAGTGCCGTGGCCAGATCGAAGGCGGCATCGCCCAGGCCCTCGGCGCCGCGCTCTACGAAGAGGTGAGGATTGACGACGGCGGCGCCGTCACCACAGACATCCTGCGGCAGTACCACATCCCTACCTTCGCGGACGTCCCGCGCAGCGAGGTCTACTTCGCCAGGACCTCGGACACCCTGGGCCCGCTCGGCGCGAAGTCGATGAGCGAAAGCCCGTACAACCCGGTCGCTCCCGCGCTAGCCAATGCCCTGCGGGACGCTACCGGCCTCCGCTTCACCTCGCTGCCGCTCGCCCGCGACCGCATCTACCTGGCCCTCAAAGCCGCCGGCCGAGTCCCTGCCGACACCGCCGGCCAGGTGTCGGCGTCGAAGGCAGCGGCGGGCATGGCGGGATAGCGCACGCTCCACGCAGTGCCCGGCCAGCCTACGCTTCTGCGAGGAGCTGGCAGGCTGCTGCCGAGTGGTCGGCGATCAGGCCGTCGAGGTCGAGCCCTTCGACGCGGCCGTCAATGACGCGCCAGCGACCGCCGACCATGACGCGGTCGGCCCGGTCGGCGCCGCAGAGCAGCAGCGCCGAGAGCGGGTCGTGGCTGCCGGAGAACCGGAGGCCGTCCAGTGTGAAGAACGCGAGGTCGGCCTGCTTCCCCACTGCGATCTCGCCGATGTCGGTGCGGCCCAGGGCCAGGGCAGAGCCCTTGGTGGCCCAGCCGAGAGCCCGCTCCGGGGTCGCCAGCTCCGCCCCGTAGCGCAGCCGTTGCAGGTACAGGGCCTGCTTGGCCTCGAGGATCATGTTCGAGCCGTCGTTCGAGGCGGATCCGTCCACGCCGATCCCGACGTGCACGCCGGCGTCCTCCAGCTCCACCGCGCGGCAGATCCCGGAGGCCAGCCGCATGTTGGAGCTGGGGCAGTGTGCCACGCCGATGCCGGCGGCACCGAGCCTCGCCACTTCATCATCGTTGAAATGGATGCCATGCCCCAGCCAGGTCCGCGGCCCCAGCCATCCGACGTTCTCGAGGTAGTCGACCGTCCGCAGGCCGAACCGTTCCAGGCAGAACTGCTCCTCATCGATGGTCTCCGCCAGGTGCGTGTGCAGCCGGACGTCATGCGACTCGGCCAGGGCAGCGCTGTCCTTCATGATCTCCGGGGTCACCGAGAACGGCGAGCACGGCGCCAGCGCGATCTGGATCTGCGCACCCGGCCCGCGCTCGTGGTAGCGGCCGATCAACCGTTCGCTGTCCTCGAGGATCACCTCCGGCGACTGGACCACCCGCTGCGGCGGCAGACCGCCGTCGTCCTCGCCCAAAGTCATGCTGCCCCTGGTGAGCATGGCCCGCATGCCCAACTCCCGGACCACCTCCACCTGCACGTCCACCGAATCCTCCATCCCGGCGGGGAAGAGGTAGTGGTGATCGGCGGCCGTGGTGCAGCCGGAGAGCAGCAGCTCGGCCAGCGCGGCCTTGGTGGCGAGCCGGAGGGCCTCGGGGGTCAGCCGGGCCCAGACGGGATAGAGGTTGACCAGCCAGGGGAACAACGGTACGTTGACCACCGGCCGCCAGGCCCGCGTGAGGGTTTGGTAGAAGTGGTGGTGCGTGTTGACCAGGCCCGGCAGCACCACATGGGCGCCGGCATCGAATACCGAGCCCCAGCAGGTCTGCGGCTCCCGGCCTGCGGGCACGAGCTCCGCGATGGTGCCGCCTTCAACGACGAAACCGCCGGCAGCGTCCTCCGTGTTTGCGGTGAAGACGGCCAGCGGGTTGCGGATCCAGATTCGTTCGGCCATGGGTCTCTCCTCATCAGTTGCAGTATCGAAGCCGAGCATCCAAGGGACGACGGCGGTGCCGCCAGCTCAGTTACGTCCTGTCTGCTGATCCAGGAGACCATCAACAATGGCCGGCCCGGGCGGTGGAAGCCCGGGGGCCGGGCCGGCTCCGCGGTGGAGCCGGCCCGGCCTGAGGTACGTTGTCAGTTGTCCTTTCCGGCCGGGCGGATACCGGCGTCGGGTTCGTCCGAAACCTCTTCCTCGCAGATCCGGCGGATGTCCTCGGGGCAGGTCACCTCGCCCCGGTCCAGCTTCTCCTTGACCACCTGGTACTGCTGGGCGGTCACGACCGGAATCTCGGTTCCGTCCGCGGCGATCAGCTTGCCGCCCTGGTAGTAGTCGCCTTCCTCGAGCGCGTGCAGCTCCTCGACGCGCACCATCCGCGGGGGGCTGGCCACCAGCGTGGACTGCTTCTCCGAATTGCCGGCCTTCAGCTGGTTGAAGAGCAGGTTCAGCAGCACGGCCATGATTGCCGCGGAGCTGATGCCGGAGTGGAAGATAATGCCGAACCAGGTGGGGAACTGGTCGTAGAACTCGGGCTTGACCACGGGGATCATGCCGAAGGCCAGCGACACGGCCACAATGACCATGTTCATGTTGTCCTTGTAGTCCACCTTGGACAGCGTGCGGATGCCGCTGGCGGCCACCGTGCCGAAGAGCACGATGCCGGCGCCGCCCAGGACGGGAGTCGGCACGGCGGCGACGACGCGGCCGAGCACCGGCAGCAGCCCGAGCACCAACATGATGGCGCCGCCTGCGGTGACGACAAAGCGGCTCTTCACGCCGGTGATCGCCACCAGGCCCACGTTCTGCGCAAAGGCGGTCTGGGTGAAGGAGTTGAACACCGGCGCGAGGGCGCTGGAGAGCATGTCCGCGCGGAGCCCGTCGGCGATACGCCGGGAGTCCACCTTGGTCTTGGCGATCTCGCCCACGGCGAGGATGTCCGCCGTCGTTTCCGTCATGGTCACGAGGATAACGATGGTCATCGAGATGATGGCGGCCACGTCGAAGACCGGCCAGCCGAAGGCGAACGGCTGCGGGATGGCGAAGATGGCCCCGTTGCCCACGTTGGAGAAGTCGGCCATCCCCAGCAGTGCCGCGATGACGGTGCCGGCGACGATGGCCAGCAGGATGGACAGCCGGGAGATGGCGGCGTTGCCGAGTTTGCTCAGCAGCAGGACCAGTGCCAGTGTCAGGGCTGCCAGCCCGATGTTGGGCAGGCTGCCATAGTTCTCGGCCTGTGCGTTGCCCCCCATGGCCCAGTTGGCCGCCACAGGCATCAGGGTCAGGCCGATCGTGGTGATGATGACGCCCGTGACGACCGGCGGGAAGAACCGGATGACCTTGGCGAAGAACGGGGCGATCACCAGGCCGATCACGGAGGCCACCAGGACGGATCCGAAGACCATCTGGATTCCGCCGCCGCCGCTGAGGATCGCGGTCATCGTGGCGACGCCGGCGAAGGAGACGCCTTGGACCAGCGGAAGCTGCGAGCCGAAGAACTTCACTCCATAGCTCTGCAGGATGGTGGCCGCGCCGCCCACGAAAAGGCAGCTGGCGATCAGAAGTGCGATTTCGTCCTGGGATAGTCCGGCTGCGTTCCCCACGATCAGCGGGACCGCAATGATGCCGCCGTACATTGTGAGGACGTGCTGGAGACCGTACGTGAAGGACCTGCCCACCGGCAGGCGTTCGTCCTCAGGTCTTTGTGCGGTTAAAGTCTTGGTTGTGGCTTTTGCTGCATTCACAGCTGACCTCCTTGTCGGCTGGGGAGGTCGGGGCGCGCCCACCGCGTCCCGACCTCCGGCATGTGGCTAGCAGAATCCGGCGATGTTCGCCCAGATCGGGTGGTCAGCGCGCGAGCCCTCGCGCTGGATGGTGGCTTCGATCAGTCCGTAGGGACGGTCGGCGGCGAAGAACACCTCGTTGGGGTTGTCCTGTCCGAAGGGCTGCAGGTCCACCAGGAAGTGGTGCTTGTTCGGCAGGGACATCTTGATTTCGTCGATTTCCGGGTGCGCCTCGATGACGGCCCTGCCCATTTCGAACATGGTCTGCTGCAGGGCCAGCGAGTGGGTCTCGGCGAAGGCCTTCAGCAGCAGCCCGCGGACGTTCGCGTAGACGGCGTCGAAGTCCACATCGACCGTGTTGTAGCGCCAGCGGGCGCTGACATCCGTGGCGAGGATGCGGTCGGTGGTTTCCTGCAGGGTGGTGTACTTGTCCCGCGGGAAGCCGTGGAACTCCGAACCGGTGGACTTCAGGACCGTCAGGCCCTCGATCCCGGCGACGATGGACTGCTCTTCGCCCGAGATCTCGAGTACGGCCGTGCGCACCTCGCTCTTGTTGCGGGAGAAGGCGTGGTCGTGGTCGTTGATGCGGTCCCAGAAGAACTGCTGCGCCGCCCAGCGCCCGCCGGTCACCCAGTCGAAGCCCTCGGTGAAGTGCCTGCCCAGCCGGAGCAGGAACTCCTCGGTGGTGGCGAAGCCATCGCGGGCGAAGGCGTAGACTGTGTTCTTCTGCGTGTCGGTGGCGACCACGTGCGCGTTGTCGCCGGCAGTGTGGGCGGCCTCGAAGTCGCCGCGCAGCTGCGAGGTGACGTTAAGGTCCTGGATCTCGTGCCGGGTGGTGTCGCGCGTGACCTTGACGAGGCGGACTTCGGCCTTGCCGTACTGGTTCTGTCCAAGGACGACCTTGGTGCCGGTTGAGGTTTCTGCGGTGGCAGTCATGGCTAACTCCCTCGGTAGGTTGAGAATGCAAACGGGCTGATGAGAAGTGGTACGTGGTAGTGCTCTGCCGGTTCCTTCACCTCGAAGGCCAGCTCCACGAACGGGAAGAAGGTTTCCGTTCCCTTCTGCCCGAAGTAGGGCCCGGTTTCGAAGACGATCCGGTATATCCCTGCTTCGACCGCCTCGGGACCCAAGTTCTTGATACGGCCGTCATTGTCCGTACGGGCCGAGGCGATTTCTTGCCAGCCGGTTGCCGATTTGGCTTCCAGAGTGGCCTTGACACCGGAGGCAGGCCTCCCGGTCCCGGTGTCGAGAATGTGGGTAGTGACATGGCTGACGCTCATGCTTCGATGACTCCTTCAAGTCGGAGGATGGCGATTTCGCGGAGCTGCTGGGCCACGACGGCGATTTCTTCGTCGGGCGAGTTGTGCAGGCGCTTCTGCAGCTGCTCGAGGATGTCTTCGGCGCTGCGGCCGGCGGCCCGGATCAGGAAGACCCGGTCGAATTTTTCCTCGTAGGCGCGGTTTCCCGCGTCGAGCGCGGCCTGGACTTCGGCGGAACGTACGACGCCGGACTGCTCGTTCCGCGACATCCCCGCCTCCGCGCTGTTTCCGGCGGCGCGCTCCCCGATCCGGGGATGGTGCGCCAGCGCGGCGTCGATCTCTGCGGTGGTCCAGGGTGCGGCGGCCCGGCCCGCGAAATCGATCAACTCGCCGCGGTTGGCGAAGGGCCGGAGGGCGACGATCTCCTCTACCCAGCGGTCGATATCCACGCAGGGCCGGAGGACGGCTGCCGCTTCGGCGGCCGGTGAGTCATTAAAGGAGGAAAAATCCATGGCGGGTGTCAGCTTTCAGTAAGGCTTCTCGATACAGCGCTGAACACCCTTGACCATCGATTTGCAATCGACTTGATTCGATGTTTTTGTATCGCGGAATTTTTATTTCGAAAATAGTGTAAGCCCGCTCACACGAACCCTGTCAAGGGTATCGGCAACGATCTTTTTGCAACAGAGTCCCGGGCCGAAAACTCTTGACCAGCCAGGCCGGGACATCCTAGTCTTTCGTATAGCAATAACAAAGTTCCACGATACGAAACAAGGAGCAGGCCATGACCCAGATCAACCAAGCGCCGCCGTCACACTCCCCCGCATATGAAGCGGGAGGTTCCGACCCCGACTTCTACCTGCCGCCCGTCAGGACCGACAGTGCCGGCCTCCTCGCGAAGATTCTGCGCAACATCCCAGGGCTGTCCGCACTGCTGCGCGGCTCGCGCTAAATAGGCAGAGCCCAGCTTCCGTCAGGCCGGCCAAGGTGCCACTGTTTTCCACCCGAACTTGCACTCAAATTGCTAAGTATGCTTACCGTCATGGCAAGCCATTAAGACGCAACCATGCGGTTTCATCATTGAACCGAACGTTCTTGGGTTCGTTTTTTCCGTGATCGCAGTCGTACTGCTGATCGGTGTCGCCGAGGGCTTCGCCGGCCGCCGCAGCCTCCGCCGCTAGCCTCAGGCCTGGGCGTCCTGGCCCCGCCCGCAGGTCGAAATGGAGCCTCTTCTTGCTGGCCTTGCCTTCCGGCACCGGAACGACATCGATGGACGGCCAGGCCCCGTCGGGCGGCCCGATCGTGATGAAGCCGCTCTCCTGTTCCAGGACCCGCCAATCGAGGACCTTGCACCAGAAGTCCGCCACTTTAGGCGGATTGACGTCACCGATAACGATGACAGCTAAGCGGCTCGCCATGGCAACCACCGTGGGGGAGCATCACAGCTACCGGATAGGCAAACCGGCCAAGGGCCGGCAGCACGTTTACGATCCTGCCCCCTCGCTCCGGCCGGCCGAATGTGGCCCCTCCTTTCGGGGAGGGGCCACATTCGTTCCGCGGCCGCATCGGGACTACGCGTCGCCGCCTGCGGTCCCGGAGGTGCCAGCGCTGACGTCGTCCAGACGGTAGCGGCGGAAGGCCTCGACGGCAGCGTTGGCGGGAACTTTGCCTTCCTCGGCCAGCAGCTGCAGGGTCCGGACAACAATAGAGTGGCTGTCGATGTTGAAGAACCGGCGGGCGGCGGCGCGGGTATCTGAGAAGCCGAAGCCATCGGCGCCGAGCGTGGCGAAGCGGTGCGGCAGAAACTGCCGGACCTGGTCTGGGACCTGCGCCATGTAATCGGATACAGCGACAACGGGGCCTTCGGCATTCTCGAGCTGCCGGGCGATGAACGGCTTGCGGGCGTCGGCGCCGGGATTCAGGAAGGCTTCCCGCTCCGCGGCGAGGCCGTCGCGGCGCAGTTCGGTCCAGCTGGTCACGGACCAGACATCGGCGGAGACGTTCCACTCCTCGGCGAGGATCTGCTGGGCCTCGAGCGCCCACGGGACAGCAACGCCTGAGGCCAGCAGCTGGGTCTTCGTGCTTGCGGCTCCGCCTTCCTTGAGCCGGTAGATGCCGCCCAGGACGCCGTCGACGTCGAGGTCCTGCGGCTCAGCCGGCTGGACGATGGGCTCGTTGTAGACGGTCAGGTAGTACATGACATTCGGGTCCGGGTGGTTCCCGCCGTACATGCGCTCCAGGCCGGCCTTCATGATGTGCCCGATCTCATAGCCATAGGCCGGGTCGTAGGTGACGACGGCCGGGTTGGTCGCTGCGAGGACCGGGGAATGTCCGTCGGCGTGCTGGAGGCCCTCGCCGGTCAGGGTGGTCCGGCCGGCGGTTGCACCGATGACGAAACCGCGCGTCATCTGGTCCGCGGCGGCCCAGAAGGAATCGCCGGTCCGCTGGAAGCCGAACATCGAGTAGAACACGTAGATCGGGACCAGAGGCTCGCCGTGCGTGGCGTAGGACGTGCCGGCTGCGGTGAACGCCGCGACGGCGCCGGCCTCGTTGATTCCGGGATGGATCAGCTGTCCGGCGGGCGACTCCTTGTAGGCGAGCACCAGGTCGCGGTCCACCGAGAGGTAGTTCTGCCCGGAGGGATTATAGATCTTCGCCGTCGGGAAGAAAGCGTCCATGCCGAAGGTGCGCGATTCGTCCGGCACGATCGGGACCACCCGGTTGCCGAATTCCTTGTCCCGCATCAGGTCCTTCAGCAGCCGGACGAAGGCCATCGTCGTGGCGGCCTGCTGCTTGCCGGAGCCCCGCTCGGCGACTTCGTAGGCCTTGGCCTCGGGCAGCTTCACGGCGGCGTGGCCGCTGCGCCGGGCCGGGACGGAGCCGCCGAGTGCCCGGCGGCGCTGCAGCAGGTACTTGATCTCCGGCGCGTCCCGGCCGGGGTGGTAGTACGGCGGGCGGTACGGGTCCGACTCAAGGACCTCGTCACTGATCGGAATCCGCAGGTGGTCGCGGAACTGCTTAAGGTCCTCGAGCGTGAGCTTCTTCATCTGGTGGGTCGCGTTGCGGCCCTCGAAGCGGCTCCCGAGGCCGTATCCCTTCACGGTCTTCACCAGGACAACCGTCGGCTTGCCCTTATGGTCCATGGCCGCCTTGTAGGCCGCGTATACCTTCCGGTAGTCGTGGCCTCCGCGCTTGAGGTTCCAGATCTGCTCGTCGGTCAGGTCCGCGACCATTTCCTTGGTCTGCGGGGTCTTGCCGAAGAAGTGCTCCCTGACGAATCCGCCGGACTCGGCCTTGTAGGTCTGGTAGTCACCGTCCGGCGTCGTATTCATCAAGTCGACGAGGTGGCCCTCGTGGTCCTTGTCCAGCAGACCGTCCCACTCCCGGCCCCAGACCACCTTGATGACGTTCCAGCCGGCACCGCGGAAGAACGCTTCCAGTTCCTGCATGATCTTGCCGTTGCCGCGGACCGGGCCGTCGAGGCGCTGCAGGTTGCAGTTCACCACGAAGGTCAGGTTGTCCAGCTTCTCCTGCGCCGCGAGCTGCAGCAGCCCGCGGGATTCGGGCTCGTCCATTTCGCCGTCGCCAAGGAAGGCCCACACGTGCTGGTCCGAAGTGTCCTTGATGCCGCGGTTCTGCAGGTACCGGTTGGACTGCGCCTGGTAGATCGCGTTCATCGGGCCGATGCCCATCGAGACCGTCGGGTACTCCCAGAATTCCGGCATCAGGCGGGGATGCGGGTAGGACGAGAGCGCGTGCCCGGCCTTGGACTTTTCCTGCCGGAAGCCGTCAAGGTCCTCTTCGCCGAGGCGCCCTTCGAGGAAGGCCCGGGCGTACATGCCGGGGGAGGCATGGCCCTGGAAGAAGACCTGGTCTCCGCCGCCGGGATGGTCCTTGCCACGGAAGAAATGGTTGAAGCCGACTTCGTACAGGGTCGCGGCCCCGGCGAAGGTGGAGATGTGTCCGCCGACTCCGATCTCGGGATGCTGAGCCCGGTGGACCATGACGGCGGCGTTCCAGCGCATCCAGGCCCGGTAGCGGCGCTCGGTCTCTTCGTCGCCCGGGTACTGCGGCTCCACGTCGGACGCGATCGTGTTGATGTAATCGGTCGTCATGCCCAGCGGAACATCCACCCGGCGGGAACCAGCGCGCTCGAGCAGCGAACGCATGATGAAGCCGGCGCGGGCCGTTCCGCGGGCATCGATCAGCTGGTCCAGGGATTCGGACCATTCGGCCGTCTCTTCCGGGTCATGGTCTCCGAAGCCGCCGGCCGGGAGGTTCGCAGCGGTGAAATCGTCGATGGCGGTCATGTGCAACCTCTTCCTTGAGGGGCAGAGTTCTCCTGCCGCTCTTGCAGCATAGTTTCATATCGCGGAATCTTTATTCCGAAAATATAGGCTACAGTGAACACAGGCGACCGGCCGTCTGTCAAAGCCTGCCGCCTCTTCACCCGCCGACCACTGGAATGAGGACCACATGGATCGGGATCCCTCGGCACCCCGGATGCGCACCGCCGTCGTCACCGGAGCCGGCTCCGGCATTGGCCGGGCCGTGGCACGGCAACTGCTGGACGCCGGATTGGCCGTGGCGCTGGCCGGGCGACGCGTGGAGGCTCTCCACGAAACCGCGTCGGGACATGGGGAGGCGCTCGTGGTTCCCGCGGACATCACCGATGCCGGGCAGGTGGAGGCGCTTTTCGGCCGCGTGCGCGAGGCCTGGGGCAGGCTCGACGTGCTGTTCAACAACGCCGGCTCCTTCGGCCCGGCCGCCGCGGTGGACGAGATCGACTTGGCGGACTGGAACGCGACGATCGCGGTCAACCTCACCGGAGCGATGCTCTGCGCGGCCGAAGCGTTCCGGGTCATGAAGGGCCAGCAGCCCCAGGGCGGGCGGATCATCAACAACGGCTCGATCTCCGCTCATGTGCCGCGCCCCCGCTCGGTGGCCTACGCCGCCACTAAACATGCGCTCACCGGGCTGACCAAGTCGATCGAACTCGACGGCCGGCCCTACGGAATCAGCTGCGGCCAGATCGACATCGGCAATACCGCCACGGCCATCGTGGCGCACACCGGAGCCGACACCGGAGCGCTGCAGCCCGATGGAAGCCGTCGGCCTGAGCCCACCTTCGATGTGGAGGAGGCCGCGCGCGCTGTCGTCCTCATGGCCACGATGCCGGCCCAGGCCACCATCAACCAGCTCACGATCACCGCCGCCGGCATGCCCTACATCGGGCGCGGCTGAGGAGGAACCATGCGCCAAGCCAAGATCATCGCCACCTTCGGTCCGGCCCTGGCCGGCTACGAACGCACGCTTGCCGCGCTCGAGGCGGGCACCGACGTCGTACGCCTGAACATGAGCCACGGCGAGCACTCGGTGCACGAGGAAACCTACCGCAACGTCCGCCGGGCTGCCGCCACCCTGGACCGGCCCGTAGGCATCTTCGCGGACCTGCAGGGACCGAAAATCAGGCTGGGGCGCTTCGCGAGCGGGCCGCACGAGCTTGGGGCCGGGGACCGCTTCACCGTCACGACGGCGGACGTTCAGGGCACCCGCGAGCGGGTCTCAACCACATACCCCGGCCTGCCCGGCGACGTGCGGCCCGGTGACACGCTGCTGATCGACGATGGCAAAGTGACGCTCCGCGCGGTGGACGTCGACGCACAGAACGTGGTCACCGAAGTCGTGGTCGGCGGACACGTCTCCAACAACAAGGGCATTAACCTCCCCGGCGTCGCCGTGAACGTGCCCGCCCTGAGCGCCAAGGACGAGGCAGACCTGCGCTGGGCGCTGCGCACCGGTGTAGACATGGTGGCGTTGTCCTTCGTGCGCAGCGCCGAGGATATCAGCCGCGTGCACGACATCATGGATGAGGAAGGACGGCTGACTCCGGTCATCGCCAAGATCGAGAAGCCGCAAGCCGTCGACGCGCTGGAGGAAATCATCGACGCCTTCGACGCCATCATGGTGGCCCGCGGCGATCTGGGTGTGGAGCTGCCGCTGGAGGATGTGCCAGTGGTGCAGAAGCGGGCCATCGAGCTGGCCCGCCGCGCCGCGAAGCCTGTCATCGTTGCGACGCAGGTTCTTGAGTCCATGATCGAGAACCCGCGGCCGACCCGCGCGGAGGCCTCGGACTGCGCGAACGCCGTCCTCGACGGCGCCGACGCGGCCATGCTTTCCGGCGAAACCAGCGTCGGCCGCTACCCCATCGACGCCATACGGACCATGGCCCGCATCATCGAATCCACCGAAGAGCATGGACTGGAACGCATCCAGCCCCTCGGCAGCACACCAAAGACCCGCGGCGGCGTGATCACCCGCTCCGCCGTTGCCATGGCGGCCCAGCTGGATGCGCGGTGCATCTGCGTACTCACCCAATCAGGCGACTCGGCGCGGCGTCTGGCGCGGCTGCGTCCGCCCAAGCCGCTCTACGCCTTCACTCCCCTGCCGGCCTCCGTCAACGAGCTCACCCTGGCCTGGGGAATCCGGCCGCAGCTTGTGGACTTCGTATCCCACACCGACCAACTGGCGGCGCAGGTGGATCGAATCCTGTGCGAGCGGGGACTGGCGGGAATGGGCGACCTGGCCGTCATCGCGGCGGGCTCTCCCCTGGGCAAAGCCGGGACCATCAATTCGCTGCGCCTGCACCGCATCGGGGACCTGGACGCCTAGGATGACGTCGGCGCCTTCGCGGTTATTCAGCCGCGTCTTCGGGAGGCGCCTCTTCCAAATAGCGTTCCCCATGGCCGGCGTCGCGGACCGTGAAGTTCTCTTCCACATACTCGATGGCCGCCGCGTCGGTCTCGCCGGGAGGAGTGACCGGGTCATCCAGGACGCTGCGGTCCGCGTCGCCGTACACCTGCGCCAGGCCCTTGGCATCCGGCGTGACCTCGCCCGGCTCCAGCACCTCCTGGTCCCGGGTGATGCGGCCTTCGCTGTCTGCGTTTTCTTTACGTTCCTGGCTCACGGCTCTTCCTTTGCTCATGCGACGTCTTCAGCAGCTCCAGCTAATCACCTGGGTGTCATGAGCAACAGGGCTTGGCCGGGTTACGCTCGGCCGCGTATCAGGACAGGCGCCGGAATTCGCCCGGCCTGAGTTCGACATATATCGGCAGCACCAGCTGCAGGTGGGCGACGCCGACAGGCTCGTCGAGCAACTCGTTAATCGAGGTCTGCCCTTCGAGCTCACCGGTCTGGTCCCTGTCCATGAATCGACCTTATGCGCGTCTGGACGAGCCGCCCGCTTAGACACGAACCTCAGGCTCTATCCAGCCTGAAGAGGCGCCGAGCGAGGCACCGTCACGGGGCCTGGCGGCGGACCAGGCGCGTAGCCGTCTTGGCAAGCATCAGGACCAGCAGCAGGATGCCGACATAGCCGTTGATCACATAAACGATGTTGACCATCTGGGAGAACGGGAGGACCAGGCCGATCACCGTCCCGACGGCGGCCAGGCCAATGGTCAGGTACTTGAAGCGGGGCGTCTTATCGGCAAAGAAGCGGGACGATACGGTCCACAGCAGCGGGACCGCCGTTGTGTAGATGCCGGCGAGGATCATCACCGAGATGCCGGAGGCGAGCAGCACGTTCACGTCGGAGGCGAGGACGAGCATCGGAATCTCCGTGTTGCCGACGCGCGTGATGTTGGCCAGCAGGCCCAAGCCGACGATGATGCAGGCCACCGAGAAGGCGATCGCACCGACCAGGGCGCCGGAGGCAGCTTCCTTCCGGCTGCGCGCCGTCTTGCCAAGCGCGGTGAGGAAGGCGGCCAGCCACAGCATGCAGAAGCCAACATAGGACAGGCCGGCCATGAACCAGTTCGTCGACGCCTGGGTCAACGCCAACTCCGGCAGCAGGGCGTTGCCCTCGGCGATCCCGCCCGGATTGCGGACGATCCCCAGTACGCCGAGGGCGATCGCAATCACGACGATCAGGGGGCCGATCTTGCCGATCACGTCGACCAGGCTCTTCAGCCCGAACCACACACTGATGCCGACGGCCACGGCCAGCCCGACACCGCCGATGTACTTCGACAGGCCGTAATGCTCCTCGAAGACGGCGCCGGCACCGGCGACCATCACCGTGAAACTCAGGAAAACGAAGAGGACCGAGAAGAAGTCGAAGAACGTTCCGAGATGCTTGCCGCAGTAGTAGTGGAAGATCATCGACGGCCGGTCGAATTTCTTGGCTTGGCCGACGGTGAAGAACTCGACCGCGACGTAGGTCATGAGCACCAGGACCAGAAGTCCGGTACCGAAGACGCCCCAGTACCCGTACGAGGTGAAGTACTGCAGAATCTCCTGGCCGGTGGCGAATCCCGAACCTATCAGGAACGCAACGATTGCCCCGGCGTAGGTGAGAACCCGCAATACGCTTGTCTTCTCGAGGGTATGCAAGTGCGCTCTGGTCTGCGACGACGTCTGGGCCATATCTTCCTTCGTCAGATTGATATATCAGTCGTATAGAAAAATATGGCAAGAGGTGTGATCCAGTCAACACTTGAGTCATAACGATTTATCAATCGCAGTTGCCGGACCATGGCAGGGGGATGGATTCAAGGCCGGCATGACGAAGGACCGTGGCCTCTGCGACAGGATTTGCCAAAGAATTGCTAAGTCTGCTTATGGTTGGGGAAAGCCATAAGGAGGCAAATATGATCGGTTTCATCATTGCTGGACTCATCATCGGGGCGCTGGCGCGCTTGGTTAAGCCCGGGAGGCAGAACCTGGGGCTCCTGGCCACCCTGCTGCTGGGCCTGGCCGGGTCGGTCATCGGCGGCGTCATCGCCAACCTGCTCGGGACGGGCGACATCTTCGAGCTGAACGTCGTTGGATTCGTCGTCGCCGTTATCGCGGCCGTGCTCCTGATCGGCGTGGCCGAAGGACTATCGGGCCGGCGCAGCGTCCGCCGCTAGCGCACCCTCAGGCATGACCGGTCTTGTCCCGGAGCGCTGCGAGGCCTCCGGGGCAGGACCAAGCTTTCCTCTCCAACGTGACGATCGGCCCAGCGGGCTGATCCGCGCCGCAACTCTGTAGTATGCAGAGTCACGGCAAAACCATCCAATGGGAGATCGAAATGCCTGCACCAGCCCTCGACGTCGAGGCCCTCCTTCGGCGCTACGACACGCCCGCCGCCTGCGCCGCCGAGCTGCTCTGCGACGCACACGATCCGGATGCCATCGCGTTCACCATCATCGGAGCCGACCTCTCCAGCGAGGACATCACGTACGGACAGCTGCGCGAACGTTCCGAACAGGGAGCGGCGGCGCTGGCAGAGCTGGGTATCGGCCGCGGTGATTGTGTAGCGACGCTGATGGGCAAGTCCGCTGACCTCGTCGTGATGCTCCTGGCCATCTGGCGCCGCGGCGCCATCCACGTTCCTCTCTTCACCGCCTTTGCCTGGCCCGCCATCGAGCTGCGCCTCGTGTCATCAGGCACCAAAGTCATTATTTGCGATGCGAATCAGCGTCAGAAGATCGAGGAGACAACCGCTACGGTCCTGGTGGCCGGCGGCCAGGCCACGACACCCGACCTGGCCCTGGCGCAGCTGCTGGACGCGCAGCAGCCCGGCATCCCTGCGGAAGCAGTCGGCGGCGACGGCACGCTGGTCATCATCTTCACGTCGGGGACCACGGGAACACCCAAGGGTGTTCCCGTTCCGCTTCGCGCGCTGGCCGCGTTCCGGCAATACGTCGAGCTCGGCCTCGATGTCCAGGAAGACGATGTGTTCTGGAACGCCGCCGACCCGGGCTGGGCCTACGGACTCTACTACGGCATCCTCGGCCCGCTGGCTGCGGGACGGCGCAGCCTGCTGCTGCAGGCGGGCTACTCTCCGGAGTTGAGCTTCGCCGTCCTTGAGCGGTTCCGGGTCACGAACTTCGCCGCGGCCCCGACCATTTACCGGACCATGCGGTCCAAGGCCGCAGGCGCGCCGAAAGACCTCAGCCTGCGCCGGGCCTCCTCGGCGGGGGAACCGCTGACTCCGGAAGTCATCTCCTGGTCCGAGCAAACCTTCGGCGTTCCGGTCAGGGACCACTACGGGCAAACGGAACACGGCATGATGATCATCAACGCCTGGCACGACGACATCCGGAAGGAGCTGCGACCGGGCTCCATGGGACACCCCCTGCCCGGGTGGACCTGCGCCATCCTGAAGGACTCTTCGGATGAACCGGCGGCTCCGGAGGAAATGGGCAGGGTCGCGGTCGATGCCACGGCGAGCCCGCTGATGTGGTTCACGGGCTATAAGGACGCCCCGGAGAAGACGGCCGAGCGCTTCTCCGCGGATGGCCGCTGGTACATCACGGGGGACGCGGGCAAGGTCGACGAGGACGGATACTTCTTCTTCTCGTCCAGGGACGACGACGTCATCATCATGGCCGGATACCGCATCGGGCCCTTCGACGTCGAAAGCGTCCTGTCGATGCATCCGGCAGTCCAGGAAAGCGCCGTCATCGGCGCCCCCGACGAACTCCGCGGCGAAGTCCTGGAAGCGTACGTCGTCCTCGCCGAGGGGACCACCGGCGGCGACGCACTCGCCGCCGAGCTTCAGAACCTGGTCAAGACCCAGCTGGCCGCCCACGCGTACCCCCGGAAGGTCCACTTCGTCGAAGTCCTCCCCAAGACACCGTCAGGAAAGCTCCAACGGTATGTCCTGCGGCAACGCCGCGCAGCCCAACCGGAATAGCTGCGCCCGCCCCTACTTCGAGGAGTCGGGGTGCTTGTCGCCGATGTGGCCTGGTGCCGTGGCGGCCAGCACGCGCTGCACGAAGGCGCAGTACTCGTCCATGTAGTGGCGCAGGAACTCGCGGGTACCCTCTTTTTTCACCTCGCCGTCCTCGCCGAACACTTCCGGGTCGAACTTGACGTAGGCCTCGGGCGCGTTGAGCTGCGGGGCGTCGAGGAAGCTGAGCACGCTGCGCATGGAGGACTGCATCACGGCCGTGCCGATGCCGCCCGGAGATGCGCCGATGATCCCGGTGGGCTTGCGCGCGAAGGAGTTGGTGCCCCACGGCCGGGAGCCCCAGTCGATGGCGTTCTTCAGGGCGCCGGGGACGGACCGGTTGTATTCGGGCGAGACGAAGAGGATGCCGTCGGACGCCTCGATGGATTCCTTGAGGGCGCGGGCCGGGGCCGGGAAGTCGGCATCGTAATCCGGGCTGTAGAGCGGCAGGTCCTTGATCGGGATCTCGGTGAACTCGAGTTCGTCCGACGCCAGCTTGATCAGCGCCTTGGAAAGGGTGCGGTTGATGGAGTTGGAGGCGAGGCTCCCGACGAAGTATCCAATCTTGTGTGCCACGTTCGGTACTCCCTTCAAACGGCCGGAGCTGATCCGGCCCTTACCCGGACGCCTTCCGGTCTAGCACGGCCCCAATCCTGCGGCTAGGGAAAAACCGGATCCGGACATTACCCGACCGCAGCCGGCTGCCCGCCCGGGGTGAGGGACGGCATATTCTCTTCGACATAGTCGAGTGCCAGCCGAAGGGCGCCGGTGGCGACGATGCCGTCGCCGAGCCGGGAAACTTCGACGCGCGGGGGCCGCTCGGTGAGCGACGGGAGCTCCCGGTTGATCGTGGGCAGCAGCGCCGCGGCCGAGTCTGCCACGGCTCCGGCGAGGACCACGAGTTCGGGATCGAGGAAGGTGCCGAGCACGGCGATGACCCGCGCGATCCTGCGGGCGATCTTGTCCAGGATCTCCAGCGCCACAGCATCCTGCCGGGCGGCGGCTTCGAAGACGTAGCGGGCCGAGACGCGCGTGGTGCCGGGCCCGACCAGCTCGCGGATCAGCGTCGGCCGGTCCTCCTCCAGCGCCTGGGTGCCCCAGTGCCGGGCGAGCCGGGCGATGCCGTCCTGGCTTCCAACGCCCTCGACCAGCTGCAGCGATCCCACGTCCCCGGCGCCGCCATTGCTGCCGTGCAGCAGGCGCCCGGACTCGATCAGCCCGGTGCCGAGCCGCTCGCCGGCCAGCATGACGGCCAGGTCCTGGGTCCCCTGGCCGATGCCGCGCCACCTTTCGGCCAGTGCCGCCAGGTTCGCGTCGTTCTCCAGCAGCACGGGCCAGGCGCGGTCGCGCCACACCTCGGTCTGCAACCCCAGGTCGAACATCGACGACAGGTGGTGGCCGCCCGCGATGTTGCCATGCCGGTCCACGACGGTAGCGACTCCGATCCCCACGGCGAGCACCGCCGTCGTTGGCAGTCCGGCGTCCTGGAGCACCCGGTCGACAGTCCCGGTGATGGTCTCCAGGCGCGCGCTGGACGTGGCCTCCGCGGCCCGTCCGGGGATCCGCTGCGCGGCGCGGCCGAGCACCGTGCCTTTCAGGTCCGCCACGTGGGCGGTGACCGTCGCGACGCCGAGGTCGAGGCCGAGCACGCAGCCTGCCTCGCCGTTGAATTCGAAGCGGCGCGCCGGCCGGCCCTTCTGGACTCCCCCGTTCCGCTCGGAGACGAGCTCGCGGACCCAGCCCCGCCGGACCAGGTCGTCGCACACGGCGATCACGGTGGCGCGGGTGAGCCCGGTGCGGTCGATCAGGTCGGTTCCCGTACAGGTTCCGCCGTTCCTCATCACGTCGAGGACGGCCTTGAGGTTGGTCCTGCGCAGGACCTGGGGCGTGCTGGCGCTGCTGCTCACAAAGTACCTCTTGACGTTAGCGGGTCCGACTCCGAATAATAATAAAGGAACATAAATTTAGACACTAAATAAAAGGAGTTCCCATGGCTACCCGAGTTGGCATCAACGGATTCGGCCGCATCGGCCGCAACTACTTCCGCGCCCTGCTCCAGCAGGAGGCGGAGCTTGAGGTCGTCGCCGTCAATGACCTGACGAATCCGGAGACGCTGGCCCACCTGCTCAAGTACGACTCGGTTACGGGCCGCCTCAGCGTCGACGTCGAGGTGCGCGGCTCGGATCTCGTGGTTGACGGCAAGACCATCAAGGTCCTGGCGGAGCGGGACCCGGGAAACCTGCCGTGGAAGGAACTCGGCGTGGACATCGTCATCGAGTCCACCGGCTTCTTCACCAATGCCGCCGACGCCGAGAAGCACCTGGTGGCCGGCGCCCGCAAGGTCCTGATTTCCGCCCCGGCCAAGGGTGAGGACCTCACCGTGGTCATGGGGGCCAATGACGCGGAGTACGACGACGCCAAGCACAACATCGTCTCCAATGCCTCCTGCACCACGAACTGCCTGGCCCCGCTGGCCAAGGTGCTGAATGACAAATTCGGCATCGAACGCGGCCTGATGACCACCATCCACGCCTACACCGCGGACCAGAACCTGCAGGACGGGCCGCACGGCGACCTGCGCCGCGCCCGCGCCGCCGCCGTGAACGTCGTGCCCACGTCGACCGGTGCGGCCAAGGCCATCGGCCTGGTCCTCCCCGAACTCAAGGGCAAGCTGGACGGCTTCGCCATGCGCGTCCCCGTGCCGACCGGCTCCGCCACGGACCTGACTGTGACCGTGGGCCGCGATGTCACTGCGGAGGAGGTCAACGCCGCCTACCGCGAGGCCGCCGCCGACCCCAAGTGGGCGGGCATCCTCACCTACTCCGACGAGCCGCTGGTTTCCTCCGATATCGTTACGGACCCGGCCTCGTGCATCTTCGACTCCGGCCTGACGAAGACGATCGGCAACCAGGTCAAGATCGTCGGCTGGTACGACAACGAGTGGGGCTACTCGAACCGCTTGGTGGACCTGACCGAGCTGGTCGCCGCCAAGCTCGCCTGACCTGCCGCGGGGCATCGCCGCCGGACGGGCCGCTGCGGCGCCGGGTTCTCCCGACCTAGCGGCCGTGCCGGCGGCTACTCCTTGATGACGCCGGGCAGGTACCTGGCCCCTCCGGCCGCGGCGAGGACCGCGCAGGAGAACCAGATGGCGCCGGCCGGCCCCAGCGGCGCGGCGACCAGGCCGGCGGCGAGCGGCAGCACTACCTGGCCAATGCGGTTGCCGAGGAGGCGCAGCGCGAGGGCGGCGCCGCGGGATTCGGGCCGGACAGCCCGGCTGATCAGGGTCATGGTCAGCGGCTGGCCCAGCCCGAGCAGGAAACCGCCGGCGAAGAGGCAGGCCCCGGCAACCCACAGGTGGTCCAGGAGGAACGGGGCGGCGGCGATGATGACCCCGGCCCCGGCCAGGCTCGCCACCAGCAGCTGGTACCTGGTCCAGCGGCCCAGCAGCTGGTACAGGATCACCCGCGAGATGATCGATGCGAGGGCGCGGACGGCCAGCAGAATCCCGACGAAGACCGGTGCGACACCCTGTTCCTCTGCCAGCAGCGGCAGGAACGCGACGAGGATGTCGATCATCGACAGCAGCGCCAGCGAGGCGGCCATGTTCCAGGTGACGCCGGGCTGGCGTAGGATGGACAGCGCCGAATCGGGCTTGGCCGCCCGCGCACCCCCGCCGTCGTTATGGCCCTTGGCAGCGGGAGGCAACTCCGCCGTCTTGCCCGGACGCCGGGCCCGCCCCGGGGCGTAGCCGAGCATCAGCGGCATGGCGGCCGCGGCAATGCCGGCCGCGAGGTAAAGCGACAGGTTGATGGCGGACATCCGGTCCTCGCCCGCCGTCTCCACGCCGCTGCCCAGCATCAGGCCGGCGATCAGCGGGCCCAGCAGCTGGCCGCCGGAGAAGGCGGCGGTGAACCAGCCGAAGCCGCTGTCCATCTGGTCCAGCGGGGCGTAGCGGGCAATCGCGGACTGGCCGGCGATGGTGAAAACGAGATGACCCATGCCAAGCACCGCACTGGCCGCGCCGATCCAGGCGATTCCCGGTGCGAGGGCAAGCAACAGCCCCGCAACCGCCAGCAGCGCCGCACCGGTCACCACCAACCCGCGCAGCGAGGGCAGCCGGTCCGTCACGCGCCCCAGCCAGAGCGCCGCGATCACCGGCAGGGTGGCGTAGACAGCAGTGACGAGGCCGATCGCCGCCGCGTCCCCGCCGAGGGCCAGGATCTTGTACGAAATCACCGGGCGGGCCAGGTTCAGCGCGGTCTGCGTCAGGACGGCCGCGCCGATCAGCACCAAGAGCCATAATGCGGGCTTTTGTGCTTCGGCGGCCGGCATCTGGCGTGTGGCTCCTCGGTGCAGTTCTGGTCGGGCTCGGGCTCCCCTATTCTGCCGCACGCCGAACCGTTCACCGCATAACCGTTGCGGGTCGTGTCCCCCGATGGTCGAATAGGGACCATGGCCAACGGCGCAACCACCCTGCTCGCGATCGGCACGAAGAAGGGTCTCTGGCTGGCGACCAGCCAGGACCGGGCTAACTGGACCTTGTCCGAGCCGCACTTTTTGATGAACGAGGTGCCCAGCATCGGAATCGACCGGCGCGGCGGCCGGACCCGGCTGCTCGTGGGTGCCCGCTCCGAGCACTGGGGCCCCACGGTCTTCCACTCGGACGACCTTGGCGCTACTTGGACCGAACCGGAGCAGGGCGCGATCCGCTTCGCGGAGGAGGACGGCGCCGCGCTCGAACGGATCTGGCAGCTCTATCCGGACGCCGAGGACCGGCCGGGCGTGGTGTGGGCGGGCTGCGAGCCGATCTCGGTGTGGAAATCCACGGACGGCGGCGAGCATTTCGAACTGAACCGCAGCCTGTGGAACCATCCGGACAAGGAGCAGTGGGGTGCCGGCTTCGGCGGCGCGGCCGCCCATTCCGTCCTGCCCAGCCCCGCGGATCCGCAGACCGTCCACATCGCCATGAGCACCGGCGGCGTCTACCGGAGCACCGACGGCGGGCAGAACTGGACCGCGCGCAACCACGGCATCTCCGCGTACTTCATGCCGGACCCGAATCCCGAGGTGGGCCAGTGCGTCCACAAGATCGCGCGGGATGCCGGCAAACCCGAGACCCTGTTCGCGCAGAACCACCACGGCGTCTACCGCTCGGACGACAACGCGGACACGTGGGTCTCGATCGCGGACGGGCTGCCCACGGACTTCGGCTTCGTCATGCTCACGCATCCGCGCACGTCCGGCACGGCGTGGGTGGTCCCGATCAAGGCGGACGGCGAGCGGATTCCGCCGGAGGGACACCTTGCGGTGCACCGGACCAACGACGGCGGTGCCTCCTGGACGCGGTTGTCCACCGGTTTGCCGGACAGCGACTTCAATGCAGTGCTGCGCGACGCCGCGGGTGTGGACCAGGCGGAGCCTGCGGGCGTGTACTTCGGCACCCGCGGCGGCAGCGTCTATGCCAGCGCGGACGAGGGCGACGTCTTCGTGGAGGTCGCCTCGCACCTGCCGGACGTGCTGTGCGTCCGCGCGGCCACACTGAGTTAGGAGCGCCATGGCGCAGCAAGAAACGCAGGTGGTCACCGTCGTCGTACCCAGCCTGCTGGCGAAGGCGATGGACGACCGGCGGGAACTGCAGGTGGGCCTGGACGAGCCGGCCACGGTTGCCGGCGTGCTGGACCGGCTCGCGGCGGACTACCCCGTGTTCGGCCGCCGGGTGCGCAACGAGCTCGGCGACATCCGCCGCTATGTGAACCTGTACGTGGACGGCGAGGACATCCGCGGGCTGGACGGGATTGGCACGCAGCTTCGCCCCGGCCAGGAACTTCTGATCATCCAGTCGGTGGCGGGCGGGTAGCGTTATGTGGCTCCAGGGTCTAGAACTGGAAGGGCCACAGGAAACAGCACTGCACGGAAAGGGAGGGGCACCATGACCAGCAGCAGCAACGAGCCTTATTCGCCCGAGGCGGAGGAAGCCGACCGCCAGTGGCAGCAGATGCCCGCGGGGCCGGAGGACGACGGCGACGAGGTCCTGGCCCCTCCCCCTGCCGCGCCCGAGGCCAACGAGGCCGACCTGCTCGAGCAGTCCCTCCCGGTGAATCCGGACGAGGATGACGAATATCCGCACGGCGCCGCGGAGGAATACGCCGCCGAGGAATACGCCGCCGAGGAATACGAGGAGTAGGCGGCCGGCAGGCGGCTCCCCCGGCGAGGGCGGCTCCGCCTTCAAACAGCATCCATTGCGCAGCTGCGGCCCTTTCCAATGCCGGAAAGGGCCGCAGCTGCTTGTGATTCCCCGGGAAGGTGCGGGCCTACGGGAAGATGCTCTCCAGGTCCGGCTCCTTGCTCAGGGTGCCGTACTTGACGGCGGCGTCGGCCAGCTTCTGCGCGGCCTCCATGTTGAAGTCCTTGCGGAAGGTCGGCAGCGCCATCTCGGCCCGGTCCGCCTCTTCGATCTTGGTGTAGGTGCCGACGATGTCCCGGACCTCCTGCGGATTCTCCTGCGCGTACTCCAGCGACTTGTTCATCGCCGACTGGAACTTGGCGACGAGCTCCGGATCGCTGCTGACCTTGTCCCCGGTGGTGAAGTAGCCGGAGATGTCGAGCTTCGGGTCGAAGTCGGCGAAGTTGTAGGAAACCACGCGGCCGCCGTCCGCCACGGCCTTGGACAGGAACGGCTCGAGGATCCACGCGGCGTCGACCTGGCCGTTGGACAGCGCGGCGGGGGCGTCGGGGAAGCCGACCTCGACGAACTTGATACTGTCGGGATCGCCGCCGTCGGCCTCGACTACGCTGCGGATGGTGGTATCGCCGATGTTGGACAGGGTGTTGACCGAGACGGTCTTGCCGGCGAGGTCCTTGGGCGACTTGATGTCCGAATCGTCCTTGACCACGACGCCGCTGAAGTCCTTCTGGGTATCGCCGGACGTGGAGTTGCCGTTGGCGACGAGCTTGATGTCCAGGCCCTTGTCGTTGGCCACCATGACCGAGACGAGGTTGCCGAAGGAGAAGTCGAAGCCGCCGCTGACCACGGCCGGGATGGCTGCAGCACCGCCGGCGACGGTCTGGATGTCCAGGTCGAGCCCTTCCTCCTTGAAGAAGCCCTTCTCATCGCCCAGGTACAGCGGGGCGGTGTCAACGATCGGGATGACTCCCACGGTGACCTTGGTGAGGTCACCGCCAGGCGCGGACTCGCTGCCCTGGGGCGCTTCCCCGCCGCTGGGCGAGCCCGACCCGCAGGCCGCCAGGCCGAGCGCGGAGACGCCGGCCATGAGAGTCAAGAGCGTTCGTTTCATGTCACTTCCTCGTGTTTTAAGGTGCGGCAGCGCGGGCGCACTCCCCCAAACGGAGCACGCAAAAAGCGTGCGGCGCTGCTGTCACCACTGTGCGGCAATGTGTCGACGACCACATTCTAATTCTGACAGGCAGAATTATTCAGCAGGCGGCGGCCGATCGAGGAGCCCGTGTCGCTACCCGCCCGGCGGCCCTAAGCTTCTGATATGCAGAACACGAAGGTCCAGCGCACCAAGCCGACCTACGCCATCGAAGCCGTGGACAACGCGCTGCAGCTGCTGCAACTGCTGCGGGACCTCGGCAGGGTGCGGCTCAAGGACGCGGCCGCGGAGCTCGGCGTCGCTCCGTCTACCGCCCACCGGCTGTTCGCCATGCTGGTCTACCGCGGCTTCGCCGTCCAGGACGAGACCAAACAGTACCTGCCCGGCCCCTCGCTGGACGCCGCCCCGGCGGGGGTCAGCTGGACCACGCAGCTCCGCCGGGTCTGCCAGCCGCACCTGGAACTGCTCGCCTCGCGCGTGAACGAGACCGTCAACCTCATGATCCGGGTGGGCAGCCAGGCCCGGTTCCTCAGCACGGTCGAGGGCACCAACATCCTCCGAATCGGCGACCGCCAGGGGGCCGTCCTGCCGGCCCGGAGCGCCTCCGGGGGCAAGGCCATGCTCGCGGAACTGGAGCCGGCCCAGCTGCATCAGCTCTTCCGCCCCAACAGCTCGGGCACTGGCGGCGCCGGCGAGATCATCCCCGACGTCGAGCACCCGGGCTTCCTCCGGGAGCTCGAGGCGATCAGGCAGAACGGCTTCGCCGCCAACTTCGAAGGCACGGAGGAAGGCGTGAGCGCGCTGGGCGTGGCTATCCACAACGGCGCGGGCGAGGCGCTCGGCGCGGTCAGCGTCGCCGTCCCGGCCACCCGCTTCCGGCAGGTCTTCGACAACGGGCTGCCCCAGGAGGTGCTGCGCTGGCGGCAGGAACTCGAGCTGGACCTGAAGTCCTTCCTCGTCCCCGATGACGGGCCTGCAGCATAGTGCCCCGTCAGGTCCCCGGCACGGCCTCCGGCCCGCGGTGCGACCGCAGCGCCGAGATGACGGCGTAGGTCAGCCGGACGCCGGAAAACAGCGTGCGGACGCCGAAGAGCATGGTGATGCCCAGCAGCGTCAGCAGCGGCAGGAGCAGCGCCAGGACCGCCAGCGCCGCGTCGAGGAGACCCAGCAGCAGCACCGTCCGCCGTTCAGCCCCCGCTACCCGGGGCAGCAGGGACAGGTGGCTGACGGCGCCGGCGGCGAGCGCGCACACCCCGATCGCCACCAGGGCGGCCACCTGCGCGCCCGGCCAGGCCGCTATCAGCACGCCGGCCAGGATCCAGGCGATCGCCACCAGCGGCGGCATGAGCCGCCGCGGCGAGCGCGGAACGGCCGCAAGGTCCGCCAGGCCCGAGAGCGCCAGCCCCAGGCCGATCGACAGCGAGTAGTGGCTTAGCGAGGCCACCGGGTTGAGGATCAGGAACACGCCCAGTCCGCTGGCGAACAATCCCAGCGCCAGCAGTACCCACCACGGCGCGCCCTGCAGAAGCCGCGCCACGAGGCTCGGCCAAGCCCGTAAGCGTTCCCCGATCGTCCTCCGCACGCCAGCCTCCTCGACCCCCCGGCCGAAGCCGGAACTACTTGGTGGTGCCGCTACCCTTCAGGGTACCCGCGCCGGTCCGGCCCGTCGCGGCCCGGACGCCACCCGCTTAGCGGGAGAGCTGCTCCCGGACCTTCTTGCGCAGCACCTTGCCCAGCATCGACTTGGGCAGCTCGTCCACCGGCACGATCCGGCGCGGGACCTTGTACGCCGCCAGCCGCCCGCGGCAGTACTCGCGCAGGGCACCCTCGTCGATGGTGGCCTGGGGACGGAGCACGACGGCGGCCGTCACGTCCTCGCCGCCGGCCGCCCTGGGCAGCCCCACTGCGGCGGCTTCGATCACGTCCGGATGCGAACGCAGCGCATCCTCCACCTCGGAAGGCGAGACGTTGAAGCCGCCGGTGATGATCAGTTCCTTCTTGCGGTCCACAATCGTTGCGTTGTGGTCCGCGTCAACGGTGACGATATCGCCGGTGCGCAGCCATCCACCGTCGAGCAGGGTGGCCGCCGTCTCCTCCGGCTTGCCCCAGTAACCCTGGAAAACCTGCGGCCCGCGGATCAGCAGTTCCCCCGGCTGGCCCGGCTCGACGTCGTTCCCGGGGTGTTCCGGATCCACCACCCGCATTTCCGTGCTCGGGAACGGGACCCCGATGGTGCCGTTCCGCCGGGTGTCGGCGAACGGATTGCCCAGCGCCACGGGCGAGGTCTCGGTCATGCCGTAGCCCTCGACCAGCAGCCCGCCGGCGGTGCTTTCCCAGAGGTCCACGGTCTCCTGCGTCAGGTTCATGGCCCCCGAGATGGCGAAGCGGACCGAACTGATGTCCACGCCGCGCTTCCGTGCCTCGGTGGCGGTGCGGTCGTAGATCGGCGGGACGGCGCAGAAGATGGTCGGCGGGTGCTTCTTCGCCGCCGCCAGCACCAGGTCCACGTCGAACTTGGGGAACAGCACAATGCGCGAGCCGGCCAGGATCCCGAAGGTCAGGTGCAGCGTCATGCCGAAGGCGTGGAACATCGGCAGCACCGCATACATCACCTCCTTGCCCTCCCGGGCGCCGTGCATCCACACCCGGCCCTGCTCGGCGTTGGCCCGCAGGTTCAGGTGGGTGAGCATGGCGCCCTTGGGATGGCCGGTGGTGCCGGACGTGTATTGGATGGCGGCGAGGTCCCCGACCCGTGGCTGCGGGTAGGCCCGCGGCAGCGGCTTGTTCCGCAGCAGCTTCTCCCACGGGACCGTGTGCCTGACGACGGCGGTCAGTGCCTTGCGCGCGTTCCGCGCCTTGGGCACGGGCAGCTTGAGCGCCAACCGCTTGGAGCGCGGCATGGCACGGATGATGTCGACGGAGACGATGGTGTCCACCGCGATGTCCCGCGGGAAGCCCTGGATCTTCTCCACCACGTTGTTCCACACGATCGCCACGGTGGCGCCGTGGTCTTCGAACTGGTGGCGCAGTTCCCGCTCGGTATAGAGGGGGTTGTGCTCAACAACGACGGCGCCGAGCCGGAGTACCGCATAAAAGGCCACCACGTGCTGCGGACAGTTGGGCAGGATCAGGGCCACCCGGTGGCCCGGTCCCACGCCCAACCGGCGCAGCCCCTCGGCCGCCCGCTCCACCTGGTCGCCGAGCTCCCGGTAGCTGGTGGCGGCGCCGAAGAAGTCCAGCGCGGTCTTGCGGCCGAACCGTCGGGCGGACGCGGCCAGCATCTCCGGCAGGGAATCGGCGGGAGTCTCGATATCGGCGGGGACGCCCGGCTGGTAGTTCTTCAACCACGGCCGGGTGGCTGTGCTCGCTGTGCCTTCGTTGCTTTCGACGGCGGACATGGCTCGGGTACGGTCCTCTCGCTTGGCTGTGGCCAGTCTACGAGGGACAGCCGGGCTGCGAGGCACGATACCCGGTTTTGGTGCTCAGGCGCCCGTGGGGGCGGGGGCGGCCGTCAGCCCCGCCAGCGCCAGCATGCCGAAGGCGAGGGCGATCGCGGCCGGGGTCACCAGGGTGGATAACCGGACGGCGTGTTCCTTGCGCCAGTGCCACAGCGCCAGGACGCCCAGCGCCACGCCGTAGGCCAAGGCAACCAGCACCGCGACGGGCGCGCCGGCCTGCCAGAAATACGGCAGGCTGATAACCGCTGCGAGCCCCAGCTCGCCCGCGCCTGTCCAGCGCTGGGCCGCGGGCCCGGGCTCCTCGCCGTAGACAAACCACGGAAGGCGGAACAGGTTGCTGAACGCACTGCCCAGCAAGAAGGCGACGAATGCAATGTGCACCATCACCACCATGATCTCGAAGACTCCCTGACCATCGTTTGCCACCATCGTGCTGCCCTCTTCATCGCCTGCTCTTCCTTGATAGACAACCCGCGGCTCCCGCCGGCGGTTCCTCAGGCCGCGGCAGTGAGAGCAACACCACCCCCGGACAGCAGGAAGCCCCGCATCGATCGTGTCGATGCGGGGCTTCCCGGTGCTTCGAACGCAGCCGCAGGCTGCGGTCAGTCGGCCTTAGTTGGCCGGGAGCTGCAGAACCTGGTCCACGAAGATCAGGTTCGGGTTGCTGACGGTGTCGGCATTGGCAGCGTGCAGTGCCTGCCATCCACCCTCGATGCCGAGCTTGGAGGCGATGGTGTTCAGGGTATCGCCCGCCTGGACGGCGTAGGTCTCGCCGCTGACGGCAACCTCGGCCGGTGCCTCTGCCGGGGCCGGAGCCGGGGCTTCAGCCTGCACCGGAGCCGGAGCTTCGGCCTGCACCGGAGCCGGAGCCGGAGCCGGAGCCTCGGTCGGGACCTGGGCCACGTTCACCTCAACCGGTGCCTCTGCCGGGGCCGGAGCCGGGGCTCCGCCGCCGCCGGAGAGTCCCAGCTTGGCCGTGCATGCGGGCCAGGCGCCCCAGCCCTGAGTGGCCTGGACCTTCTCGGCTACAGCAATCTGCTCAGCCTTGCTGGCGTTCTCCGGGCTGCCGGTGCCACCAAAAGCGGCCCAGGTGCTGGGGGTGAACTGCAGTCCGCCCGAGAAGCCATTGCCGGTGTTGATGCTCCAGTCGCCGCCGCTCTCGCACTCTGCGAGGGCGTCCCAAGTGGCGGTGTCGGCGGCGTTGGCCGGCGCACCGACCATGGCAACGCCTGCACCCGTCAGGGCTACTGCAGCAAGTCCGCCACGCAGGGCACGGCTGAGGTTCTTGTTGTTCTTAGAGTTCACGATGCTCCGCAGGGCCACCTTCGCTCCATCCGTCCCCGGACTTCATTGCGCCACCGTCAACCGCTCGTAATCGAGGTCAATTCCGACGTCTGCCATGTTGACGGCGTATGGTGTGGGCAGCGTCGAGCATATTCGGTTTTTCAAGATTGGTTCGGCTGTTGTCGCCGAATCCCCTTTGTGCGGGTTTCACGATCCCCCGCTCGCGATGCAACGTTACCCCATCGTTATGGTGAGACCAAATCGTGATCTTCACCTTGGCGTGTCGCGCCAGCTTTCAGCGGCTAGCCTATGCAATTACGGGCCTGAAGCCAAACCGGGACGAGGGGAAGTACGCCATGGCGCCTAGCAGCAGCAAACGCTATTTCGGCATTCTTGTGCGGGCTGACAAGGACTTTCGCGCAAGCATGCCGGACTTATCCATCCCGTCGACTGTAGCGATGATCACCGGAAGGTCCGGCGCCTGCCCCGCCATCGGATCTGGCGTCGCATCCACGACGAGGGGCTCGAAATGTCACGGCGGGATCACGACGCAAGAAGGGCCGATAGACCCTATTCGGCAGGGCAGGCAGCGCACACCTTGGCCCGGAATGACGCCGATCATTGCGGCGGGACGGGCCGGCAATCACGGCGCCGGGCGGGGCTGCCCGACATTCCGCGCCGCCTTTTTGTCACATTTCTTAACACGGCTTTGCGGGAAGCACCCGTGAGGGCGGTTGCGGTCCTGTTGGCCGCCGGCGCCGGCAGCAGGCTCGCCCGCGGGCCGAAGGCGCTGCTCCCCTACCGGGGACGGACACTGGTCGAGCACCTGGCCGGTGAGCTGCGTGCGGGAGGTTGCGGCGACGTCGTTATTGTCCTGGGGGCCGGGGCTGACGATGTGCGCCGGCGGTGCCGGCTGGAAGACTACCGCGTGGTCCATAACCCCGACTGGGCCAGCGGCATGGGCTCGTCCTTCCGTCTAGGCGTGGCGGCGGCCGAGGGGGCGGAGGCCATCCTCGTGGCACTCGTGGACCAGCCGGATGTGAACGCCGTACTGGTCCGGCGGCTGCTGGAACGGCACCGGACCGGCCGCGTCACCGCCGCCGCATACCGGGCCGATGCAATCGCCGGCGGAAATCCCGACGGCGCAGCGGCCGGACACCACCCGGCCGTCCCTCAGGGGACGATCCAGGCGGCGGAGCCCAGGCTGCGGCGCGGGCACCCGCTGGTCTTCGACGCCCCGCTGGCCGTGGAGGCCGCAGCCGAGGCGGCCGGAGACGCGGGCGCCCGGAACTACCTGGGCAGGCATCCCGAGCTGATCGATCTCGTGGACTGCTCCGGCCTCGGCTCGGCCGGCGACGTGGACACGGAGGCGGACTTGCCCCTCCTGGACTAACCCGGCCCGGCGGGGTCAGGCATCCGCCCCCTGGAGCAGCTGCAGCCGGCTGAGCGTTCTGAAGTCGTCGGGACGCTCCGCCGTGTCCACGCGGAACTCCCGATAGTCCAGTTCTGACGTGAGGTAGGACGGCGTGTCGGAGTCGCAGAGGATATCCACCAGATTGCTGGGCGGGATCCAGTGTGAAGCCCGCCTCCGCCGCGGACCGGTCTATCGCCGTCGTTATGTCCCGCCTGACGCGGCGCCGCAAACTCACGCGACCCATTCTGCCGGATCAGCGTTTCACCACCGGCCCGAGGCCCGCGCAGCCCACCCGCCTCAGCACCTGCCTCCACACCGCACCCGCCCTGCTCGCCGTCCAGCCGCAGCGCCCGTCTTTACGCTTCAAGCTTTCCAAAGACGCAGGTCAGCGCGTTGCTTGAAAGGTAAAGCGGGGCAGCGAAGGCAGAAGCTGCACACCCGGGCGGCGCGGAGGCGGGCGAGCAGGGAAAGGGTCTACCGTCTGGACAACCCGAAGCGGCGCCTGGATCATCAGACGCCGCCCCGGGAGCTTATGTGACCGCTTACGAAGCGGGTTCGAGCTGCTCCGCTTCGCGCTCCGGGTCGGCGGCCGCGTCGCGGCGGCCTCCCAGTCCAAACCAGCTGAGCAGCGCGGCGGCCAGGGCCGCGACGGCCACCACGAGGAAGGCCTGGGTGAATCCGCTGCCCAGCGCCTCCATGGCAAACTGGCTGGCGGCGGAACCCGGTACGCCTTCGGGGAGGCTGTTGACCGCGATCGGTCCGCCGGCTTGCGCGATGCCCATGGCCGGACCGAGCTGGTCCGCCGGCAGGCCGGAGGTCTGCAGTGACGCCACGAGCTGGCCGCCGGCGGAGCTCAGGGCGATGGCTCCGACAAGCACGGGCCCCAGTGCGAAACCGAGGTCGCGCAGCAGGTTGGTGGTGGCGCTGGCCATGCCGGTCATTTCCCGCGGGACGGAGTTCACGGCGATCGCCGTCATCGGGCTCAGGGTGAAGGCGAAGCCGAGGCCGACCAGCAGGGACGGCAGGACGAACACGCTGACGTCACGGTTGGCCACGTCGGCCGTGGAGTTCATCAGCGCGCCGGCAGCCATGGCCAGGAAGCCGAAGGTCATCAGCCAGCGCGCCGGGACGCGGTGCTGCAGCCGGGAAAGCAAGGGAATCAGGAGGAACGCCGGGCCCTGCAGCAGCAGGAAGAGCAGCCCGAGGAACAGCGGATTCTGGTGCTGGACCGGGCCCAGCCACATGCTCGTGGAGAAGCAGGCGCCGAGGAAGGCGAACATGCCGACGACCGCGACGATAGACGAGACGGTGAACTGCCGGTTCAGGAACAGGCGCAGCTCGAGCAGCGGGGATTCCACGCGCAGTTCGATGGCGATGAAGGCGGCCAACAGGACGGCGCCAGCAATGAGGGAGCCGATGATGTGCGGGGCTGTCCAGCCGTCCTCCGGCCCCTGGACCAGCCCGAAGAGCACCAGGATCAGGCCCAGAGCGAAGGTGATCTGGCCCCAGAGATCCAGGCGGCGGCCCTCGGCGACCTTGGCCTCCGCGGAACGGAAGATAGTCAGGAGCATGGCGGCGACGCTCACCAGTGCCACCACAATGTAGGCCCCGCGCCACCAGCCGAAGCCGGCAAAGACGCCGCCGAGCAGCGGGGAGACGGCGGAGCCCGCGGAGAGGAAACCGGCCCAGATGGCGATGCCGCGCACCCGCTCCTGCATGGTCCGGGCCACGGAAGCGACCAGCGCCAGCGACGCCGGGAAGATCGCGCCCGCACCGAGGCCGTTCAGCGCCGACCCGATCCACATCGCCTGGATGCTCGGCGAGAATGCGCAGACCAGCGAACCGAGGACAACCAGCACGGCGCCGCCGAGCACCAGCTTGCGATGGCCGAACTTGTCGCCGAGCACGCCGAAGGTCAGCTCGAACACCACCACCGGAATCATGAACGCGGCGGTGATCCACGTCAGCTGCGAGCCGAAGGAATTGAAAGTCAGCTGGAATTCGCCGTTGAGCGCGCCCGGAAGGGCGTTGGCGACCTGCGCCACCATCACGGCCAGGGAAGCGGCTGCCAGGGTGCCCTTGGCTCGGGCGCTCCCCGGTCGGGCCGGCTTCGCGGACGGCGGGTAGGACTGGTCTGAGGACGTGAGTGTCCCGCGATCTTGGCTCATGAAGGTCTCCTTGTGGATGAACGAGATCGAACCGATGCTGGGCTGGCGGGTGCCATGGAGTCTTGCCCTCGGCCGGGACGACGTCGATCCCGGCGATCCGGGCCCTCAGGCAGTGAAGGTCTTTTTCGTAGTCGCGGTCACAGCCAGCTGTGATTCATGCAACAAGCATGCCGCTCACACGACACGCTGTCAAGTAAAACTTCAGCGAGAAAAGTGAGTGGTCTCAGTCACAGCTCCTCGGCTATCCTGAATGGCATGGCAACCCTTCGTGAAGCGCAAAAGCAGCAGACGCGCCAGCTGCTCCTGGACAAGGGTCTGGAGCTCTTCGAATCCAAGGGCTACCCGGCTACCACCATCGACGACATCGCCTCCGCGGCGGGCACAACGAGGACGACGTTCTACCTGCATTTTTCGTCCAAAGCGGAGCTCATGTCCGAATTGATCACCACGGTGGACCAGATCCTCACGACGGTGGACAACCCGCCCCTTTCGACCGTGGTTGAGCTGGGCCGGCGGGACCTGGTGCGTGCGTGGCTCGACAGCAAGTTCGACCAGTGGCAGGTCATCCGCCCCTACATTCTTGTCGCGCATCAGGCGGCGGCGGGAGAGCCCGAGGTCGCCGACAAGATCGAGTCCTGGTTCGAGGACGTCACGGCGTCGATGCGGGAAGGGCTAGACCGAGCCGGACGCTTCAGTCCCGAATCCCGCCGGGTCCGGTGCGTGCTTGCTTTCGGCCAGTTCGAGTTCCTCTCGCGCCGCTGGTTCCTCTCGGGCTGGACCTCGGACCGCGAGGTTTGCCTGGAGACGCTCACGGATTCCTGGTGCCATTTGCTGACGGATGCCGGCCAGGCTGCTGCGGGCTAGGGCCTTGGTCGTCTAGCTCAACCAGGCCGAAGGCGCCCGCGAACCAACCGAGATGCCTGAGCCAGCGCGCATCAGGGCCCGCAGGATGCGAGGATGAGGCGTGCCGGACTCAACGTTGCTCAACCTCGGACCGGCCAGCTGGGTCCTTCTCGCGGTGCTCCTGCTCGGCGCGGCAGCCGTCTGGCGTTTCGCGCTCTCCGGCGGCTTCCGCCATGTCTTCGCCGCCGGGATCAGGGCGCTGCTGCAGCTGGCACTGGTCGCGCTAATCATCTCCCGGGTCTCAGGGAACCCGCTCCTTGCCCTGCTCCTGGTCGCCGTGATGTTCGCCGTGGCCACCTGGACCTCGGGCCGTCGCGTGGCCCAAAAGGGACGCTGGTGGATGGCCGCCCTGCCAATTGCCGCGGGAGTGCTGCCGACGGGGCTGCTCATGTTCGCCAGCGGTGTCCTGCCTGCCGACGCCCTGGCCCTGATCGCCGTCCTGGGCCAGCAGATCGGCGGAGCCATGGCCACCACCACCGTGGCCGGCCGGCGTATCGAGGCCGAGCTTTCCACCCGCCGCGGCGAAGTCGAAGCCGGTGCCGCCCTGGGGCTCACCTGGCCCCAGGCGAGGATGCTTATCGCCGGTCCGGTGGCAGGCGAGGCCGTCCTGCCGAGCATCGACCAGGCCCGAACCGCCGGAACCGTCACGCTGCCCGGCGCGTTTGTCGGCCTGATCCTGGGCGGAGCCGACCCCTTCAGCGCGGCGCTGGTGCAGCTCCTCGTGCTGATCTCCCTGCTGCTCGTCAACACCGTGGCCGCGTGGACCACGCTCCAGTTGAGCGCCCGGGCGGGCTGGCGGCCGCTGCCAAGGTGACGATCCAATGGGCCCGCCGGGAAGTCAGGTTCCGCAGAAGGTCCGGTAGGGTCCGAAGCTTTCCGGAGCCGGCGCGGCATAGAGTTCCAGGCCGGGGCGCTCGTCATAGGGCCGAGTGACCGCTTCCAGGAGCGACCCGAACGGCTGAAGGTCGTCCTCCGTCGCGGCGGCCAGCGCCTCCTCGACCAGATGGTTCCGCGGAATGTAGGCGGGATTGACCCGGTCCATCGCATCCGCGTCCGGACCGGTTGCGCGCCAGCGGTCGACCCACGCATCGAAATCGGACGGGTCGGGAAACAGGCACCGCGCCGCTTGGAGGTTGCCCCGGGCGGCAGCCCCCAGGCTCCGGAAGAAGGACGTGTAGTCGGGGCCGGCCGCCTGCAACAGGGAGACCACCCCGTCCACCAGGGACGAGGCGGTTTCCTCGTCCGCGCCGGCCGGCAGCCCGAGCTTGGCCCTCATGCCGGCGGACCACGCCTGGCTGTACTGTTCCCGGAAGCCTGCGAGGGACTCCTCGGCCGCGGCGACAGCCTCGTCCTCGGTGCCGGGGAAGAGCGGCAGGAGCGCCTCCGCCAGGCGGGCCAGGTTCCACTCCGCCACGACGGGCTGGTTGCGGTACGCATAGCGTCCGGCGTCGTCGATGGAACTGTAGACGGTGGCCGGATCGAAGGCGTCCATGAAGGCGCACGGCCCGTAGTCGATGGTCTCGCCCGAGATCGTCATGTTGTCCGTGTTCATGACGCCATGGATGAAGCCCACGAGCATCCAGCGCGCCACGAGCGTCGCCTGCGCGGCGACCACCGCCCGGAACAACGCCAGGTAGGGCGACTCTGCTTCCGCGGCGCCGGGATGGTGGCGGGCGATCGCATGGTCCGCCACTCGCCGCAGGAGATCGACGTCGCCGGTGGCCCGGGCGTACTGGAAGCTGCCCACCCGCAGATGGCTTTCCGCCACCCGGGCCAGCACCGCCCCGGGCAGCACGGTGTCCCGGCGCACCGGGCGGCCGGTCGCCACCACAGCTAGCGACCGGGTAGTGGGGATGCCGAGGGCGTGCATCGCCTCGCTGACGATGTACTCGCGCAGCATGGGACCGACGGCGGCAAACCCGTCCCCGCCGCGGGCAAACGGCGTGGGGCCGGAGCCCTTGAGATGGATATCGCGGAGGCGGCCGCCCCTGTCCTCGACCTCTCCGAGCAGGAGGGCGCGCCCGTCGCCGAGGCGCGGGGCGTAGAAGCCGAACTGGTGCCCGGCATAGGCCTGCGCCACCGGAGTGGCACCGTCCGGCAGCCGGTTTCCGGTCAGCAGCGCCAGCCCCTCCCCCGACCGCAGGAAGGCCGGGTCCAGCCCCAGCTGGCCGGCCAGCGGTTCGTTGAGGACCAGCAGGCGGGGATCGGCGATCTCCTCCGCCTGCCAGGGCAGGGCCAGTTCGGCCAGGTCCCGGGCGAACCGGCCGCCGAGCGTGAAAGTAGGCGAGGCTGCTGTGCTCATTCCTTAAAGCTACCCGCGTCCGCCGCCTCGGTGGCCGCCCGAGACGTTCCTGGCCGGGTCCTGCCCGCGGATCGGTCGAGGGCCTCAAGCAGCTCCGCCGCGATGGAGACGGCGATGGCGGCCGGAGCCTTGCCCGCAATACCGGGCAGGCCGACCGGACAGCGGATGCTGTCGACGTCGTCGTGCCCCTCCGCGAGCAGCCGCCTGCGGAACCGCGCCCACTTGGCGGCGGACCCGATCAGCCCGACGTCCAGGTCTCCTTGGTGCAGCGCGGCGTCGCACAGCAGGAAGTCCTCCGCGTGGTCGTGCGTCATGACGTACACGTGCGCGCCGGCGGGGAGGGCGCGGAGCACGGTCTCGGGAGCGGGGGCATGATGTACGACGACGGCGGCGGGTCCGGCGGTCACGTCCGCCAGCCGCAGCGGGTCGAGTTGCGCGGCGCGGCTGTCGACCAGGTGCAGGCGCACGCGCAGCCGGGAGAGGATGCGGGCGAGTTCGTAGCCGACGTGTCCGAGGCCGAAGATGGCGACGACGGGATCCACGTTCAGCGGTTCCAGCAGCACCTGCACCTCGCCGCCGCAGCACTGGCGGCCGTGGCGGTTCGCGACGTGCTCGTTGAGCGCGAAGGCCAGCGTCTCGGGGAGGCCGGCCCCTTCGGCGACCATGGCGCGGGCGCGGTCGATGACCTCGGCCTCGAGGTTGCCGCCGCCGACGCTGTCCCACGTGGCGTCCTGGGCTACGACCATCTTGGCCCCCGCCTCCCGCGGTGCATGCCCCCGCACCGAGACGACGGTGGCGAGCACGCCGGGCCGGCCCTCCTCGCGCAGGCTCCCTACGGCTTCCAGCCAATCCATGGCAACCGCCTCCTCACTCCCGGGCGCGCGGCGCGAGCCCGCGTTCCCGGCTCGGGGACCGGTCCGGACTGTGCTGCCGGGGCGGGCCTGCTGCCCCGCCCTCTTCGCCGGCAACCTGGCTGCCCGCTTCGGCGGCGGCATCCCCGAGCGTTTCCGCGAGCGCGTCCCGCGCCCCCTGAAGCGCCCAGAACACGGCTTCCGGAGTGGCCGGGCTGGCCAGCTCAAGCGGCCGGTCCGCGGGCCCGAAGGCCCCGGCCGCCGCGCGCAGCGCCTCGCGCACGCTGAAGGCGAGCATCAGGGGCGGCTCCCCCACCGCCTTCGAGCCGTACACCACGCCGCTCTCGGTGGCCCGTTCGTAGAGATGGACGTTGAGCACGTCCGGCATCTCGGAGAAGGCGGGCAGCTTGTAGGTGCTCGCCGCCTGCGTCGCCAGCCTGCCCCGATCCGGCCCGTCCGAGGTGTCCCAGCGCAGCTCCTCGAGCGTGAGCCAGCCCGCGCCCTGGACGAACGCACCCTCGATCTGCCCAAGGTCCACCAGCGGCGAAAGGCTGTCCCCGACGTCGTGCACTATATCGGTGCGCAGGAACCGGTAGGCGCCGGTGAAGCCGTCCACCTCCACCTCGGAAACGGCGGCCCCGTAGGAGAAGTACTTGAACGGCTCGCCCTGCATCCGGGCGGCGTCCCAGTGGAGGCCCTCGGTGCGGTAGTAGCCGGCGGCGAACAGCGGGATGCGCTGGAAGTAGGCGTCGTTGACCACCTCCGCGAAGGCGAGGTCCTGGTCGTGGAAGCCGATCCCCGTGACGCGGCCGTCCACGAACCGCACGTCGTCGGGGTGGATGTTGAACCTGCGGGCGGCGACCTCGGCCAGCCTGTCCCGGATCTGGTCGCAGGCGTTCTTCACTGCCCCGCCGTTGAGGTCCGCCCCCGAGCTCGCGGCGGTGGCGGAGGTGTTCGGGACCTTGTCGGTGCGGGTCGGCGCGAGCCGCACGCCGCCCAGCGGGATGCCGAGCGCGGTGGCGGCTACCTGGCGCATCTTGGTGTGCAGGCCCTGGCCCATCTCCGTGCCGCCGTGGTTGATCAGCACCGAGCCGTCCTTGTAGACGTGCACCAGCGCGCCGGCCTGGTTGAAGGCCGTGAGATTAAAGGAGATGCCGAACTTCACCGGCGTCATCGCGATTCCGCGTTTGGTGTGCTCGTGCGCCTCATTAAAGCGGACGACGGCGGCGGCGCGGCTTTCGAGGTCGGCAAGCCGGGCGAGCCGGGTCCAGATGTCCAGCAGCCGCTCGGCGTGCCGGACCGGCTGGCCGTACGGCGTGCTCTGGCCGGGCACGTACAGGTTGCGGCGGCGCAGCTCGGTCGGGTCGATGCCTAGCGCCGGCGCGCAGCGGCCCAGGATGTCCTCGATGACGAGCATGCCCTGCGGCCCGCCGAACCCGCGGAACGCCGTCTGGGACGTCTTGTTGGTCTTCGCGATGCGCCCGTGGACCTCGATGTCCGGGATGAAGTAGGAGTTGTCGATGTGGCACAGCGCCCGGGCCAGTACCGGTTCGGAGAGGTCCAGGCACCACCCGCCGTCGGACGTGATGGTGGCGCGCAGCGCGAGGAGGCGGCCGTCGTCGTCGAACCCCACCTCCCAGTCGGCGTGGAACGGGTGCCGCTTGCCGGTCATGGTCATGTCCTGGGTGCGGTTGAGCCGCAGCCGCACCGGGCGGCCGGTCAGCACCGCGCCGAGCGCGGCCACCGCGGCGAGCCCGTGCGGCTGCATCTCCTTGCCGCCGAACCCCCCGCCCATGCGCAGGCACTGGACGGTGACCTCGCTGCTGGAGCGGCCGAGCACGTGGGCGGCGATCTCCTGGGTCTCCGACGGGTGCTGTGTGGAGGCGTGGATGAACACCTGCCCGGCCTCGTCCACGTAGGCCAGCGAGGCGTGGGTCTCGAGGTAGAAGTGCTCCTGGCCGCCGAGCTCGAAGGTCCCGGCGAAGCGGCGCGGGGCGGCTTCGAGCGCGTCGGCAGCATCGCCCCGGGAGAGCGTGGGCTGGTGGCCCTGGAAGCTGCCGGCTGCGATCGCCTCGGTGAGGGTCAGCAGCGAGGGCAGCACCTCGTACTCGACCTCGACGGCGGCGGCACCCAGGCGGGCGGCCTCCAGCGTCTCGCCCAGCACCCAGCAGACGGCGTGCCCGTAGTACATCACCTCGCCGGGGAAGAGCGGCTCGTCCTCCTTGGTGCCTGCGTCATTGGTGCCGGGGACGTCCGCGGCGGTCAGGACGCGGACGACGCCGGGAACCGCCATTGCGCCTTCGGTGCGGAGGGCGGCGACACGGGCATGGGCGTGCGGCGCCTGGACCGGCCAGGCATGGAGGCACCCGGGCATGCGGCCGACCAGGTCATCCGTGTAGAGCGCCGTCCCGGTCACGTGCAGCGCGGCGCTCTCGTGCGGGACGGTCAGGCCGACCGCGGGATTGACGGGCCGTTCGGCGAGCGACTTCATCGGGCGGCCTCCGGCTCCGCCAGGCTTTCGGCGCAGAAGCGCAGCATCGCCTGCTCCAGCATGGCGGTGCGGTAGCGGGCGCTGGCCCGGTGGTCATCCAGGGGCGTGCCCTCGCCGGCCATGGCGGCAGATGCCGCCGCGGCGACCTCCGCGGTCGGTTCCTTGCCGGCCAGCGCTTCCTCTGCAGCCCGGGCGCGGATCGGGGTCGCTGCCACGCCGCCGAGGCCGATGCGCACATCGGTGACCAGTCCGCCGTCGTACCTTGCCGCAAACGCGACGGCGACGGAGGAGATGTCGTCGAAGCGGCGCTTGGCGATCTTGTGGAATGCGGTGCGGGCGGCCAGCGGAAGCGGGATGCGGACGGCCCGGATGATCTCGCCCGGTTCGCGCACGCTCCGCCGGTAGCCGGTGAAGTAGTCGGCGAGCGCCACCTCCCGCTCGCCCCGTTTCGACGCCAGCACCAGGGTGGCGTCGAGTGCCAGCAGGACGGGTGCGGCGTCGCCGATCGGCGAGGCGGTCCCGAGGTTGCCGCCGAGCGTGGCGCTGTTCCGGATCAGCGGGGAGGCGAACTGCGGGAAGAGCCGGCCGAGCAGCGGGACGCGCCCGTCCAGCCCGCGCTCGATCTCGCTGAGGGTCAGGGCGGCGCCGATCTCGACGTATCCGGCGCCTTCGTGGAGCCCGCGCAGCTCAGCCAGCCGGTCCACCGCGAGGATCAGCGGCGGCCGTGAATGGCGGAGGTTGCGCTCGACGCCGATGTCCGTGGCGCCGGCGACGAGCAGGGCGTCCGGCTGCTGCTCGAGCCGGTCGAGCAGCTCCCCGAGGGTCGCGGGGCGGACGAATTCCGAGCCGCCGGCAGCGGAACGGGTGGGCCGGGCGGCGGGCGGCGCCGCGGCACGGCGCGCGGCCAGCGGATCCTCCTCCGCGGGATCGCCCAGGGCATAGGCCGCGTCCCGGATGGGCCGGTAGCCGGTACAGCGGCACAGGTTGCCGCTCAGCGCGTGCAGGTCGAAGCCGTTGGGTCCGTGGTGCGGCTCCGGTTCGCTGGACCCGCCGGCGGCCGGGCGCTCGGGCCGGTAGTACTCGGCGGCCATGGCGCAGACGAACCCCGGGGTGCAGTAGCCGCACTGCGATCCGCCGCGGTCGGCCATCTCGCGCTGGACCGGGTGCAGGTCTTCGGCCGCGATCACTCCGGCGGCGGTGCCGAGCCCCTCGGACGTGACGATTTCCCCGCCGTCGAAGGCCGGGGCCGGCGGCAGACACGAGTTGATAGCCGTCCACCGGGTCCGGGCCGGGCCGTCCGGCCGGGCGACCAGCACGGCGCAGGCCCCGCACTCGCCCTCTGCGCAGCCCTCCTTGGCGCCGGTCAGGCCCTCGCCGCGCAGCCAGTCCAGCAAGCTGACGTTCGGGCCCGCCGCGGACCTTCGCGCCAGGCCGTTGACGGTCACGTCGATCGGCTCCATCGCCTCACGCTCCTCATCCGACGGGATGTGTCCCTACCGATGAGCCTAGTGGCTGCCCTGCGGGACCTCCAGAGCCCGCGGCTTCCCGCGCAAGGACCGGGCCGGGAACAACGCCGGGAGCGGCGTGGGGGCCCGGCTCGGGGAATGAATCGGGGCCGCCGCGCGGTTGCCTAAGATGTTCTCTTGGACAAGGTGCGGCAGCTTCCTGCCGGAGCAAGATTGACGACGGCGAGGAGCTGATTGACGATGGCCACGAGCGGCCTGCTGGCGCTGATGCGCGAGGACCTCAAGGCCGCCCGGGCCCAGGATCCCGCGGCCAACTCCGACCTCGAAGTCGCAGGGGCTTACTCCGGCGTGCACGCGGTCTGGGCCCACCGGATTGCCCACGCGATGTGGCGCCGGCCCGGCCTGCGGACGCCCGCGCGGCTGCTCTCCCAGTTCACCCGGTTCCTCACCGGCATCGAGATCCACCCCGCGGCGACCCTCGGCCGGCGCATCTTCCTCGATCACGGCACCAAGATCGTCATCGGCGAAACCGCCATCGTCGGGGACGACGTGATGATGTACCAGGGTGTCACGCTCGGCGGCCGCGCATTGGACAAGACCAAGCGCCACCCCACGATCGGCAACCGGGTGATGCTCGGCTCCGGCTGCCGCATCCTGGGACCCGTGACCATAGGCGACGACTGCGCGATAGGCGCGAACGCCGTCGTCGTCACCGATATCCCGGCCGGTTCCGTGGCGATCGGGATCCCGGCGCAGTTCCGCCCGAAGGACGGCAACTACCCCTGGGATCCGCGGCTCGACCTGATCGATCCGGCCTTCCTCCTCTAGGCCCGAGCCGGGGCCGCGGAAACACCCCCAGGGGTACCGCCCGGCAAACCTCAGCGGTAACGTGACGAGCAGACCGGCTCAGCGAGGAGGATGATTCCGGCATGGAAGTCGTCACGATCGAAACACCGCAGCTCGGCGACCGCACCTACCTGGTCCACGACGGCGAGGTCGGAGTCGTCATCGACCCCCAACGGGACACCGACCGGGTTGAGAAAGCCGTCTCCGACGCCGGGGTGCGCATCACCCACGTCGCCGAGACCCACATCCACAACGACTACGTCACCGGCGGACTGCAGCTGGCCAGGGACCACGATGCGGTGTACCTGGTCAATGCCGCCGACGACGTCCCATACAGCCGCCAGCCGATCTCCGACGGAGAAACGGTGCAGGTCGGCAGGCTGGTCCTCAAAGCGGTGGCCACTCCCGGACATACCCACCACCACCTCTCCTACCTTATTAACGACGGCGGGCGGCAGGCGGTGTTCTCCGGCGGCAGCCTGCTCTACGGCTCCGTGGGTCGCACCGATCTGGTCAGCGAGGAAGACACCGTCCCCCTCACCCATCATCAGTACGCCTCCGTCCGGCGGCTGGTGCAGCAAGCCAGCGATGATGCCGGGCTCTACCCCACGCACGGCTTCGGTTCCTTCTGCTCCTCCGGCCCGGCCAGCGGCGCGGACTCCTCCACCATCGGCGAGCAGCTGCGGGACAACCACGCCCTGACCGATGAGGACGAGGACCACTTTGTCCGTGAGCTCATCCACAACCTCACGGCCTACCCCTCGTACTACGCCCACATGGCGCCCATCAACATGGCCGGCCCCACTCCACCCAACCTTGAAGTGCCGGGTTCTTTGGCAGCGGACGAGCTGCAGTCCCGACTGGAGCAGGGCGAGTGGGTCGTCGACCTGCGGAACCGCGTCGCATTCGCCAACAACCACCTCAGCGGCAGCGTCAGCTTCGAATACGGCGACGGCACCAAGTTCACCGCGTTCCTCGGGTGGGTCCTGCCCTGGGACGAACAGCTGACGCTGGTCGGTGAACGCCGGGACGTCGAAAACGCCATCCGGGACCTCTCCCGCATCGGTATCGACAATCCGGACGCAGCCATCGGTGCCGGCCCGGCCGAACTCGCGCCCGAAGCAGCCACCTCGTCCTATGACAGCGTCGGCTGGCAGGAAGTACTGGGAAAACCCGAGAAGGACACCATCTTGGATGTCCGCCGCACGGACGAGTTCGAACAATCCCACATCGAAGGGGCAGTCAACATCCCGCTCCACGAACTGCTCCGGCGCATGGACGAAGTGCCCGCCGGGCGCCTGTGGGTGCACTGCGGCTCGGGATACCGTGCCTCTGTCGGCGCGAGCCTCCTGCAGCGGGCCACCCATGACGTCGTCCACATCGACGCCAAGTTCGAGGACGCCAAGAAAAGCGGACTCAAACTCAGCAGCTAACCGACGCTCACCCTCAACCGGAGGCATGAACACCATGGCCTACACGCACTCCATCACGGTCCCGCTTCCTTGGGATGACGCCCTCGCCCGCACCCGCGAAGCCCTGGCTGACCAGGGCTTTGGGGTCCTCACGGAAATCGACGTCCGGGCAACCTTCACCAAGAAGCTCGGACAGGACGCCGGCGACACGGTCGGCGACTACATCATCCTCGGCGCCTGCAACCCCCAGCTCGCCCAGCGCGGCATTACCGCCGAACCCCAACTGGGTGCGCTGCTGCCGTGCAACGTCGTCGTCCGCCGCCCACCCGGCGCCACCGAAACTACCGTGGAAACCGTCGACCCGCAGACCATGGTCCAACTCGCAGACAACGACGCCATCCGCGAGGTAGCCGACGACGCCGACCGCCGGCTAAAGGCTGCGCTGCAGGCCCTTTCCAGGTAAGTTCGGCTTCACCTCTCCGTATCGGCGGACGGTTGGCTGACCCGGATCCGTCCGATCCGCAGCCGGTCCATCGACAGCACGGTGAACATCCGTCCCTCGGCTTCCACCCGGTCACCGGTCCTCGGCATGCGGCCCAGCCGGTCGATCATGAAGCCGGCGACGGTCTCGTAGCCGCCCTCGGGCAGCCGGACCCCCGTAAGGGATGCGAACTCCTGCAGGATGAGGCCGCCGTCGATATCTATGGTGCCCCCGGACTTCCGGACCCTATCCTCCGGGTCCGCACCGGCGTCGTACTCGTCATAGATTTCCCCCACGAGTTCCTCCACTAGGTCCTCGAGGGTGAGGATGCCGTCCGTGCCGCCGTACTCGTCCACCACCAGGGCGATCTGATGGCCCTCCCGGCGCATCAGGGACAGCGACGGGAGCACCCGGTTGGTTCCGGGCAGGGGCAGCAGCTCCCGGATCATGCCGCGCACAGTGGCCCCGGGGTCCTCGCCAGGGTGCGGAATCAGGTCCCGGATGTGGATGAAGCCCAGCACGTCGTCCGGGGTCCTGCCGATCACCGGGTAGCGGGAAAACGGCAGGCTGCGGGTGAATTCACGCGCCTCGGCGAGCGTCATGCTTCCGTTGATGAACTGCACCTCGGTGCGCGGCCGCATGACCTCCTGCAGCAGCCGCTCTCCGGCCCCGAAGACGTCCGCCAGGATGCTGCGGCTGTCCTCCTCGAGGGCCTCGTTCTGCGACACCATGTCCCACAGTTCCTGGGTGGAGACCGACTCCTCGCGCTCGGACGGGTCCCGCCCGAGCAGGCGCAGCACTCCGTTGGTGGAAACCGAAAGCAGCCAGATGACGGGGCGCATGACGCGGGCGAAGACGTTCAGCGGCGGCGAGAGGATGCGGGTGAATCCGACGGCGGTCTGCATGGCGAGGCGTTTAGGCACCAGTTCGCCCAGCACCAGCGACAGGTAGGCCACGAAGATGGTCATGCCCACCAAGGCCGTCGTTTCCGCGACGCCGGCCGGCATGCCCCACCCCTCAAGCAGCGGGGAAATGTCCGGCGCGATCGTGGAGGCCCCGTAGGCGGCCGAAAAGAAGCCGGACAGCGTGACGCCGATCTGCACAGCCGAGAGGAAAGTATTGGGATTTCGGGCCAGCCCGGCCGTCCTCGCCCCGCGTTCCCCTGACTGCTCGATCCGGTGGATCTGGCTCTCGCGCAGGGAGACCAGGGCCATCTCCGTCCCGGCGAAGACACCGCCGAGCAACACAAAAAACAAGACCAAGGCAAGGTTCAGCCAGGTGTCGGCATCCATAGCCCGACAATACCCAACGTCAAACTGGGGACGCTTGCCCCTAGCGGGACCGCGCAGGCCGGGCCGACACTGCTCCTAACTGTCTCGCCCCGTAGGAGTTGAGCGCCATGAAACCCGGTCACATCATCATGCTCGTGCTGGGAATCCTGTTCTCGCTCGTCGGCCTCGCGCTGGCCGGCGGGGCGGCGTTCACCGGCGCGGTCCAGGCCGCGCAGGACAACGAGGGCTACCTCGTCTCGGACCATTCCCGGTTCACCGCGGATTCCCATGCCCTGGTCAGCGAGCCGCTGGAAGTCCTGCTGGACCAGGAACTGCCGCCCGGCGTGGAGGCCAATGACACTTTCGGCGTACTGCTGCGCGCGAGGGCGGCGAGCGCGGGCCGGGAGATCTTCATCGGCATCGCGCCGACCGCGCAGGTGGACGGCTACCTTGCGGGCGTCGCGCATTCGGTGGTTAACGACGTCGGCTTGGACCCTTTCGATCCCGACTACCGCCAGGTGCCGGGGACCCAAACGCCCGGCCCTCCCGGCGAGCAGGACTTCTGGGCCGTTTCGGCCTCGGGCACCGGCCGGCAGCAGATCCATTGGGACCTCCAGTCCGGGGACTGGACCGTCGTCGTGATGAATGCAGACGGCAGCCGGCCCGTTTCCGCTGACCTCGCCGCCGGGGTCAGGCTGGGGTTCCTCGGACCGCTGACCATCGGCCTGCTGATCACCGGCCTGGTCCTGCTGGTCATCGGGCTGCCGCTGCTCATCCTGGGGGCTGCCGGACTCGGCCGCCATCTGCCGCCCGGACCGGCCAACCGCCCGGCCTACCCGGACCACCCGCCGACCTATCCCGCGGCCGCCGCCGGCCCGCCCGGCGCGACGTACTGGAGCGGGCCGCCCCCACCCGGCTCAGGCAGTTCCGTCTCCACTCGGCCCGGCAGTCCATATCCGGCCCTGCTCTATGGCGAGCTTGACCCCGGGGTCTCGCGCTGGATGTGGCTGGTCAAATGGCTGCTGGCCATCCCGCACTACATCCTGCTGTTCTTCCTCTGGTTCGCGTTCGGCGTCGTCACGATCGTCGCAGGCTTCGCCATCCTCTTCACCGGCCGCTACCCCCACTCGCTCTTCCAGTTCTGCGTCGGCGTGGCGCGCTGGAACTGGCGCGTCGCCTTCTACGCCTACGGCGCCCTGGGAACGGACCGCTACCCGCCCTTCACCCTGGCCCCGCTGGCCTCGTACCCGGCGGAGTTCGACGTCGCATATCCCCACCGCCTCTCCAACGGCCTGGTGCTGGTCAAGTGGTGGCTGCTGGCCATCCCGCACTATCTGGTGATCGCGGCGCTGACCGGCTCCGCCTACACCTGGTGGGCGGCGGGCGACGACTGGGGCGAGTACGTCCGCGTCAGCGGCCCGTCCCTGCTCGGCCTGCTGGTTCTCATCGCCGCCGTCATCCTGCTCTTCAGCGGAATCTACCGCCGGCCCCTGTTCGACCTCATCCTCGGCATTAACCGGTGGGTCTACCGAGTCCTCGCCTACGCGGCCCTCATGCGCGACGAATACCCGCCGTTCCGGTTGGACCAGGGGCCTGTGGATCCGCTCGCGCCCGCCGCGGCCCCCGGGCCGACACCTCCGCCGGGCATGGGGCCCGATCACCGAACCTAACCGGCCGAGGCCTCGATGAGGCGGTCCATGACGTAGCGCAGCGGGGGCCAGTTGCTCCGCCCCTTCCGCGTCTGCGCATAGGCGCGCAGCACCACTTCGGGCTGTTTCAGGGGGAGAATAACGACGCCGGGGCTTGGCTTCCGGTCCACGGGCAGCAGGCCGATGCCCAATTCCGCGGCGATGAGGTCCTCCACCAGGTCAAGGCTGTCCGCTTCGTGCCGGATCCCTGGCTCGAACCCCGCGAGGGATCCGATGATGCGCAGCACGTCCGCGTCCGCCCGGTTGCGCGAATTCCCGATCCAGTCCCGTTCGCGGAAGGCGGCGAAGACCGCGGGCGAGCTCTCGCGGCCGCGACCAGCATCGCTCAGCGGGACGCCCAGGCCCCAGGGCGTTGACCAGAGCGGCGTGAGGTCAAGCCGGGGGTCGCTGCCCAGTGCGGCCAGGCTGTAGTCATAGGTCAGCGCCAAGTCAACATCGTCGGCGAGCAGCATCTCCCTCGCCTCGGCCGGTTCGTGTTCGTGCACCGTGACCTGGAGCGAGGGGTGCCTGGCGGCGGCCTCCTGGATGATCGGCATGAGGCTGTGGCGGATGGCGGTGGCGAAACCTGCCACGCGCACGGTGCCCGCCGGCTCCGCGTCGGGCACCAGATCGGCGCGGGCGGCATCGACCGCCGCCAGGATCGTGACGGCATGGTCGGCGAGGCGCCGGCCGGCCGGGGTTAACCGCACGCCCCGGCCACTCGGTTCCAGCAGAGCCGTCCCGACTTCACGCGCGAGCGCGGCAATCTGCTGGGAGACCGTCGAAGTGGTCGTACCGAGGAGGTCGGCCACCTCGCGCATGGAGCCGCTGCGGGAGAACTCGAGAAAGGTCCGGAGACGCTTGGTGTCCACGAGAAGATTGTTCACATTTTCTGGACGGAATGCACGTATCCATCACGTGGACATGGACGAGCCGGGCCGGTCTACTGGATGCCATGGTCCCTTCCCTTCCCGTTTCCCGCGCCGCCACCGGCACCGCCATGGCGGGCGCCGCCATGTGCTGCGTCCAGTTGGGCCTGGCGGTGTCCGTCGGCCTCGTGGACCGGCTGGGCCCCGGAGGGGTCGCCTGGCTGCGGCTGGCCTGCGCGGCACTTCTGGTGGTCATATTCACCCGGCCGTGGCGGTTGCGGTTCAGTGCCGGCGCCCTGCGTACGTGCACGTGGCTGGGTGTGGCTACTGCCGGCATGACTATCCTGTTCATGGCTGCCGCGGAGCGGCTCCCGCTGGGCACGGCGGTCGCCTTGGAATTCCTTGGCCCGCTAGGGGTGGCGGTGGCCCGCGGCAAGGGAGCTTCGCGCCTCTGGGCTGTGGTGGCCGGCGCGGGCGTGCTGGCGCTGACCGAACCGTGGCACGGGCAGACGGATGTGCCGGGCATCCTGTTCGCGCTGGGGGCGGCGACCTGCTGGGCGGCCTACATCCTGCTCACGCAGCGCGCGGGCGATGAGGTGGCGGGCATCCACGCGCTGGCCGTCTCCATGCCGGTCGCCGCGATCGTCGCAACGATTACCGTGGGCCCGTCAACCTTCGGCCACCTCGATCCGGCTCTTCTCCTCGCCGGATTCGGATTGGCGCTGCTGCTGCCCGTAGTTCCCTTCAGCCTGGAGATGCTGGCGCTGCGCCGGTTGAGCACCGCCGCCTTCGGAACCCTGATGTGCCTGGAGCCGGCGATCGGCCTCGCCGTGGGGCTGGTCTTCCTCGGCCAGGTTCCCGGACCCGCGGCGATCCTCGGCATCGCCCTGGTCGTCGCTGCAGGTATCGGAGCCACCCGCACGGGGGGACGCACAGCCGCGCCCGGCGACCCGGAGGCTCTCCGCACGCCGTCGAACGCGGACGCAGACGCCCGGCAGTAGCCGGGACCAAGGTCCCGTCTTTACCCAGCCCCTACTTGTGAAAGGCAGTTCGGCTATATGATGAAAACCTAAATTAGTGGATCAACGAAAGCCGTGCAGCCTTGCCAGACAAGCCCGCTTCCCACGCCCCGCTGTACGAGGTCAAAGCCAACCTGTTCAAGGGCCTGGCCCACCCCATCCGGATCCGCCTGCTCGAGCTGCTGGCCGAGGCGCCGTCGGTCTCCGTGACCGACCTGATCGCGGGAACCGGCCAGGAAGCCTCGAACATCTCGCAGCATCTCGGCGTCCTCCGCCGGCACCACCTGGTCGTTGCGGAGCGCCGGGGACTGCAGGTCTTCTACAGCCTCGCCTACCCGCAGGTGGCAGAGCTGCTGACCGTGGCCCGGAGCTTCCTGACGCAGGTGCTGGCGACCACGCAGAAGAACCTCGAACTGTCCATGGCCCCCGGGCCGCCGGCGCCGGAGCCGGAGCCGCCCTCGGGACGGGCGCCAGAGGCCCAGCCGTCAGAGGCCCGGCCAGAAGGGGCACGGCGATGAACCTGCTCGGTACCGCCCGCCAGCTGCTGCCGGGACCGGGAGATTATGCGCCGCTGCGGCGCAGCTGGAAGAACGATCTGGTCGCCGGCGTCACGGTCGGCATCGTGGCCCTGCCGCTGGCGCTGGCCTTCGGCGTCAGCTCCGGCGCGGGCGCGGCTGCCGGGCTGATCACGGCCATCGTGGCCGGCGTCGTGGCGGCCGTTTTCGGCGGGTCCAACGTGCAGGTCTCCGGACCGACCGGGGCCATGGTGGTGGTGCTCGCGCCGGTCATCGCGGCGCACGGCATGCAGTCGCTGGCTCTCGTGACTATCATGGCGGGCCTCGTCGTGCTGATCGCCGGCGCCCTCAGGCTCGGCCGGGCCGTGAGCTACATTCCGTGGCCGGTCATCGAGGGGTTCACCCTCGGCATCGCGGCCATCATCTTCCTGCAGCAGGTTCCGGCCGCGTTCGGCGTGCCCGCCGGCGCGAGCACCAACGCCGCGGTAGCCGCCTTCCAGTCGCTGCGGGCCACGGACTTCGCCACGCTGTTGTGGCCCGTAGCCCTGGTGCTGGTCGTTGCCGCCATCATGGTCCTGGCCCCGAAGCTCCATCCGCAGCTGCCCGGCTCCATCATCGGCATCGTCGTCGCCACGCTGCTGGCCGAGCTGGCCGGCCTTCCCGTCGCGAGGATCGGCGAACTGCCCGCCTCGCTGCCGGCGCCGTCCCTGCCCTTCGTGGACCCGGCCCTGGTCACGACCCTGCTCGGGCCGGCGCTGACCATTGCCGCGCTGGCCGCCATCGAGTCGCTGCTCTCCGCCCGGGTGGCCGCCTCCATCTCGGACACCGGCCCCTACGACGCGGACCGCGAGCTGGTCGGGCAGGGCCTGGCCTCCGTCGCCGCGGGCTTCTTCGGCGGAATGCCGGCCACCGGGGCCATCGCCCGCACCGCGGTGAACATCAGGGCAGGCGCCCAAACCCGCGCCTCCGCCGTCGTCCATGCCCTGGTGCTGCTCGCCGTCGTCTACCTCGCCACCGGACCGGTCTCCCGGATCCCGCTCGCCGCGCTATCCGGCGTGCTCATGGTGACCGCCTTCCGGATGGTCTCGCCGGCAACGCTGCGCAGCGTCATCGGTTCCACCCGCGCGGACACCATCACGTTCGTGGTGACGGCCGTCATCACCGTCTCCTTCGACCTGATCCAGGCCGTCGAGATCGGCGTCATCGTCGCCGCCTTCTTCGCCCTGCGCTCCCTGGCGAAAGCCAGCGGCGTGCACCGCGAGGAGCTCCCCGGCCCGGCCCGCGAGGGGGACGAGCAGATCGCGCTCTTCCGGCTCGACGGCGCGCTGTTCTTCGGCGCGGCCGAGCGGATGCTGGAGCGTGTCGGCGCCATCCGCAACGTCCAGGTGGTCATCATCCGCATGTCGCAGCTGCAGATCCTGGACGCGACCGGCGCCCGGGTGGTGGCCGAGCTCGTCACCGCTCTGGAGCGCCGCGGGGTCACCGTGCTCATCAAGGGGATCCAGGAGCGGCACCTGAAGCTCGCCGCACGGGTCGGCATGCTGGAGTCGCTGCGCCACCACAAGCACCTGTTCGCCGAGCTGGAACCGGCGGTGGAGCACGCCCGCAGCCACGTGCAGCGCGCCCGGCAGGCACAGTCCACTAACGACGGCGGTGCGTAACCTTGTCGAGCACCTCGCCGCACGTTGTCCTGCTCGGTCATCGGCCTCCGCTGCTCGTATCCGGTGCCTTACTATTCGGCCCTACCTGGCCGGCGCCTAGGTATGCGCCCGCGCCGGACCGGTGCTGAGCCGCACCCCGATCCTGCCTAGAGTAGAAAGGTGAGCTCCGAAGCAATGTCCCGACCCGCCGTCGTACGCAAGGCGAATCCCCTCCAGTGGCTGGTCGCGATGGCCAGCATCCCCATGGCCACGCTGGTAGCGCTGTGGGTGGTGGCCGGGCGGCTGCTCTTCGGAATCTCCGGGCCCATGGTCGCGATCTTGGGCTATAGCCTGGGTCCGGCGCTGTTCATCCTGCTGCTGATCGCCGGGGTGAAGACGACGGCTAACGCCCTGAAGGGCCGGCCCGACGGCGCACCGATTAAGACCTGCGCGCTGCTGCTGGTCGCCTGGCTGACGGCGATCGGATTCGGCTTCACCGTGCCGGACTTCGGCGAGGACGGGGGCTCGGTCATGACCGCGCTGGCCGGCGAATCCGCGCTGGGCATGTCGACCGCGCTGTGCAACCCGCTGGGCATCATCTCTGTCGGGCTCGCCATCACCGTCGCCGTGACGGCCTGGCGGGACGCCAAGTACGCCCGGCACTAAGCGTCGCTCCGCAGGCGCCCGGCGTCGCCCGCACGCCGTCCTCCTTCGCATGAGCAGGGCGGGACCTGCCACTTGCTGCACGAATTTGCTAGTCAGCCTGTATAGCTCTTTTGCACATCTGCGGGTCAAGATGCACAGATTGTCGACTCCATCAGTGACGGATTGCACGGTAGCCGCGGCTCAGGTCACACTCATTGGCAAGAGACCATGACGACCCGAGAGCACTGAGGAGTCCCGCCATGACCGCCGTCGCAGACCGCCCCGCGAACACCGCCGCCACCACCCTCGCTACTGAGGCCACCGCTACCGTTCCCCAGGCCGTGGCCCGGGTCGTGCGCGAGCGTGCCACCGCCCTCTTCGGGCTGATGGGCAACGGCAACGCCCACCTGATCAGCGAGCTGACCAGCACCGGCTTCCCCTTCGTCACCGTGCGCCATGAGGCCGGTGCGGTGGCCGCCGCGGATGCGTACTTCCGCGCGTCTGGGAAGCCGGCCACGGCCACCGTCACCTACGGCGCCGGGTTCACGAATACCCTCACCGCCCTGTCCGAGGCTGCCATCGCCCGGATCCCGCTGATCCTGATCGTCGGTGACGCCCCCGCATCCGGCCCGCGCTTCTTCGATGTCGACCAGGTCGGCATGGCGGCCGCTGCCGGAGTCGAGACGGTGCGCCTGGACGCCCAGGACCCGGCCGCCCGGGTCCGTGACGCCTACGACCGCGCCGCGGCGGAATCCCGGCCGATCGTCGTCGCCATCCCGTATGACCTGGTGGAGGTCCCGGTGCAGGCCGTCACGCAGCCGGCCGAAGCGCTGCACCTCACGACGCCGGCCCCCGCCACGCCTGCGGCCGCGGAGCTGGAGCCGCTGGCCGCCGCGCTGCGCGGCGCCGAGCGGCCACTGATCATTGCCGGCCGCGGCGTCGTCGACTCCGCCGGGGCCCCCGAGGCCCTGCGCCGGCTGGCCGACGGGCTGGGTGCCTTCATCGCCACCTCCGTGATGGCCCGCCATGTGGCCGGGCCCGAGGGCGATCTGGGCATCGCCGGCGGTTTCGCCCGGCCGGAGCGCGTGGAGATCATGCGCCGGGCCGACGTCGTGCTGGTCGTCGGAGCGAGCATGAACCCGTTCCAGATGCGCTACGGGACCCTCGTGTCCGAGGACGCCACCGTGCTCCAGGTGGACTCCCGCGCCGGCCAGCGTCATGAGCGCACGGACCGCTTCCTCCTCGCTGACGCCGGAACCGCACTGGCGGCCCTGGCGGCGGCGTTTGGCGCCACACCGCAGGAGAACGGCCGCCCCGACGGCGGCTGGCGCGCCCGCCAGCCCATGCCGGCGGCCCCGCGCGTGGAGGACATGCGCGAGGACGGCTCCGTGGAGGACGGACTGGCCCCGGACGGCCGGCTGAACCCGCGGACGATGGCGCTGGCGCTGGAGGGCATCCTGCCCCGCGAGCGCACGTTCGTGCAGGATGGCGGGCACTTCATCGGGTGGATCCCGCTGATGTGCTCGGTGCCGGATGCGCGTTCCCACCTGTTCGTCGGCACGGCGTTCCAGTCGATCGGGCTGGGCTTCCCCTCGGCCGTGGGTGCCGCGGTGGCCCGCCCCGAACGGACCACCGTGCTGGTGACCGGCGATGGCGGCGGGCTGATGGCCCTGGCCGACTTCGAGAGCTTCGTGCGCCAGGCACGCAGCGGCGTGGTGGTCGTGTTCAACGACGCTGCCTACGGTGCCGAGCTGCACCAGTACGCCGCCCGCGGACTGGATGAAACGGCCATGCTCATCGAGGAGGTGGACTTCGCCGCTCTGGGCCGGGCCTTCGGCGCCGAGGGCGTCAAGGCCCGGGGCCTGCAGGACCTGGAGGCGCTTAAGGCCTGGGTGTCCCGCGGCGCTGAAGGCGTGTTCGTGCTGGACCTGCCCATCTCCCAGGACGTGGTCGCCGAGTACATGGCCGAGTCGATGGCCGGTGCCCAACCCGCGCCGCGTCCGCTGCCGGTCGGCTGAATCGCGGTTCCCCGCCATCGAGTGCGGGGGCGTGCCACCAACCGCTCATCATCCGGCGGTCCATGGATGCCTTCGGAATGGGGTTTCAACCCGATCGGGTCATCCATGGGCGGGATCCCCGGGCAGCGGTCGGGGCCGGTTCCGGATCGTGGGATTCACCCCGGCTTGCGCACCACGCGTTCGGTGATGTGTGCCTCCCAGCCGCCGGCTGACTGCGCGTAGAGCCGGTATTCGCCCGGTGCAGCACGGACGGTGACCTTCCCGGCAGCGGCCTTCATCGTGGAGATGATCGGCTCGGTGAAGTTTGGCACGGCCTTGGTTCCGGCCGGCAGCAGGTAGATGAACCCGGCGCCGTCCAGGGTGTAGCTGATGGTCAGCGCATCCCCGCTGACCAGGAACTTCTCGGACGGCCCCGCGCCGGTCCGGGCCGAGAGCGTCGCTACTTCCTGCCACTCCCAGTCGGGCTCCGCCGGCGGGAAGAGCGCGGTAAGTACAGATAGCGTGGTCCGGCCGGCACCGGCCGTCAGCTTTCCCGTATAAGGGCCCGCAGCGGACACGGCTGCCACACCGGTCCCCAGGATCACGGCCAGCGACACCGCCACGGCCAGTACCCTGTGGCTGCGCCGGCCCTTCATCGGATGCCCTCTGCCGTCCACGGCATATCCGGCCGCCACCGCGAGCAGGTCCCCGGCCCACCAGAAGCCGGCACCGCCCACGGTGAGCAGTTTCAGCGCCCCGGTGACCGGGCGGCCGCGGTGGAACCGGTCCACGCCCAGGACACCCAGGAATAGGGACAGCGCCCAGTTGGTGCGGAAGTCCTTCAACTCGGGCAGGTCCACCGGGAACGGCCCGTATTCCTCCGCCGTAGACCGGCGGGGACGGGCGGGCGCACCTGCCTCGGAGTAGGGCCCCGGCGCCGGTTCGGGCGCCGGACCTGATGGGAGGCCGGAAGGCGCCAGCGGCGGCACGACGGAAAGCCCGCCGACGTCGAGGGATGGTGCTGGACGGTGCGGCTCCGACGCAATGCCGCCAGCGGCGCGGTCACCTTCGGAAGCATCCATGATGGCCACGGCATCTAAATGTTCCGCGGACGGTACGTATTCGCCATGACCCCGTCGGCCATATGCTCAGATTACATCCCCCGCCCCATAGCCGGGACGGGCCGAGCGGGAACGACGAGGCCTCGCATATCCGATGTTTGCCACAACCACATCAGGTCCCATCAAAGGTTCAAATTTCTGTTTCTGAGACTCGCATAAGTGCGGCACATTGGCACATCGCGCTCGAGTCGCGGGCTACAACCGGAAAAGTCCTGCTGTTCCCAACCGGCTCTGAATGACGCGCTGATCCGCTAGGGCAAGTCAACCTGGTCGAGGTCGACTCTAGCGATCTTCACAGGTATATCTCCGTTCTTTCGGCGGTCATTGTGGGGCCTGGCACGTTGACGGACAGCGGGACAAGAACCAGCCTCCCGGTCTGCTTCCTGGCGAGGAAGTCCTGTGCCTTGGCAATGTCGGCACCGGCACCGTCATGACTCCGAGCGCGACGCGACGCTGTTACCCTTGCTCGAGGTCGCGGCAGGAAAACGAACCGGATGGGCCGACTACCTTGAAGCGGTCTCCTTCGGCCTCGGCGCACTCGGCTGGAGCACCCGCACCGGAGCCGAACTGGAACCGAAAACCGTCCAAGCACTCCTCATCGACGCCCGAGACATCCTGCTGAACCTCGGCATCTTCGACAACCGCTTCGGGCTCAAAGCAAACACCGCCAAGATGCCAGGGCAAGCCTTCGCCCGCGCAGCACTTCGTTCATAACCACTCACAACCAGCAAAACACCCACCCCGCGGCGCCCCACGTTCTCCGAGGCTAAGCCGAGCCATTGAAGCAGTTGTATTCGCAGGTTCCCAATACGCCGGCTCACCAGCAAAACTCTGCGTGTCTCAGTGAATGAATCCATTCGACACAATTCCCTCCAATGGAGTCACCAAAGAACCCTCGGTGGCGGCGCCAATCTGGAGTCCCGATCGCACCTCCCGTTGACCTGACTCCCTCCATAGGCTTGAAATTGACGACCAAAGTAGCTCATCATTTCGCTTCATAGTGGAACGACCGACCGATCAGCAGGCAAAGCGAGGAAAACGGTGAAGCAGTGTCATACCTCCGACGACGGCGCCGCGACCTGCCAACGCAGTTTAGATCCCAGCGATTCCCCCGGGCGCCTTACGATCAACCAATTACTACTTGAGAGCCGCACCGGGCTCGAGCGTGTTCACGCTTCGGATCTTGAGCGGGAGATGACGGCGGGCGCCCTTATTGTTGACACACGGCCGGTCGATCAGCGAGACCGCGACGGTGATCTTCCGGGAGCGGTCGTCATTGACCGAAACGTTCTCGAGTGGCGACTCGATCCTTCCAGCCCCCACCGGCTCCCGATCGCCGACGACCCCGCGCGGCGGATCGTGGTCGTCTGCAATGAGGGCTACAGCTCCAGCCTCGCCGCACACACCCTGCAACGGCTGGGGCTGACCCGTGCGACCGACCTTATCGGCGGTTTCCAAGCCTGGGCAGCACTGCGCAAGCAGTCCGACTAAATAAGGTGCCTGCCCGGGCAATTTTCCTCACACCTGCGCCCTGCGCTTTCAACAGCGCTATCTCCTCACGTTCTTCGAACGACAGGTACCGGCCTTTGAGCGCTGTGAGCATGAACGTCGGCATGCCGCCACGATCCCGGAACCAGCGCGTTCCAGCCGCTTGCGTCACGCCAACCGAAATCGCCGCCGCGTCACTCGTGCACCCCGTCGTGATCGCACGCCAGAACGCCCGCTCAGTGTCGCGCCGTATGACGGCTTCCACGGCGATTCCATCGGGGACCTGCCCGTCAACGCCTTCATCCAGCCCGCCGGCCTGCCCATCACTACCTCCAGAATCGAGGCGTTGCGACAACCGGTTGAATTCGTCCTCTGAACCGCGGTCTGCGTGGTGGTGTTGGACATAGCGGTGCTGCTCCGGCCGCTAAACGGCCGAGTGAGCGCGGCGGTCCCCACGCCCCCTCAGCCGCGCGCGCTATGGCGCCCCGTGGGGTTTAGCCGTGGGGACGTCTTCCGGGCCCTCTACCGGGACCTCCTCGGTGACGGCGCCGGCCACGCGGCGGTCCCATGCAGTTATGACCGCCGGATCCGTTCGCCGGCTCAGCAGCGAGACCGCGAAGTAGGCCACCAGGGCGGCAATCAGGCCGTAATAGATCGGCTCGTTGGCGTAGACACCGTCGTACTGGTTCTCGGCATTGACCTCCAGCACGATCATCGTCGCCAGCGTGACCACGGTGCCGACGGCCATCGCGGCCGCGGCGCCGAGGCCGGTGCCGCGCTTCCAGAGCAGACCGCCGAGGATCGGAATCAGCAGCCCGCCGACCAGGATGTCGTAGGAAATGGTCAGCGCCGCGACCACGTCTTGGACCACGATGGCCAAGGCGATCACCAGCACGCCCAGGCCCAGCACATACCAGCGGCTGCCCTGGACATCGTGCTCCGGGTTTTCCCCGTGTTCGTGGTGGATTGGCTTGCCGAACCAGGAACGGACGAACGGTACCACGTCGGCCTTGGCCACGGTGGCCGCAGCAATCAGAGCCCCGGAGGCGGTGGACATCATCGCGGCGACCGCGGCGGCCAGCACGAGGCCGCCGATGCCGATCGGCAGGATGTTGATGGCCACATCGGCGTACACATCGTCCGTGACCTCAATGTTGGGCAGTACCACCGAGGCGGCCATGCCGATCAGCGCCCCGGCCACGCCGTAGAGGATGCAGTAAACGCCGGCCGTGGTCCCGCCCCAGCGGGCTACCTGCGGGGTCCGGGCGGTGAACACCCGCTGCCAGATGTCCTGGCCGATCAGCAGGCCGAGGGTGTAGACCACGAAGTAAGTGATGATGGTCTGAACACCGATTCCGGTGATGTCGAAGAAGGATTCGTCAACGCGATGGCGGATCCCCTCCAGCCCGCCCGCCCGGGCGAAGGAGAATGGCAGCATCAGCAGGAATACGCCGATGGTCTTGATCACGAACTGGGCCATGTCCGCTAGCGTGATCGACCACATGCCGCCGATCGTGGAATAGATCAGCACGATCGCACCGCCGACGACGATAGCCAGCCAGCGTTCCCACCCGAAGAGCACTACCAGAATGGTGGCGTACGCGCCGGTCGAGGTGGCGCAGAGCATCAGGGTGTAGGCCAGCATTACTATGCCGGAGACCTTGGTGGCACTAACGCCATAGCGCAGGGTGAGCATCTGGGCCACTGTGTAGATCTTCAGCCGCTGTAGCGTCGGGGCGAAGAACAGGCTCAGCACCAGTACCCCGGTGCCGATCGCAACCACCAGCCACATACCCGAGATGCCGAACTTGTAGCCAAGCCCCACGCCTCCGACCGTGGACGCCCCGCCGAGGACGACGGCGGCCATGGTGCCGGTGTACAGCACGCCGCCGAGGCGGCGCCCTGCAACCAGATAATCGCTGTTGTTCTTGGTGCGGGACTTACCCCACCAGCCGAAAAGCAGCATCGAGACGAGGTATGCGACAACGATTCCGCCATTGACAAGTTGTCCGTCCATGGATGCTCCCGCTAGTCAGATATTGAAGGACTTGGGTGGATTGCCCTGGGGGCAACAATTGTTGAGTATTAGGCTATTCATGTGACGCGGCCCACGTCAACCTCCTTATGCGACGGGCATCAACGCCGCCGGCGGAGGGAAACAGCGAGGAGCGGAGATCTGCTGTGAAAGCACTGCCCTTGGAGCCGACCAACTCCCCCTTGACCATCGGCTGCCGCATCCGGGCCGCCGGGCAGGCTCAGCGAATGACTATCGAACAGGTTGCCGAGTCCACCGGGCTGACCAGAGGATTCCTGAGTCGGGTCGAACGGAAACTCACCTCACATTCGATCGCCTCGCCAATGACGCTTTACCAGGTCCGGTGAATTCTCATCGGCGACCTGTTCGCGGATCCGGCAACTTACTTGAACGTCAGTGCGAAGGTCCGGATCAATCTCGAGGCTGACGGCAAGCGAGAACAGCTGCTGACGCCGCCGCGGTCGTGAAGGCCACCGCCTTCTACGACGATCCGGATATGATCGCCAAGGTTTCCCGCGGCCTCGGCGAAGCGATGGTCGGCATCAACGTGGACGAGATCCCGCAGCCGCACCGCCTCGCCGGGTGCGGCTGGTAATACGTCCAGACAATAACGGTAATCCCCCACGCCACCATTGACATCCTGGGTGATTGCCGTTGTTAAATCGGAAGCAGCTCGACCGAGTAGCCTTCCGCTTTTTCGAAAAGCTGACGAGGGTTGCCGCCGTGGTGTTCCATCCATAAGACATCCGCTGCGGGTGTCACTTCTTCAACTCGACCAGCCCGCACGGGAGTGCCGTCCTTTCGGATAAGGACCTGTCGCCCCTGCAGGTCCTTCCAACATTCAATGGTCATTTCGGTTCCTTCCTGTGAAGCGCCCGCCTTTACGCCAGCGCCCGTCGTCCCTCTGTCTAGACGGGCGAGCGGCTGGATTGATGGCTGGTGCTTTGCATGTCTGTGACAGCTCGGTACAGTAGAAGCATCATATATGAACGTCGTTCACTTTATGGAGTCCGTCACAGGATGCTGCGGAAGGCCATTCCAGCATCATCCGCACTATTGAGTTGTAGGTTCTTGGAGCGGTCGAGAGACGGCTTCCAGCGCCCACGCGCTAATTTTCAACAGGAGACACTGCCAGTGACTGCCACGTCGACCACCCAGCCCGGCTACCGCGTGCTTAATCCGGCCACCGGCGAGGTGGTGGAGGAATTCCCGACCGCCACCGATGCCGAGATCCAGGACGCCCTGGCCAGATCCCAGGAGGCCTTCCAGTCCTGGAAGGACGTGCCGATCGCCGACCGCGCCAAGATCGTGGCCAAGGTCGCCGATCTGTTCACCGAACGGGCCGATGAGCTCGCCGCGATCATCACCGAGGAAATGGGCAAGCCGCTCTCCCAGTCCAAGGGCGAGGCCGAGTTCTGCACCGACATCTTCAACTACTTCGCGACCGAGGGCCCCGGCCTGGCCGCGGACCAGGAAATCAAGGCCATCGGCGGCGGGCGCGCCCTCATCCAGCGGCTGCCGGTCGGCCCGCTGCTGGGCATCATGCCCTGGAACTACCCGTACTACCAGGTGGCCCGGTTCGCCGCACCCAACCTCGTGCTGGGCAACACCATCATCCTCAAGCACGCCGAGACCTGCCCGCGCTCGGCGCTGGCCATCCAGCAGATCATGGACGACGCCGGCGTCCCGGCCGGCGCATACATCAACGTCTTCGCCAGCCACGAGCAGATCGCGGACATCATCGCCGACCCGCGCGTCCAGGGCGTCTCGCTGACCGGCTCCGAGCGGGCCGGCGCCATCATCGGCGAACTGGCCGGCAAGAACCTCAAGAAGGCCGTGCTGGAACTCGGCGGCTCCGACCCCTACGTAGTGCTCGACGCCGATGACGTCGCGGCCGCGGCGGCCGATGCCTGGGAGTTCCGGATGGAGAACACCGGCCAGGCCTGCAACTCCAACAAGCGCATGATCGTCATGGAAGACATCTACGAGGACTTCGTCGCCGAACTGACCAAGCAGGCCAAGGACCTCAAGCCCGGCAACCCGGCCGAGGAAGCCCAGGGCACCTTCGCCCCGCTGTCCTCCCGCGCCGCGGCGGAGGCCCTCGCCGAACAGCTCAAGGACGCGGTCAACAAGGGCGCCACCCTGCATGCCGGCGGCCAACTGCAGGACGGGCCGGCAGCCTACATCGCCCCCGCCGTCCTCACCGGCGTCACCCCCGAGATGCGCGCCTACACCGAAGAGCTCTTCGGCCCGGTCGCCGTGGTCTACAAAGTCTCCTCCGACGAGGAAGCGCTCAAACTGGCCAACGACACCCAGTACGGCCTCGGCGGCGCGGTCTTCAGCACCGACGAGGAACGCGCCCGCAGGATCGCCCAGCAGCTCGAGGTCGGCATGGCCAACGTCAACGGCGTCGGCGAAGGCGCGGACATCCCCTTCGGCGGCGTCAAACGCTCCGGCTTCGGCCGCGAACTCGGCCCGCTCGGCATGGACGAATTCGTCAACAAGCGCCTCTTCTACATCGGCGACTAGTTAAAGCAGCATCACCAGGAGATGTTCGACTGGAAGCCGCTGCAGGCAGGCACGTCCCGGGGGTATCATCCCGGACGTGCCTGCCCGGGCCGGCAAGAAGTTGGACTTCTTCCCCTCTGCCCATGCCTGGGAGCAAGGAATCAAATGTCCATGAAACCAGTTGCCGGTACAGCCGTGTCGCCGCCGCGGCATGACGCACTAATCTCCGGAGTTGAACCGTTTCCCGTTAACCCGGCAGGGGCCGCCGGCTGTCCCACCGACTGCTTCTACTGCTGCAGCCCGGAAACAGACTGACGCTACGACGTCCTCATTCACAGCTGTTGTGATTTCCTGTCCGAGAGCAGCGAGCAGGTCCGCAACGGCACCTCCCGTGCCCCCGCCGGTCTCGGCCCGCAGCCTTCGCGGGTCGGCTGGAGCTGTGGCTGGCCGAATGGCTGGACGAGAATCCAGGATCCGTCTGCCAACGCCCCGGGCAGCTTGTCCCGGGGCGCCGGGGCAATGACACATGGCTTGCCTGCTTGCGTCAGAGCCCGTGCAGGGTCCCGGCTTAGTTCAGCGGCGGGGTGCGCGGGGGAACGGTGCGGCGGGCACCCGTGGCCTCGAACGCGGCGGCCAGGGTCAGCAACGCGGTGTCGTCATAGGCCCGGCCGGCGAAGGTTAGACCGACGGGCATGCCGATGTCAGCCAGGGTGCCCATCGGGACAGTGACCGTCGGGATGCCCAGGTGCCGCGGGACCAGATTGCCGTTGGCGACCCACACTCCGTTGCTCCAGCCAAGGTCTGCGGAGGCCTCGTTGATGTCCATGTCGGCCGGTCCGACGTCGGCGACGGCCGGGAAGACCACCGCATCCAGCCGCAGACCGTCCATCCATTCCTCCAGGTCAATCCGCCGGGTCTCCTCAAGCCCGCGCAGGCCTTCCGCAAGGTGAGGGATCTCGGTGAACGATTCCACCTTGTGCTTGCGGACGTGTTCCGGGTACTCCGCGATGTCGTCGTCGAAGCCGCCGTAGCGGTCCGGCAGCGCCCCTTCCGGATGCGGAAAGATCTGGGCTCCCTCGACTCCGGTCAGACTGTGGAGTCCCGGGTCGCCGTTGGCCGCCAGGAAGTCTTCCCACGCCCACGCCGAAAGATCCACGATCTCGTGCCGCAGGTAATCCGGATTCACCAGTCCGCGCGTGGCGATGGTCGGAGCCCCGGGGCGGTCGCCTTCGTAGTTCGTCACGACGGGGAAATCTACCAGCACTACTTCGGCCCCTGCCGCCTCGAGGTCGCGCCTCGCAGCCTGCCACAGGTCGACCACGGACTGGCGCGTGTGGATTCGTTGGCCGGTGGGTCCGCCGATACCGGGGTGCGCGCTCGTCCCGGCCTCGGAGTCGGCATTAATGTACATCCTCGGCACGCCAAACCGCTTCCCTTGGAGAGCCGTCCGCGCTGTGTCCGGGTCGGCAGGTGCCAGCGCCGGGTATGAGGCCGGGCGGATCAAGGATGCGGCCGGAATCGGGATCCACGACTGGGCGCGCCAGAAATCGCCGCGCGTTTCGGGGTCATCCGCCACGACGACGTCGAGGAGTTCAAGCAGATCTGCCATGGATCGGGTGTGCGGCACGACGACGTCCATGGTCGGCACGAGGGGCCAGTTGCCGCGCACCGAGATCACCCCGCGCGACGGCGTATAGGCGCACAAAGCGTTGTTCGATGCCGGGGCTCGTCCGCTGGACCAGGTCTCCTCCCCCAGTCCGAATGCAGCGAAGCTGGCCGCCGTCGCGGTCCCCGAGCCGTTGGACGAGCCGGAGCCGAAGGCCGCTGTGAGGAAGTCGGCGTTGTACGGACTTTCGGCACGCCCGTAGAGGCCGCGCTGCATGCCTCCGTTGGCCATGGGCGGCATGTTGGTGAGCCCGATCAGCACTGCGCCGGCGGCCCGCAGGCGTTCGATCGTGAACGCATCGCGCCGGGCGATGAGATGTTCGAATGCCGGCGACCCTGCTGCCGCCGTCAGTCCCTTGGCAAGATAGCTGTCCTTGGCTGTGTAGGGGATGCCGTCCAGCGGTCCGCGGGTCTCGCCCCGGTACCTGCGCTCGTCCGAGGCCCGCGCCTGCGCCAGTGCGTCGGGATTCATGACGACCACTGCGTTCAGCCTGATCCCGTTCCGGTCGTAGGCCGTGATCCGGTCAATATAGGCCTGGGTGAGCTCTTCACTGGTCACCTGGCCCGCTTCCATGGCGGCGCGCAGCTGAGCGATGGAGGCCTCGACAACCTCGAAGCGGCGACCCATCACGCCACCTGCCCGCTGAGTTTCGGCTGCTGCTGCGTGATGCAGTGAATGCCGCCGCCGCGTGCCAGGATCGGCCGGGCGTCCACAGTGAGCACCCGGCGGCCCGGGTAGGCCTCGGCCAGGAGCTCCGCCGCCAAGGCATCCGCCCGGTCCTCGCCGTAGCCACAGGCAATGACCCCGTCATTGACGACAAGGTGGTTCACATAGCTCCAGTCCACGAAGCCCTCATGGTCCTGCAGTGTTTCCGGTGCGGGTAGCGGGATGATCTCGAAGGGCTTGCCGGCAGCGTCGATCTGGTTTTCGAAGAAGGTCTGAAGGCTGCGGCTGACGTCATAGTCGGGGTGCTCCGGATTGCCCTGCCAGTGCAGCAGAATCCGGCCGGGCGACGGCAGTGTGGCCACCATGTCGATGTGCCCGCGGGTGCCCAGATCCTCATAATCGCGGGTCAGGCCGCGCGGCACCCATACCGTGTGCGTGGTTCCCAGCGTGCGGGCCAGTTCCGCCTCGACCCGCGCCCTGTCCGCCTGGGGATTGCGGGCAGGATCCAACTGCACGGTTTCAGTGACCAGCACGGTTCCTTCGCCGTCGACATGGATGGCACCGCCTTCATTGACAAGCATCGAGCTGACGAGTTCGGCGTCCGCCTGCCCGGCGACGAAGCGTCCGATGCCGCGGCTCTTCTCCCATTCGGCCCAGGCAGGGGCTCCCCAGCCGTTGAAAATCCAGTCCACCGCACCGAGCACGCCCGGACGTTCATCGTCGATGACGAAGGTTGGACCGATGTCACGCATCCAGAACTCATCCAGCGGCGCCTCGACCTGCTCAATCCCGCCGCCCAGCATCCGGCGGGCCCGATCGCGCTCGCTCGGGTCCACCACCATGGTCACGGGCTCGAACTCGGCCACCGCATGCGCGACGGCGGTCCAGGCCGCGTAGGCCTCCTCTGCGGCGGCAGCGTTCTCGCCCAGCGTCAACCCTCGACGTGGGAAAGCCATCCAGGTTCGCTCATGGGGTGCGGTCTCGGCCGGCATTTTCCAGGCCATGCGGGCTCCTTCATCGTGGGGACGAGGGAGCATTACGCCGCTGCCCTCGGACTCTTGTTGATCAAATGATCAACAGCGAAGACAAGCTACTTTAGACTGATCTGTGATGTCAAGAACCCCTCAAAAACGATCCGGCCGGAAGAAACCGGAGGAGCGGGCAGCTGAAATCGCGCAGGCCGCCCGCGAACTCGCGCTGGAGCGGGGGCTGTCGGCAATTACGCTGCGCGGTGTAGCGGCGCAGGCCGGGGTCGCGTCCGGACTCGTGGCCCACTACCAGCCGCAGGTGGACTCGCTGGTGGCCAGCACCTTTTCTGCCATCGTCAGCGATGAAATCCGGGAGGTGGAGGGCCTGCTAGCCGGGCTTCCGGCTCCGCGGCAGCGGCTCGCGGCGCTGCTGGACACTCTGCTGGACAGCGCCCGCCTGGAGGTGACAGCGGTGTGGGTGGAAGCCTGGAGTCTGGGGCGCCGCAATGACGTACTTGCCGCACGCGTGCGCGAGCAAATGGATGCATGGCAGCTGATAATCCAAGGCATCGTTGATGCCGGCATCGCAGCCGGCGAGTTCGAGACCTCCGACGCCGCCTCGGTGGCGTGGCAGATTCTTGGCATGATCGACGGTTTGAATGCCCAGGCGCTGGTGCGCTGGAACGGGGTCAGCGATCGCGGTGCACACCTCGTCCGCGCCGTGGAGGGGATGGTCGGCGCACCCGGCGGCGGGCTGCTGGTGCACGACCCGAGCGCCCCCGATGTCCCGCACCCGAAGCAATAGGCCCGCCCGTCGCTATTTGCGGCCGATTTTCGGCACGCCTTCCCTGACCTTTCCGGTCCCTCACTACCGGCAGGAAGCAAAACGGGCGCACTGCTCGTCGATATGCGGCGTACGGGGCCGGTGCTGCCGCCACACCAGGACCCAAGGATGGTCGGCACAGGAACGGTCCCGCAGCCTGCCCGATGGCTGCGGCGCGGCTCGGTCCGCCGGAACGCGTCCACAGGCGAGGCGTTCCGCAGCATGCAGCAGCGGCCTGTCGCGGATGCGCCATCAGCGGACCTGGAATTAGGCTGCAGACAGCCGGTCCACCGCGGCCCGGAGGTCGCCTGCGCGCATGCCAAGCGCCCACTCCGCCACATCCGAGACGTAGTGTGTGAAGGCCCTGTGCGCAAAGGGGTGCGTGTCATTGACATAGGCGCCCACTCCGTCGATGGCGACGAAGATTCTTACGCAGGCGGCGTGCGGGTCCTCAACGACGAAGTCTCCCGTGGCGATTCCGTCCTCGATCAGTGCGGCCAGACGCTGGCTGCCCAGATGCTCCTGGTGTTCCAGCGCGGCAGCAAGAGCCGGACTGAAGCGGCAGAGGTGCCGGGCGTTCAGCCACAACCGGGTGAGCTCAACAGCACCATCGCCTTCGATGTACGAAATGAGATGCGCCAGGCGCGCGACGGGGTCGCCGTCACCGGAGAACAGTTCCTCGCGCTCTTCGGAGACGGCACGGACGAAAGCGGCGATGACCAGGTCTTCTGCAGCGGGAAAATAATGGCTGATCAGGCCGGGCCGCACTCCCAGCCGCTCCGCGACGGCGCGGAGAGTAATGCGCTCCAGGCCCTCGGACAGTGCCATCGTCGCCGCCTCTGCGAGGATTTCGGCGCGGCGCTCCTCCGGGGCTTTTCGGATCCGCTGGGAAGTCCGGCTTGACATCATGCCCCTGAGTCTATTGGATTAGTGACCAATATCGCATTGGTCGTCCGGCCAATAACTTCCTAGCCGCGGCTCTTCAGGAAACTGCGCACCCGAACCCCTCGAGAGGAACAACGTTGTCCCAGTCTCGTTTCGCTGATGTCGTCAGTCCCCCGGAGCCCCTGTCCCACCCCGAGACCAGGGGCATCGAAGTCATCGATGCCTCGGAACGGCATGGGCGCGCCCGTGACCTCTTCGCGGTCTGGGCGGCCCCGAATGTGAGCGTTCTGAGCTTCGCTATCGGCGCATCGCTGATTCTGCTGGGCCTGGAACTCTGGCAGGCCCTCCTTCTCATCATCGCCAGCGGCGTGCCCTGGATCCTGACGGGTATTGTCGCGGTCAGCGGCCCTGCGGCGGGAACGAGCGGTTCCGTCATCACCCGCGCAATCTACGGGGTCAGGGGCAACAAGGTCGTCGTTGCGTTCTACGGCTGGTTCATCTCTGCGGTGTTCCTGGCGCTCAACTGGCTTGCGTCCTCGTTCATGGGCGCCGAACTCCTGGCCCGAGTTGGCTTCACCGATCCTGTCCTGGGGCCGGTGGTGGTGACACTCGTCGTCGCCGCAGTTACCGTTCTGGTGGCTGTCTATGGCCACGGCCTGATCCTGCGCAGCTACCCCGTGGTGGCGGTGGTATTGCTGGTGATCTTCCTTTTGGTGACCGCGTTCATCCTGCCGCACATAAACTGGGCTTACCATCCGGCCAAACCGCTGCAGGGCGTGCCGCTGTGGTCCGTGCTGTCCATCGGCTTCGCGATCATGGCCTCGAGTCCCTTGTCTTTCTCCAACAGTCCGGACATGGCCCGCTACCTGCCGGGCTCCACGAAGCCCTCCCACATCGTCGCGGCGACGGCGCTCGGCGGCGTACTGCCGGCCACGTTCTTCACCGCGGTCGGGGCCCTTCTGGCCACCGGGATCGACGCCGCCGCCATGGACCTCGGGATCGAGTCCGCGCTCCTGGCGCTTCTGCCCGTCTGGCTTGGGCCGCTCTTCGTGGTGGGCGTCATTATCAACACCATTTCGCTCAATGGGATGACCACCTACACCGCGAGCATGGCCTTCCAGTCGATCGGTATCCCGATCCGCCGGATTCCTGCGGCGATGGTCGTGGGGGTCATCGGCACAGCACTCACCGTCTACCTGGTGATGTCCACCAGCCTGCTGGAAGCGGTCAATCTGATGCTGCAGCTGCTGGTCCTCATCTCCGGTCCCACCATGGCAATCTTCGCAACAGACGTGGTTCTCCGGCGCAACCGCTATAACGGTAGCGACCTTTTCGACGAGAGGCCCGGCGCGGCGTTCTGGTACAGCCGGGGCTGGCACGTTCCCGGTCTGCTCGCCGTGGTGCTCGGCGGTGCTATCGCCTCCCTGTTCGTGACCAGCACCCTGTATACCGGCCCGATTGCAGCCGTCATGGGCAGTATCGACCTCTCGGTGCCGGTCGCTCTGATTGTCACCTCCGCGGTGTACATCATCTTGTCCGGCCGCGCCGTGAGAGAAGGAGCCCGCCCATGACCGTTCCCCCCGAGACCGCCACGACCCGGATGCATCCTGCCCGATAAGGCGATGACTCGGAACCGTCTGCTGCCGGACGTGGGCAACCCCTTGGACGTCCTCGATGCAAGAACCCAACAAACCCGAAGGAAAAGATCGCGTGACCATCCAGCTCTATACCAACGCCCGAGTCTTCACGGCGGACACCCGCCGCTGGGCGGATGCCATACTCGTTCAGGGCGAACGGATCCTCTACGTAGGCGACACGGCCACCGCGCACCGCCTTAGCCCGAACGCCGAAAAAATCGATCTCTCAGGCCATCTTGTCGTCCCCGGGTTCGTCGACGGACACGCGCACGTGATCGGCACCGGCGAAGCCCTCGGTCAAGTCAACCTGTGGGGTGCCGGCTCGGTCCAACAGCTCCAGCACCGGATTAAGGAGCGGGCCCTGGAGCACGCGCAGTCTCCGCGGATTCTCGCCACCGGCTGGCTCCACGGAGTGATCCCCGGCGGCATTCCCGACGCCGCAATGCTCGACGCCGTCGTGCCCGACAAGCCGGTATACGCCTTCGCCTACGACTTCCACTCAGTCTGGGTGAACACAGCCGCCCTGGCCGAACTCGCAATCACCGACGACACCCCGAACCCTCACGGCGGCACCATCAAGCGCGATTCCAACGGGCACGCCACCGGCTACATCGACGAGAACGCCTTCTACGAGATCGTGCTCCCCTTCCTCGACTCTCAGGTCAACGAGAACGAACACGAAGCGAGCATCACCGCCGTCCAGCACGCGTACCGTGAAACCGGTGTCACGACGGCCTGCGACATGGGCTTCAACGAGACCGATCTTGAGACCTTCACGCGCGCGGAAAAGGATGGCAGACTCACCAGCCGGCTCATCGCCTACTGGCGCGTGAACAACACCGGATCCGCGCAGGACAATCTCGCGCAGATCCGGCGGGCAGCGGATCTCGCCGCCGATCATGTCTCACCCTTCCTGCGCGTCGTCGGCATCAAGGTCATCATCGACGGCACCATCGACGGCTGCACCGCAGCCTTGGGAGCGCCCTACGCCGACGGGACCAATGCAGAGCCGATCTGGCGGCTTGAAGAGCTCGCCCCCGTGGTCGCCGCCGCCGATGCAGCAGGCCTGAAAGTCGCCATGCACGCCATCGGAGACGAGGCAACACGAATCGCCATCGGTGCCGTCGAACATGCCGTTGCAGTGAACGGTCCACAGGACCGCCGGCACCGCATCGAGCATCTCGAACTCGTCGACCGGGCCGACGTCGAACGGCTTGCCGCCCTCGGGATCACCGCCAGCATGCAACCGGTGCACGCCGACCCGGCGATTGCGGAGAACTGGCGGGCCAAGCTCAACGACGACCGCGTGGAGCGCGGCTTCCCCTGGCCCTGGATGACCGAAGCCGGAGCACGGCTGGCCTTCGGTACCGACTCCCCCACCTCACCGCACGCACCACTGCCCAACATGTACGTTGCCGCTACCCGGGCCTCGGCGCTCGATGCTGCCGCCGGCACCAACGTTCCCGACTTCGCCCTGCCGCTGGCCGAATCCATCGAACACGCCACCCGCGACTCCGCCTGGGCCTGCGGCGCCGAACATGAAATCGGCCGCCTTGCCGCCGGCCTCTACGCGGACTTCGTCGTCCTCGACACTGACGTCCTCGCCGCCGCCGATGACGCGCGCCCGGCTGCCCTGCTGAACACACAGGTGCTGCGCACAGTCGTCGCCGGCCGCACCGTCTACGAGAACGGCCGGCACACGGAGACCGACCGCTAAACGCGCAAGTCTATTGCAGCCATGAACCGCAGCAAGCGTCCCTGCGGCCTGCAGCTGCTGCGGCGCCAAGGGGAGGGTAAGGTCTCACTCCCTGCGGGTGGAGGCCCGGGGCCTTAGCCTGGCCTTCGTCAGGCGGGGCCCCGCAGTGCCGCCCGTCTCCAGCACTTCCTGCAGCATGTCCAGGAGTGCATCTGCGCAAGCCGCCGGGTTCAGCTCGAACGCCGTGATCGCCGGTCTGCTGGACCTTGCATGTTCAGAGTCGGATGCCGCCGCGATCATAACCTGCCCCGGAACATTGACACCGGCGGCGAGAAACTCCTGCTGCACCCCCGCAGCATGACGTCCCGTCAGGCACAGGACCGCTTCTGGCACGCCGTCGGCCAGAATCCTGGCTCCTGCTTGCCGCCCGCCCTCCACACCGGCCCGCTCCGGCTGCTCATAGACCCTAGGAGTTATGGCGTGCCGTTCGCACCAGGCCAGGTACTCCTGCCGGAAGTCATGGTTCCATGCGTTCCGATCGGTGCCCGGGACCAGGACCACTTCACGCGCTCCGCCTGCCTCCAGATGGGCCAACAGCTGGCGTGCCGCCAGAGGGTCGTCCTCTGAGGCCCACCGTGTGAATCCCGGCCGTGCGAGGACCCTGCCATAGCAGACGTAAGGAATCCCCCGCCGTTCCAGCAGCGCGACCACCGGATCGTCCTCGTGCGGGCTCATGACAATATAACCGTCCATGGAGAACGCCAGAGGCGGAACAGGCCTGCGGGTGAGGTCCGGCACCAAGGTGATGCTGAGTCCTTTGGCCAGAGCTCTGGAGGAGACGATTCCGGCGAAGCGCTCGAAGACGTCCACGCCTGCCGGAGCGTAGTCACCCAGGGCATCGAGCGAGCGCAGCACCAGGCCGATGGCTCCGATCCTCCCCTGCCGCATGCCGCGGGCAAACGCATCAGCCTGGTAGCCAAGCTCGTCGGCCGCGGCCTTCACACGGGCGCGCGTCGCCTCGCTGACAGTCCCCTTCCCGTTGAGGGAGTGCGAGACAACAGTAATTGAGACCCCGGCGCGTCGCGCTACGTCTCGGATTGTGATTCCTTCGCCTCGAGCCATGGCCCTCCTCAGCGGCATTCCCGCTCCTCACCCCTGCATGATGAGCCCAGCGCTTCCGGCTGCAGTGCCAGAAAACCATCATTGCACAAAACGTTTTGGCTCCGTACTGTGATGCGCACCTCACCGCTAAGTACCTAAAGGAAGGCCTCATGAAGTTACTCACCGCAACGTCAACGACTCAGGACCCGGACGAGCGTGGCGGCGAACTTGGCCTGAAGTTCGGCGACCGGTTCGACCGGGCAGCGGAGCTGTACCTGCAGCATTTCGACGACCTGCAGATTCCCGCGGATACTGTCCGCTGTATAGCCGAGACCAGTCACGCTGCGCTGGGAGTTTGGGCGCCCGGCCTAGCCGCTGAGACGGAGGCCATTGCGGCAGCTGCACACGTCGAGCTCTGGAAGCTCGCCGCAGTCGGCGCCCGCACCGAAGTCCTTGCCGCGGCGCCGCCTCGTTCAGAGGGCGAATGCTCTACGGCGGTTTTCACCGGCGTGGGCCGTGCCCCGGAAACAATGCAGACGTGGGACTGGCATGCATTCCTGGTCCCCGACGGCCTGCTGGTCAGCTTGGTCTCGGAGGAGGGCCGCAGGGTAAAGATGTTCACCGAGTTCGGCACCGCCGCGAAGATCGGCGTGAACGACGCAGGACTGGGCCTCCACTTCAACATCCTTGCCCACACCGGCGACTCGGATCACGGCGGAGTCTCCGTACATGCAATTGCCCGCCGCATACTGAACGAGGCCACCAGCCTGGAGGAGGCCGAGAAGATTGCGGCCAGTGCCGCAGTCAGCGCCTCGACCTGCCTCACGGTCTTCGAACTACACGAGGGCAGCTCCCGCGCTGCCAGCCTTGAGCTCTCACCGTCCGGGATGGGCATCGTCCGCCCGGGCGAGGACGGATGGCTGTTCCACACCAACCACTTCCTGGACCCGGAGTTGTGCCGTGGCGACACAATGCCCGCAGACTCCACCACGGCAGAGCGTTACCAACATTTGGACGCTATCCGTGGCAGCCTCGCGGGCCTTGGTCCCCTTGACCGTGCACGGGCCGCCTGTGGCGGCGAGGGTGCAAAGGCCGCAATCTGCATGACGCCCGACACCGGCAAACCGCTCATCGACCAGTGGTGCACCCTGCTGACCGTGTGCGTGGACGTCGAAAACTTCGCGCTGGTTTACTACCCGGGCCGCCCCGACGAAGCCGCTGCGCACGGCCTGACACGCTTCTGATCAAAATCCCGATTCTCCTAGGATGACCCGCCATGTCCCAAACACAGTCCACTCCGGTCTCACCGATGTCACCGAACGAAGCCCAACGCCCGGGGGCCCAGGCCACGACCGCCGTCCGCACGTTCTTCATTTCCGGTTTCGGCACCGCGCTGGAATTCTATGACTTCATCGTCTACGGACTTGCCGCCGCACTGGTGTTCCCCGTTCTCTTCTTCCCCGCTACCGACCGGCTGACCGGAACCCTTGTCGCCTTTGCCGCCTTCGGCGCCGGCTTCATCATGCGCCCGCTCGGCGGAATCGTCTTGGGACACTTCGGCGACCGCATCGGCCGCAAGACCATGCTGGTCATGACCCTCCTACTGATGGGAGCCAGCACCTTCCTGATCGGCTGCCTCCCCACTTATGAGAACGTCGGCGTGCTCGCACCCGTCCTGCTGGTTGCACTGCGACTCGTACAGGGCTTCGCGGCCGGCGGTAAATGGGGCGGCGCTTCCCTCTTCGGCATTGAAAACTCCCCGGAGAACCGACGCGGCCTGTGGGGAAGCTTCACCAGTACAGGCATCGGCATCGGGAGCCTGTTCGGCACCAGTGTGTTCACCGTCATGACTCTCCTGCCAGAATCCGCGCTCACCGCGTGGGCATGGCGGGTCCCGTTCTGGCTGGGCGGGCTGCTGGTCCTTGTGGGCATCATCGCCCGCCGGCGCATGCCTCATGAACACGTGAACAAGAAGCAGGCCCCCCGCGTTCCGCTGCTGGCCGCCATCAAACGGCACCCCAGGCAGATGCTGCTGGCCATTGGCGTCGCCTTCGGCTACAACACCATCGCCTACATCGGTTCGCTCTTCACCGTCACCTACACAGAAGAGCGCGGCTACACAGACACCCAGTCCCTCCTCTTCCAGGTAGCAGGATCGATCGCCTTTATGATCGCTGCCCCGTTCATGGGCTTGCTGTCGGACAGGATCGGGCGCAAGAAGGTCATTGCCGGCGGCGCCGCGATCTACGGTATCTTCTTCTTCCTGTTCTTCAGCTTGGTCGATAGCCACATCATTTTCCTGGCCACCGTGGCCTTCATTCTGGTCAACCTCTTCATGGCCATGCCGCAGGGCTGCATCCCCGCCTTCCTGGGCGAGCAGTTCTCCAGGGAAAGCCGCTACTCCTCCATCTCCGCCACCTACCAGACCGGTGCAGCGCTGGGCGGGGGCACGGCAGCCAGCATCGCCACAGCCCTGTTCATCGCATTCAACCGCGATTCCCTCGGCATCGTCCTCTACTCCGGCGCCGCATGTCTGGTGCTCGCCCTGTGCGTACTGGGGCTGCGGGAAACCTACAAGGTGCCCACAGCGGAGCTTGGTGAAGAAAAGAAAACCCCGGTCAGCGGCTGATCACCGAGGCTACGCAGCACCATCTCTAATACAGCGTCTGTCCCCGGCGGCAGCGGCACCCGCTGCCGCCGGGAAGACCTCAGCGGTTCCCGACAGAATTGAAGCCCAGTCAATTTGCCCGGCCAAGATCTCCGAGATGACGACCCGCTGTGGCGCGAGCCAGCCCTTCGGGCGTGCGCGGCATACCGTCTCACCGACGCCCCGTGCCCCGTGCCCCGTGCACCGTGCACCGTGCACCGTGCACCGGCAAAGATGCTGAGAAAACCCGGCACACCGCAACGCAAAGTTGGGCCGTAGGTGAGAACTAGTCCTGTCGGCCGGCGCCCGATAACCGCCGAGGACCTGGTGCCCGCGCTAGACCAGTACCGCATTGTCCAACGGCTCCTCGAGTGAACTTCAGTGGGAATGTGGTGAACATAGTGAATACGGCCGTCCTACTTCGTCTGTTGGAGAGGCGGATAGTCCACGGGCCTGATCTTGTGCACGAGCACACTGACCGCCCCGCGATCTCCCTATAGCCTCAAGCATGGTACGGAATGGGCTCTTACGAAGCCCGGTCCGTTCCTCGGTGTAGGCAGGGATGAAAGGTGGCCTATGGCCGTTGAAAATTGGAGAGAACTGGTTGGCCAGCACGTCCAGGTCAAGAAGGACGGACAGCTTATCCGAACCGGTTATGTGTCAGACGTGACCTACGCCGCCAACGCCATGTGGCTGGAGCATCACGGCGGCCATTTGCGTCACCTATTCGAAAAAGTCGAAGGCTACTCGGCCGAGCCCGTATCTGCGCCATGACCCCTTCCTAGACCCGCGTGACCCGGGCACCATAGGTTCTTACAGAGTCTGCAACTCTGGCACTCACAGAGTCTGTAACGAGGAGTGGCGCGAGGGCAAGCCCCATAAAACATCTATTGTTCGGGGGGCAATACGCAGCCTGAGCATCCTGGTCGGCGCCTCGCAGCAAGGCGGCACCACAACCGAAGCCCCGCCGGTTTCTACACCCCGGCACTCTGCCGAACGGCTCGGGCTCTTTCCGTTCCGGTAGGCTTCGGCCATGAACGTCCATCCCGCGTTTGGTGCCCTGGCTGCTGTCCTATAGCTGTCGCTGACCGCCGCGCACCAGTCAGCGTGTCCCTGGACGCAGATTCCAAGACGGAACACGATCCCTACGAATGGGCGAACCAGCAGTTCGGCGAGGAGCGATGGGGAGCGCCAGGCGTCCACCGCGCATCCGGCGGCATCGGGCCCGAAGCGGGCTTGAAGTTCACGCCCGAGAAGGCAGGCCGGTACGACATCGCGATGGCCTGCAAGAACGCCCGCTCCATCACCGTAACGGCTAAAGCGGCCGACGGTGACCTGGGAACCGGAAGCACGGACTGCGGTTCCACGGTGACCACCACCATGCAGCTTCCCGTCAGCGAAGTCACTATTGCAGTCGAAGGCACGGAAGCCAAAGGCATGTGGGCCCTAGCGGTTTCACTGTCAGACGGCCCGTAAGTCACGACGGCAGGGGCATCGGAGCTGCTACCCGGTGAAGGATCACCGCCCTAGTGGTCACGCGAAAGCAGCGTCTGAAGTTGCTGGAGCCCTCGTCCCTACAGTGGCTGCTGCACCTCGAAGACGCTGCCCCATAACGACGAATTGCACTCTGAAGGAACGGGACACCCCCAAAGGCGCCGCCACAATCGACGGCGGGCCAGCGAGAGGACGGCTTGAATATGGGTCTTGCCTTCGGCGCGTTTGCGCTCGTAGTAGGTCCGGGAGGCGTTGGAGCTTCGGAGGCTGGACATGGCAGCCATGTAGGAGGCCTCCTGTACTTTGCTCAGGCTGAGGCGCGCCAGTGCGCGAGCCCGAGCTGTTCTTCCATCTCTTCAAGCGGCACGCCCTTGGTCTCCGGCATTACCTTCAGGACCCAGATCAGCTGCCCAATCATGCAGACAAAGAAGATCGAGAAAGCCCAACCGCCGCCCAGCGCGATGATCACCGGCGGAAATGCCCACGAGGTTATCGCCGCGAACACCCAGTGGGTCAGGCTCCCCAACGACTGACCGCGTCCGCGGATGCGGTTGGGGAAGATCTCGGAGATGAAAACCCAGATCACCGCGCCCTGACCGAAGGCATGGGAGGCGATGAACACCAGCAGGCCGACGAGCACCAGGACGCTGGAAGTCGTCGTGAAGACAGGCTCGTAGTAGAACATCACAGCGGCAAGGAAACCGAGGCTGATCAGATAGCCGATCGAGCCGACCAGCATGAGCCGGCGCCGTCCGAACCGATCGATGACCGCCAGCGCGGCCATGGTGGCTACCAGGTTCATCAGGCCCACCGCGACGCTCATCAGGAAGGCATCATTCGTGGACGCGCCCGCCCTCATGAGCACTTCCGGGGCGTAGTAGAGAATCGCGTTGATACCCGACAGCTGGTTGAACATAGCAATGGCCACGGCCATCAGGATGACCCCCCGGTGCTGCACCGTGAAGAACGGGACGGTCGGGGCGTTCTCTGCAGCGGCGAGTGAGGCACGGATCTCACCCACCTCCAGGTCGAACTCGGCCTGGGTACTGCACAACCGGCGGGCGACCTGGGCGCCCCGCTGGTCCTGGCCAGTGCTCATCAACCAGCGCGGCGTCTCGGGCACGGTGAACAGCAGGAGCAGGAAGACGATCGCCGGGATCGCCATCACACCGAACATCCACCGCCAGGCAACATCGGCGGGCAGGGAGACGCGGATCAGGTAGTTCGACAGATAGGCCAGCAGGATGCCGAGCACGATGTTGAACTGGACCAAGCCCACCAGACGTCCTCGATGAGCAGCCGGCGAAATCTCGGCGGTATAGATCGGGGCGCACACGCTGGCCATCCCCACCCCGATACCCCCGAGGAAGCGGAAGATCATGAACGGCACGAGGCCCGTGGCCAGAGCGGAGCCCAGCGCACCGACCACAAAGAGGGCGCCGATGACGAAGAGCATCTTCTTGCGCCCATACCTGTCCGCCGGCGCTCCGGCGGTCAACGCACCCACAATGGTACCGATGAGCGCAGTGGCCACTGTGAATCCAAGGCTTCCTGCGCTCAGGTTAAACTCCCGCTGAAGCGCCTGGATGGTCCCCGAAATCACGGCGGTGTCGAAACCGAAAATCAGACCGCCGAGCGCGGCGACGATAGCACTGCGAATGACGAGAGGTCGCATTTGATGTCCAAAGGAGAAGAGGCCGTTCCCCCGCGCCCTCGCCCAGGGGGCCGACCGGAAGTAAGTTCCAGTCGATCGACGTGCACCTCGAGGCTCCCGGAGTCGTCCTCGATCATGACGGGTGTTCGACTTTATGTGAGGAAGCCGGCCCGGAGGCGGTCCTCACCGCGATGGTTCACTAAGCAAACCGCCGGTTGCACCTGCCGCCGGCGCGCAGGTCGTCGTCGGCCAGGAGGACATGAATCGCGGCGAGAACGAAAACGGGGCAATTCTCGCACCGGCGTCGAACGGGCGATTCCGCCTCGCTTCGGTTCTCTAGGGGAATCTTATACCTGCGTGACGAGGGTGTGACGGCTGGATCTGCTCACGGGCTTTCCTGGCGTCGCGAAAGGCACCGGGACGGCCGGGACCGGGATGCTCGAGAGCGGCCGGTCAGCCACGGTGAGTGCCGTCGGCAGCGAGACCGTAAAGCAGCAGGTTCCAGCCGCGGTCGCCATGGACGATCGTCGCGCGCTTGACCTTGCCATCCCGATCGAGCCACCGCAGGTGATCACCGTCCGCGTCTGCCCGATAGCCGGACTGACGGGCTACCCACACCCCCTCGGCAACCGCACGTTCCCGGCTCTCGGCCCACCACCACCACCGGCTCACCAAACTCAGGACAGCAATTGCAAAGCCGAACAGACCCATGAACACCCCTGACAGCGGCGGCAGGACCGGGATGAAGGTGAGCGCCACCGCGCAGACCATCGCGGTGAGCAGGAGTCCGACCGGATGGTTCCACCTGCGCGGGGCGGGAGTCGGCGGAGTGGGCGCGACGTCGGGGAAGACCCGGACCGGTGCGGGCCGTGTTTGGGTATGGCCGTAGTTGTCGTAGTAGTACATCGAGTTCATGAAGGTACTCCTGGCGCGCGAAGGACAAGGAAAGGAATGGTGATAGCAGCCCTGTGGATCAGCCAGGATGTCCGGCCTGCAGATCGGCTCTCAATATCCGGGCGACCCAGCCCCGCCGGTCCGTACTGGGTCGAAAACTGCCTTTCAATTCAAACACTTGCTCAGACGGTGCTGTCCAGCCCGATCGCCATCTGATTGGTCACACCGGCCGTCAGGCTCAGTCAGCAGCCCCAGCACCAGGTCGACGGGGCAAATCTCGTCGTTGCCCGCGGCACGGGCTTCGTTCTGGCCATCGTTCCGAGCTCGGGCGTGAACCGACTGAAGCCCTGGGCCGAATCCAGGTCCAACGGTTCAGCCGGGCTTGCCGGATTTGAACATTCCAAGCAGTCCCTGAGGGATCTCCGGGAGCAGGGTTCAAAAGTGCAGTCGCGCCCGGAACAACCTGATCCGGACGCAAATCTCGTTCGAACGTTTCTAACGCGGCAACTACTCCTTGAAGAAGTGCAGGATCGGCGTACTAGGCGGCAGTTACCATGGGCCCTATGGCTCCGATTCGCGCATGCCCCGCCCGCAAAAAGGTCCGTTGAGCGGGGGGCGGATTCGAGCGGTCGACGCAACGCTGAGATGATTCCGGCTGACCGGCCGGGTGTTTCTGAGTCTATCGGGCGGTGGCCGGGACGAGCTTTTTCTCGGCCCGAAACAGTGCCTGCGGGGTGAGGTAGCCCAGGCTCTTGCGGGGCCTGGTGTTCAGTTCCGCGCAGACGCCTCGGACGTGGTCCTCGGAGTGCACGGACAGGTCAGTGCCCTTGGGAAAGTACTGGCGGGCCAGTCCGTTGAAGTTCTCGTTGGCCCCGCACTGCCAGGGGCTGGAGCGTTCGGCGAAGTAGATCCGGGTCCCGGTGGCCGCGGCCAGTTCCCGGTGCCGGGCCATTTCCACACCCTGGTCCCAGGTCAGGGTCCGTTTCAGGTGGGCCGGCAGGACCGCGAAGGCTGCGGTGATGGCCTGGTTGGTCGTGGCCGCGGTGTGGTCGGCAGGCAGGTTGATGATGATGCCGTAGTGGGTCTTGCGTTCCCGCAGCGTGACCACGGCCGAGACCGACCCGGGCCCAACGATCAGGTCGCCCTCCCAGTGGCCGGCCTCTGCCTTGGTTTCGACCTCGGGCGGGCGCCGGCCGATCATGGTCATGTCCTGCACCGTGGCGCCGTGGCCGGAGCCAGTCCGCCACCGATGCTTGCGGATTTTGCGACCGGTGCGCAGCCGGGCACTGTATTTCTTGTCCAGGGCTCCGTCATCGTTGAAGAGCAGCGCCCGGTAGATCGTCTCCGGACACAGCCGCAGGCCCGATTCAGCCGGGAAGCGCAGGGCCAGCCAGCCGCAGATCTGTTCCGGTGACCAGCGCCGGTTCAGCTTGCGCTGCACGAGCGCGCGCAGGCGCCGGTTCGCCTTCAGCTTCCGCTCCCGCGGACGCCGGCGCCGCCGGAGCGCGTTATGGTCTGCGGTGCGCGGCAGGTACCGGCCCTGCCCGTCCCGGTGCCGGTCCAGCTCCCGCTTGATGGTTGAGGGAGCCCGTCCCAGTTCCCGCCCGATCCGGCGCAGGGAACAGCCCAGTCGCAGCAGGTCCGCGATCTGCAGCCGTTCGCGCAGGGACAGATACCGCCCGGAAGACTGCCCGGCCTGCCCCGGCGGCTGGGCCGCGCGCCGGTTCCGCAGCCGGGTCCCGATGTTCCTGCTCATGCCCAACATCCTGCAGGGCCGGGCATTCGAGACCCCGGCATTGACCAGTTCCCAGTACCGTGTCTCCCTGACAGCCCGCCGCGCCTGCGCCGCGGACAGGGGCCTGGCCGCGTGTTCGGCGAAGCCGCGCGCTTCCCGGATCCCGTCCAGGTGCACCTGCCGCAGGCGGGCCTTTTCGGCCGCCAGGTGCTTTGTCCGCCGGGCCTCCCAGGCAGCTAACGTCGCCGGCAAGAGCCGCAGCTCCCTGCCCACCCGCGCGGCCGGGAGCCCGGACCGCAGCAGCATGAACCGCCGGTAAAGCCACCGGTACCCGGTCGACTGGTTCACCCCGGCGGCCGCGGCGGCAGCTTTCAGGACCGCCCCGCCCAGATAGGCAGACCAGAACGCTTCCTCGACCGCGGGCGCCACCTGGAAGTGATGGCGCCCGTCCCTGTCCTCCAGGAATCGTTCGTTCCACTCCCGTGCCCGGCCGGAAAAGAAACCCAGCCCGGTCTGGGCCGCGGCATGGTCCAGGCCATCGCCCCGGAGCCTTAGGTACTCATCGCGCAGCCACCGGTACGCCGTCTCCTTCCCAATCCCGGCCGCGCGGGCGGACGGTTTGAGACCCCTGCCCTCACGGATAAGAGCCAAAAACCGCCGGCATGCAGGCGAATTGAACTGCTGATACATCGAAGCCACTCCTACAACGGGTGTTGCTTCGACCAACAGAATCCGGGGGGGCCAAAGCGCAACACAGGCTTGCGGCAAGGAATATGAGCTGGAGCGCCAGCTTGAAGTACACCTCAACCTGACGTCAGGTGAGTGGTCGAAGGCCCGTCAGAATAGAGTCCCATTTCCCAATTTCTGACGTTCTGCGACTCGCAATCTTAGAGTTCACTCTGACAGGACGCGAACTTCCGTTGGCCGGCCTTCGCCAGCGGTTTGGCCTCAGCAGTGATTCTCACGGCACCTCGACATATTTACGGTTATCAGTGATTGACGGGTTCAGATGGAAGGGAAAAATCGACAATCGCCGGCAACGAGGATGGCCATTCGGGGCTGAGAGGTGGTCCGGGCGTCAAGGACGCCGTGTACCTGTGCCTGAGCCCGATATTCGAAGTAGGAGCCCTCGAGTGGTCTCGGTCCTCGTAGTTGAACGATGCCTACAGCGGGCCGGTGGACTTCCCAGAGTTCATGGCGCCGTAGCGGAAATACAGCTTGGCCAAGGTGGTCCTTTCGACAGCGGCGACGTCGATTTCACGCAACGGCGGGCGGCGGGACCGGCCGAAGCCGTACGGTAGCCGGATGGAACGCTTTAGAGGGTTCATCGCGGGTCTGGGCACCAGCGCGGGTCGCCGGCTGCTGGTCGGGCACTGGATGGACTCACCGCTCGGCGCCTTCACCGACGTCATGACCGAGGACCGCGACGGGCTGCGGACGCTGCTGGCCCCCAACCGGGCGGTCGCCGACTACGTGTCCGCGACCTACCGCTTCGATGAGGTGGTGGTGGCGCCGCTGGACGCCAGCCTGAGCCCCGCCGGGGAACGGAGCACGGAACCGGGGAACGAACCTGGGACCGCCGCACTGGTCCTCCGCGTTTCCGGCGGCCCGCTGGAGCTGCGCGCCAATCTGGGCCCCGTGACAGCGCTGGGCCGGATGCTGCAACTGGTCCCCGCCCGGATCGCCGTCCACCCGGCGTGGCTGACGGCCGTGAACCGCGCCGCGGGGATCCTGCTCCCGGGGGTAGCCACCGCCGGCTCCGCCGGAGGCGGACGTCGGGAGTACTATGGCGTGCGCTCCATCCGTGGCGTCGAGCGCGCCGCGGCGAGCTGGGACCGGGCCGGCCTCGGGCCCCTCGCGCCGGTGGATCCGCCCGTGCACTTCGGCTTCAGTTCCGTCCCCCGCACGCCGCAGGCCGTGGCCGTCACGACGACGATCCTCCCCGCCCGCCGCTGAGGCGGGACCGGTGGCGGAAGGGGGTTAGTGGCATTCGTTGCCGAAGGCAACAAGACCTTCCCTTCTCAAGCTCGGAGTTTACAGGCATGGTACAGAGCTAAAGCGATTCACTGTCGAGGAGCAGATGTTTTTGCATTCGCCCCCAGATGTTTTCGAGCAGGGACACGTCTCGGACCGCTCCCTCGCCGGCTGACGACACCATGGTTGCGTTGGCACGCAGCGGGCAACACCACGCCTTCCCTGTTGCGAGTCCTCAATCCACCGTTGGCTTTAAGGTCGAAGTCTCTTAGGTCTGGCTGAATTGGCCGGGGCGGACAATGGCCGGCCCGCAGCGGTCGGCCATTGCGGATTCAGTGGACTAGGCGGTCTTCTCGAGGGTTCCCGGCTGAACGTTCTCGCGCTCCTCCAGTGCGCCGGTCACCGAGGCCGTGAGGCTGTTGGCGATGTGGGTTCGTGCTAGCTCGGCCGCGCCGGTGCCATCGCCGGCAACGACAAGTTCAAGGATCTGGTGGTGCTGGTTCAGGTCGATGGTCCGGGGCTCGTCACCGGAGGGCAGTTCCAGGCCAAGACGGCGGTAACGGTCGGACTTGTCCCACAGGTCGTCGAGGAGCTTGATCAAGGTGGTGTTATGGGAGGCGGTGTAGACGGCGCGGTGGAATTCCCGATGAGCCGTGATGGCCTCCTCACCCCAGACCCGGGTGACCGGCAGCAGCTTCTCGGCTGCGGCCCGCATGGCCTTGATGTCAGCCTCGGACCGGCGGTAGGCCGCCAGTTCCGTCGCTGACGGCTCGAGGGAGAGGCGGACCTCCAGCAGCTCGCGGGCCTCCAAAGCGCTGATGTCAGCCACGCGCGAGTCACGGTGCGTGTCCATGACGATCAGGCCCTCGCTGGCCAGCCGGCGGATAGCTTCACGCAGAGGGGTGATGCTCATCTGCATGTTCTCGGCAAGGTCGTACTGCGAGATGCGCGAGCCGGGGGCCAGACCGCCGGAGAGAATCAGCTGGCGAAGTTCGCTGTACGCCAGGGCGCCCTTGCTGGAAAAGACGTTCGGGGTGTTCATCAGGCTCCGCACTCTCTGCTCCGGGGTTGTGGTTCCGGTCACGCTCAGTATAGTCTCTGCGAACATCTTATAAGATATTCAGCGAAAAGGGTTGTGCGCTGGATCACTGATCGGCTAGCCTGATCAGCATCTTATAAGAAATAAGATATTCGCCTTAGGAGAGATTCCCCGATGAAAATCGTTTCCGCCCACGTTGGCACCATTCCCATCAGCTCCTCGATCCGGAACGCGTTCATTGATTTCACCAAGATGGACTGCACGATCATCGCCCTTGTCAGCGACGTTTTCGTCGACGGCAAGCCCCTGGTCGGCTACGGGTTCAACTCGAACGGCCGCTACAACGCCACGGGCATCCTGCAGGACCGCATCCTGCCCCGCCTGCTCGATGCCCCCTCCGAGGACCTTTTGGACGAGGACGGACAGCTCTCCCCCGAAAAGGCGTGGGACATCATGATGTCCAACGAAAAGCCCGGTGGACACGGCGAACGTTCCGTCGCCGTCGGCGTCGCCGACATGGCCCTGCATGACCTTGCCGCGAAGATCGCCGGCGTTCCGCTCTACCGCTGGATTTCGGACCACTACGGCGACGGCAACCCGGACAAGGACGTCTTCGTCTACGCCGCCGGCGGCTACTACGCGCCCGGCAAAACGCTTGAAGACCTGCAGAACGAGATGCGCGGATTCCTGGACCAGGGATACAACGTGGTCAAGATGAAGATCGGCGGCGCAGACCTGGCCGAAGACCTCCGCCGCATCGAAGCCGTGATCGAGGTCCTGGACGGTGACGGTTCCCGCCTGGCCGTCGACGTCAACGGCAAGTTCGACCTTGAGACCGCGCTGGAATACGGCAAGGCCATGGAGAAGTACAACCTGTTCTGGTACGAGGAAATCGGCGACCCGCTCGACTATGCCCTCAACGCGACCGTTGCCGAGCACTACAAGCACCCGATTGCCACTGGCGAAAACCTGTTCTCGATGCAGGATGCACGCAACCTCATCCGGTACGGCGGCATGCGCCCGGACCGCGACTTCATCCAGGTCGACCCTGCGCTGAGCTACGGTCTGGTTGAGTACAAGCGCTTCCAAGATGTCCTGGCCCAGCACGGCTGGTCCTCGCGCCGCTGCATCCCGCACGGCGGGCACCAGTTCTCGCTTCACATCGCTGCCGCCCTCAAGCTCGGCGGCAACGAATCCTACCCGGGCGAATTCCAGCCCACCGGCGGCTTCACCGACGACGCCGTCGTGGTCAACAGCCGGGTAGCCCCCGGCGACCTGCCCGGTATCGGCCTCGAAGGCAAGGCCGAGTTCTACAAGGTCCTGCGCGGGCTGCACGAGTAAACCACTCGATGGTGCCCGGTCCCGGGCAGCACCGCTGCCCGGGACCGCACCTCTCTTCCTCCCTCAGTCTGACGTGCGAAGGAGCACCCTAGATGTCGTCCCACTCCATTAAAGGCCAGCACCACTCATCCCCGCCCAAGCAGCGCTCCCGCTTCCGCCGCCTGCTCAGCGAACTCTGGTTCCAGGTCGTCCTGGGCGCCGTCCTGGGCATCGCCGTCGGCTTCCTCCTGCCCTCCGTCGGCAAGCAGCTCACACCTCTCAGCGACTGGTTCATCGCCCTGGTGAAAATGATCGTCATCCCCGTGGTGTTCTGCGTCGTTTCGCTGGGCATCGCATCAATGGACAGCCTACGCAAAGCCGGCCGCATCGGCGTCAAGGCTCTGGGCTACTTCATCGTCCTGTCACTGGTTTCAATGCTGATCGGACTCGTCGCCGCCAACGTCTTCCGGCCCGGCGCCGGAATGAACATCGATCCTTCCAAGCTGGACGCGAGCAGCGTGCCGGAAACGGCCAACCAAAGCTTCAACGGCATCGAGTTCGTCAACAACATCATCCCCGAATCGCTGTTCGGGGCCCTGACCGGCCACACCATCATCGCCGCGCTCATGGTATCCATCGTGTTCGGCGCAGCCATGAACGTCTCCGGCGAATCCGGCGCATTCCTTACCCGCGGCATCCAGGCCCTATCCACGGTCATCTTCAAGATCGTCGGATGGGTCATGCGCCTGGCCCCGATCGGCACGTTCGGCGCACTGGCAGCCGTCGTCGCCAACTACGGCACCCAGAGCCTGCAGCAACTCGGCATCCTCGTGCTGCTGTTCACCGCAACCTGCATCGTGTACGTCCTGGTCATCCTGGGCAGCATCGCGCGTGCCTGCGGACTGAACATCTTCACCCTCATGCGCTACTACAAGGCCGAACTCCTCATCGCCCTAAGCACCTGCTCCAGCGAAGCAGTCCTCCCGCAGCTGATCAAGAAGCTCGAAGCCATGGGCGTCGGCAAGTCCACCGTCGGCATCGTCATCCCCTCCGGCTTCTCCTTCAACCTGGACGGATCAGCCGTCTACCTGACCATGGCCTCAGTCTTCCTGGCACAGGCCGTCGGCATGGACCTCTCCTGGGAACAGCAGCTGGTCATGGTCGGTGTCATGATGCTCACCAGCAAAGGCACCGCCGGTATCGCCGGTGGCGCGTTCATCGTCCTGGCCAGCACGCTCAGCTCCGTCGGGCACATCCCGCTGGCCGCCCTCGCCCTCATCGTCGGCATCGACCGGCTCCTAAACGAAGGACGCGTCTTCATCAACGTCCTCGGCAACGTCATGGCCGCGGTGGTCGTCGGCAAATGGGAAAAAGACTACGACCCCGAGCAGGCCAAAGCAGCCCTGTCTGCCCGACCCGCAAAGACCACGGAACCTGAACTGGAACTGGAACAGTCACCGGCCGGCCACCGCGAACTCGTCGAAGACAAGGTCTGACCGCCCACCCGCCCACAGACAGCTGCGCCCCCGGCACACGCACCGCGGGGCGCAGCTGCGCTACGTTTCCCCGTAACCCTTCAAGCGAACCAGAGAGGACGCCTCCCACCGTGGCACGCATCCTGATCACCACCGACTACCTCGCCCCCGGAGACGACGTCGACCAGCTCCTCCGCCGGCACGGCCACGAAACCGTCTACTCGCCCTACACGGGCCCACGGGAGCCAGCGGACCGGAAAACCCTGTTCACCGGCTTCGACGGAGCGATCCTGGCCAGCGAACCCGTGACAGCGGACATGCTCGCCGAAGCGCACACCCTCAAGGTATTGGCCCGCAGCGGCGTCGGTTACGACTCCATCGACGTTCCTGCCGCCTCCGACAGCGGTATCCGCGTCTGCAACGCCCCGGGCACCAACCACCACTCCGTCGCCGAACTGACCATCGGCCTGATCATCATGAGCGCCCGCCGCCTCGCCGAAGTCACCGCCGCCGTCCGGCAAGGCCAGTGGCCACGCGAAGCAGGCCACGAACTGCGCGGTTCGACCCTGGGCATCATCGGCTACGGCCCCAGCGGCCGCGCCACGGCCCGAATCGGACTCGCGCTCGGGATGACCGTCATCGTCAGCACCTCCCACCCCGACCCCGAGGATCCCTCAATCCGCTTCGCCGACCTCGACACCGTCTTCGCCGACTCCGACTACATCTCCCTCCACGGACGCGCCGACAGAACCGCGGCACCGCTTATCGATGCCTCCCGGCTGCAGGCCATGAAGCCCACCGCCGTCCTAATCAACACCGCACGCGGGTCACTCGTGGACGAACACGCCCTGGCCCAGGCACTCCGAACCGGCACCATCGCCGGAGCCGCCCTCGACGTGCTCGAAAACGAACCGCTGACAGAAGACAGCCCGCTCCGTCGCCTGGACAACCTGCTCATCACCTCCCACCTTGCCGGCCAAACAGCCGAAGCACGGGCCCGCGCAGGGCTGGCCGCCGCCCAAGCGGTCATCGACGTCCTCGAAAACCGCGAACCCGCCCACCCGGTTGACCGATAACCAAATCGACCACCAAAGAAACGGAACAATTCTGATGTCAAACGCCCACAGCATTGCAGTCATCCCCGGCGACGGAATCGGCACCGAAGTCGTGCCCGAAGGACTGCGCGTCCTCGACGCCGCAGCCGCAGCCTTTGACCTGAACCTCAAATACGAGCACTTCGACTTCGCTTCAGCCGACTACTACACCCGGCACGGCAAGATGCTCCCCGACGGCTGGCAGGACCAACTGCAGCAGTTCGACGCCATCTTTTTCGGCGCTGTCGGATGGCCCGATGTTGTCCCCGACCACATCTCGCTCTGGGGCAGCCTGCTGCAATTCCGCCGCCACTTCGACCAGTACGTCAGCCTGCGCCCGGTCAAACTCCTGCCTGGCGTGCCCAGCCCCCTCGCCGGCCGGCGGCCCGGCGACGTCGACTTCTACGTCGTACGGGAAAACACCGAAGGCGAATACTCCAGCATCGGCGGAAAAATCTTCGAAGGCACGGACCGCGAAACCGTCGTTCAGGAAACCGTAATGACCCGCCAGGGTGTCGACCGCATCCTCAAATACGCCTTCGATCTCGCCCGGAGCCGGCCCAAGAAGCACCTGACCTCTGCCACCAAGAGCAACGGCATCTCCATCACCATGCCCTACTGGGACGAACGCGTCGTAGCCACCGCCACCGGCTACCCCGACGTCAACGTCGACAAGTACCACATCGACATCCTGACGGCTAACTTCGTCATGCACCCCGACTGGTTCGACGTTGTCGTGGCCAGCAACCTCTTCGGAGACATCCTCTCCGACCTCGGACCGGCCTGCACCGGAACCATCGGCATCGCTCCCAGCGGCAACATCAACCCGGAACGCAAGTTTCCCAGCCTCTTCGAACCCGTCCACGGCTCCGCCCCGGACATCGCCGGCAAAGGCATCGCCAACCCCATCGGCCAGATCTGGTGCGCGGCCATGATGCTCGAGCACCTCGGAGAACCCGAAGCCGCGGCCGCCATCACCACCGCCATGGAGACCGTGCTAGCCCGTGGACCCCAAGCACTCACCCCTGACATGGGCGGCAACGCCACTACCGAAGATCTGGGCAAAGCAGTGGCCTCAGCCCTAACCGCACCACTCGCACGCACAACCGGCAAGAGCCTGACCACGGACGGCCGGTCATGCTCCGGCAGCACATCCGCTGACGCCGGCTGATCAGAGAACGTCCAGATTCGCCGGAACCCCAGGGCCCTCCCCACCGGAACGGTCGCGGATGCCACGGCAGACGGCACAGCGCCCTGCATCCGAAACGACTCCCGAGCAGCCTGCACCATGTACGAATCTGGCACCGGATCGAGGTGCGCGGAGCGAAACACCAGAGACGGGCTCTCTGCTACCGCATGAGCATCGCCTCTGAGCGTCAAGGCACGACCACCCCTGAGTAAGAATGGAGACCCCTGACGCAGCACACCATGAGGAGCGAGGACTTCCGGACCATGTGGACCGCGCAAAACGTCCGCCTCCACCGAACCGGCACAGGTGCCTGGCGAGTCACGAAGTGGGGCCAGATATAGCCGTCTACCGGTCCGTCCAAACCTGTCACAGCCAAAGCCCTTCCACCACCCGGTCGTCGGGGACTTCTAACTGACGTTCCGGGCACTGCAGCTCCAGGGGACGAAGACCTCACCCTTTCCTGTTCCGTCAGTCTGCACCCAGTCCCAGGTACCGGTAGACGGTGGCACGGCTGGCGCCAATGATCTTGCCTATGTCCGAGGGCTTGAGACCCTGAGCCTCAGCTCGTGGGCGCGCTTCACCTTCCAATCCCCCATGGTGACTTCCCGCCGTCCTGCCTTTCGCCCATTGGCCTCAGCTGCAGCCATTCCTGCCGTGGTCCGCTCGACCAACTGGTCACGTTCGAGCTGAGAGAACGCGGACATGACCGTAAGCATGGCCTTGCCCATCGCACCCGTGGTCGTGATGCCCTCGGTCAGTGAACGAAAGTGCGCGCCCCGCCCCTCGAGGTCATCGATGAGCGCCAGCAGACTTCGTGTGTTGCGGCCCAGCCGGTCAAGCTTCCAGACAACTACTTCGTCACCGTCTCGCAGGTGCTCGAGCATCTTGTCCAGCTCAGGACGTTCCGCCCGGGTGCCGCTCACCCCGTGGTCCGTAAAGATCCTTGTACAGCCCGCGTTCCTTAGCGCGGCATGTTGAAGGTCCACGTTTTGTTCCACAGTGCTGACCCTGGCATATCCAATGCTTGCCACAACCACCCGGGTCCTATCAAAGGTTGCATTTCTCGATTCCGAGACTAACAGCTGTGAGACATATTGATGAGACGAGCTAGTTTTCGGGAAACCGCCACTTTGCCTCATTCTGAACGACGACGACTCGGGACCGCCTGCCGTCTCAACGGTCCTCTTCTGAGACGAGTAATCCGCATCGTTCTCGCGAACGGACATCCTCGCTGGTTTAGCGTCTGGCCGCTGGGGCTGGGTCTAGGGCCCTGTACTGGCCTTCGAAGTAGAGGAGTGGGTTGAGCCGCTCGTCATGGGTTGTTCCCAGTTGGACGACGTGTCCGATGACGATGATGTGGTCGCCTGCGTCATGTTCGGCCTGGATCCTGCATTCGAGCCAGGCCACGCTTCCGTCGAGGACCGGGTTGCCGTCGCTGGTCGGCTTCCATGAGATCCCGGCCCACTTGTCTGCGCCGGGCGGGCAAACTGGCTGGACGTCACTTCCTGCGCTTTGGAGAGGACGTTCACCACGAACGTCCGGTCTCGCGGATCCGCGGGTAGGTGGTGCTGGTCTTCATAACGCTGAAGGACACCAGGGGCGGTTTCGACCGAAACGCTGTAGAACGACTGGCAGGTGAATCCGATCGGGTCTTGGCTGTCGTGGCTGGTTATGATCGTGATACCCGAGGCATAACCGGCCGACAGTCTTACGGAAGAACTCGTGGTCAATGCCGACCTTGCCGCTCTGGCCGATCTCTGGGTCAGTCCTCTGGTTGGTGTGGTTACTGGTGGGTGTCGTCACGCCGTTGCGGCCTTGTTGGTCGACAGCGGCAGGGTTGAGGCGGACTTGAACGGATATCATTCGTTGAGGTTCGCGAGTCGGGGGTCGAGCCCGTACTGGGCGGGGGCGCCGAGGTGGTCGCGCAGTGTGGTGCCTTGGTAATCCTGGTGGTAAATGCCGCGTTCCTGCAGGATCGGGACGACCTCGTCGACGAAGGTGTCGATACCGTCTTCGTTGACGTCGATGGAGACCCAGAATCCGTCGCAGGCGTCGGCTTCGAACCATTCCTGCATGTGGTCCGCAGTGTCCGACGCGTCGCCGACGGGGGTGGGGTGATAGTCGATGACGCCGTGTGCGAGGATGTCGCGGATGGTCCATCCTTCGCGGGCGACTTCCAGGGCGCGCGCGGAGCGGGGATCGAAAGGGCTGGGTTGTGCTGCGCTGATCTGCGCGGGTGTGAGGGGCTCATCGAGCTGGCTGGCGTCCAGCTGAAGGTTCAGCATCGAGCCTAGGTAGGGGACGCGGGATGCTGCTGTGAGCTCGCCGAGGCCGACGCGCCGGTCCAGGGCGTCGCGTTTGGTCTTGCCGATGGCTGGCATGACTCCGGCGAAGTACTTGATTTCGTCCGGGTTGCGCCCTGCACGTCGGGCTGCTTCACGGTATGCCTGGCGCTGCTTGCGGGCGTCCTCGATGGTGAACACGGCGGCGATGACACCGTTGGCGTACCGTCCGGCGAGTTCGAGTCCGTTTTCGCCCCCGCCGGCGGAGAAGATGACGGGCTGGCCCTGCTCGGACGGTGGGATGGGTAGCGGCCCGCGGGAGGCGACGTGCTCCCCTTGCAGGTTGATGGGTTGGATCTTGTCGGCGTCTGAGAAGCGCGCGGTCTTCTGGTCCTTGATCCATGCGTCCTGCTGCCAGCTGCCCCAGAGGGCTTGGGTGATCTGGATGGTCTCGTGCGCGCGTTGGTAACGCTGCGGCCGGGGTGCGACGGTTTGTCCGAAGTTCGCGGCAGCGGCAGGATCGCTGGTTGTCACGGCGTTCCAGCCGGCGCGGCCGTGGCTCATCACGTCGAGGGCTTTGAACTGGCGGGCGAGGTTGAAGGGTTCGTTGAAGGTTGTAGAGCCGGTGGCGACGAGGCCGATGCGCTTCGTGGCGCGGGCGATCGCCGCGAGGGTCATCATGGGTTCGAGGGTGACCTGGGGGGCCTCGTGATCCCCACCGGACTGCAGGCCGGGGAAGTCCGGAAGGAACAGGAAAGCGAATTTCCCGCGTTCAGCTGCCTGGGCGTAGCGTACCTGCGCATCGAAGCTGGTGTAGTTGGCGGGGTCGACGCCAGGGGCGCGCCAGGCGGATCCCTGTGATCCGTATCCGTTGCCCAGATGCATACCCAGAATCATGTGCGGCTTGGTCATTGGTTTTCCTAGTACAGCTTTCTCTCGTGGTGTTTGTGGTGGTGGTGGTCAGGGTGCTGTGGGAACAAGACCACGTCGCTGGGGATGTGTCGTGAGGGGATGTTCCGGCTTGTCCAGTCTCAACGTTGCCATTAGTGTGAAGGTCAAATCGCGCTGGACAATGAGTAGCTTGGAGGGCTTGTGCGTATCGGAGAGCTTGCGAAGAAGACGGGGGTTCCTGCCCGAATGCTGCGGTATTACGAGGAACAGGGCCTCATCTCACCCCGTCGTCTCGCTAACGGGTACCGCACCTATGATGACTATCTTGTCGATCGGGTGCGGAAGATCCGGGGACTGGTGGACTCCGGGATTCCCACACGAATCATTTCCGACATCCTGCCCTGCTTGGATCAGCCGCAGACCATCGTTGTGAGGAACGCGGAGCCCGGGTTGCGGGATCTTCTGACTCAGGAGCGGGACCGTATGACGGAAAAGATTGAGTTCCTCATCCACAACCGTGACTCGATCACCCGGTACATCGAGGCGATTGACCGTGCCGCTGTCTCTCCACGCCAGGCGGCGCAGGCTGGCTAGCCTCATCAGGGTCTCGGGCAGCCCGAAACCAAGGGGGCCGGAAGCTTCACGCTGATGCTTCCGGCTTCCGTTCACCCGGTGACCTTATGCCCGTGATGTCGTCTCGGTGGCCTTGATGTGGAGTCTCTGTTCAGGATTCGTCGGTTGCGGTGCGGGCTTTGCTGACAAAGAGCGTGCCGAGGATTGCTCCGAGGGCGAGGACCGCGGCGACGGTGAATGCGGCCCGTCCGGCGTCGATGCTCTGAGCGAGGTCGAGCGCGCCGGCATGGGATGCGTTCGCTCCGATGGTGAAGGCGGAGATAAGAATCGCCCCGCCGGCGGCACCGGCGAGTTGCTGAACAGTTGAGAAGGCAGCAGTGCCGTGGGAGTACAGCTCGGTGGGCAGTGAGCCGAGGGCTGATGTGGTCATGGGAGCCCACATCAGCGCCTGGGTTCCGGTCATCACCAGGTATGTGGCCAGAACCAGCCATACGCTGGTGTTCTCGTCGATGGTGGTGAGGGACCAGATGGAAGCTGCCCAAATGATCGACCCGGGAATCGCCAGCGGCTTGGGCCCCACCTTGTCGTAGATGCGTCCGCCCAGCGCGGACACGAGGGCGATCATCGCTCCGCCGGGGAAGAGGAACAGGCCCATCTGCAGGCTGTTCAGTCCGAGGACGGCAGTCAGGATGAGCGGTAGGACGAGGACCACGCCGAAACCGTTCATCGCGACGAACGTCATCACGATCGTCGGCAGGACGTAGGACCGCGTCTTGAAGATCCGCATGTCGAGGAACGCGTCCCGGTACTTCTGCAACCGGACCTGACGGTAAACGAACGCGCTGACACCGATCAGTCCGATGAGGATCGGAATGTACGGGGCGACAGGTGCGTGACCTGAGACTGATTCGCCGATGGATGCCAATCCGAAGACCAGGCCACCGAAACCGACGACGGACAGCAGTAAGGAAAGCACGTCCAGGGTTACTCGCTCGGGCACGGTGACGTTCCGCAGCTTCGCGGCACCAAGGGTCAGTGTCGCGACAATGATTGGCAGCATAAGGATGAACAACCACCGCCAGTTCAGCTGGGACAGTATCAGCCCGGAGACCGCAGGGCCGACGGCCGGCGCGATGGCGGGAACCGCCGTGACGAGGGCCATCATCCGCCCGCGACGCGAGACGGGAACCAGGCGCATAGTGGTCGTGATGAGCAGAGGCACGAACACCGCGGTGCCCACCGCCTGGATGATCCGACCGGCAAAGAGCACAGCGAAACCCGGAGCGGCGACAGCGATAACCGTGCCGATCAGGAACAGTGACATGGAACCCAGGAAGATCGCACGGGTATGGAACCTGCGCATCACGAACCCGGTGGCCGGAATCAGGACCGCCAGCGTCAGCAGGTATCCGGTCGTCAGCCACTGACCGGTCGTGGGAGTGATGCCCAGGTCGGTGATCAACGTCGGCAGGGCCACGCCCAACATCATCTCGTTCAGCAGGACAACGAAGGTCGAGACCATCAGCAGCCCGATAACCATCGCACTGCCCGGTGCCATCCGGTCATCGGACCGGACTGCCTGGGTGTCATCAACTGCCCCTTGGGGAGCGGTTTCTAAAACGGACTCGTTTGGGCTAGGTACCGACATGGGGCTCTCCTGATTGTGGAATGGTCTCGAAGCCGGGAATCACCTGAACGGCTGCGCAAGCGCAGTCGGCCACGCGGTTCCGGCGTAAACGTAGGCCCGAACCGAAGGCGAGCAGCCATGGTGCGCTCGACCCGATGGAAGGGATTCCCGTGAGTCGCGTGCGATGCGCGAATACGGGCATATATCCGCCCACGCGTCAGCATGCTCGAGCAGGGCGGGCAGGAATGAGGAACTCACCGGATCATCGTGCAACCTTCTCATTAGTGAGAAGGTCAAATTCACGTGGCCAATGTGACCGACTGCACTGCCCGGGAGGGTGCCCGTATCTTCTCTGCTGTCCCCGCTTGACCTTGACACTGTTGGAAGGTTTGACACTTGAGGTGCTCACTCAATCCACGGAAGGACTTTCATGAAGATCGGCATTCTCGGCGCAGGGTCAATCGGTTCGACGCTGGCACGCAAGCTCGCCGCAGCAGGGCATGAGGTGAAGGTCGCCAACTCGCGCGGACCGGAAACGATCGAGGCCGACATCCTCACGACAGGAGCAACTGCGGTCAACGCCTCCGATGTTGTGCAGGACGTAGAGGTCCTCATCACCTCGATCCCCCTAAACGGAATGCCGGCGGTCAAGCCCCTCGTCGCGAACCTTCCCACAGACGCGGTCGTCATCGACACGTCGAACTACTACCCGGCGAGAGACAGGCACGTGCAGGCACTCGAGGATGGACAGGTCGAAAGCCTGTGGATCACCGAGCAGCTCGGTCGTCCGGTGGCGAAAGCGTGGAACGCTATCCTGTCGGGAACCTTTGAAGCCAAAGGCGCTCCGGCAGGAGACCCAACCCGCTTGGCCATCCCTGTCGCGGCTGACCGTGACGCGGACAGGGAAACCGCGATGACACTGGTGGAGGACACCGGGTTCGATGCCGTCGACGCGGGCACACTCGCCGATTCCTGGCGTCAACAGCCCGGCGCCCCCGCATACTGCACCGAACTTAGACTCCAGGAAATGCCTGCTGCCTTGGCCGTAGCCGAAAAGGACGTGCTTCCAGAACGCCGGGACAAAGCCATGGCAGCCATCGGCGAACGAGTGGAGGCCGGGGATTTGTTGACCGTAGCCGACCTTGTGGCACTCAATCGGGCCATATACAGGTAGGAGGCAGCTCGCCCGCACCACGACCAAGGGGCGCGCATCACGAAGGAGAGCGCCATGGGACGTCTGGATAATAAGGTCGCGATCATCACCGCAGCGGCCGGCGGACAAGGCAAAGTCGAAGCGAAGCGGACGGCGCCACGGAGACAGGCCAACTTCCCAAAAAATAATTCATCGCCCGGCTGCCCAATTAGCCCCGAGGATATATGTTTCCGGCCTTGCCTATCCTCTTAGGTGTCCCGGCGGGCAGACCGGGTGGAGGCGGCTGAAAAGGCTACGAGGTCGCTTCACCCCTGTCTCGTCGTAGTCCTGGTGTTCCCCCGCGTCACCGAGTCCGGCTCGGTTTTGGATGCGTCATTTGCCTGCCGTCGATGGGTGCGGAGCTCGATTCATCCGGTTGTGGGATTGCTTGTAGCGGATGAGCAGGGTAGGAATTGCCGCCAGAGCAACGGTCGCTGCTCCGCATCCGAGGGCAGCAGCGTATCCGTGGCTGAGGAAGGGAGCGGCGGCCACGGGGCCGAGTAGTTGCCCGGCGCTGAAGGCAATTGTCAGCGTCGCGGCGGAACGGGGAACCTGCAGCTGCGACCCGGCAGCGACGGCCAGCGTAGTGATGCCTTGAAAGGTTCCTCCGAATATCAGACCGGCAGTGATGGCTGACCAGGCACCGGGAGCGACGGCCGGCAGGACCATGCCGGCGGCTTGGAGGAGCAGGGCCAGACGCATGATCGAAGCGGTCGGATAGGACTGTGTGAAGCGCCCGTAGAGGACGGAGGACGGCAAGGCTGCCAGCCCGACGAGGATCCAGACGCTGCTGCCCAGCCACGCCGGTGAGGTTTCCCGGATCAAGGCAACAAGGAAGGTGCCGGCGATAATGTATCCGAGCCCTTCGAGGAAGTAACTGAGCACGAGCGCAGCGAAGCCCGTCCGTCGGGGCGTCGCCTGGCTTTCTGGCCGAACGGGATGCCGGCCCTGCTGAGGCTCGGTGCTGGATGTTCCCAGGTGCAGGGTCCATGCCAGGGCGCCAAGGACGCTGGCAGCGCCCGCACAGAACCACCAGGTGGCGGCCCAGTTTTCGAGGCTTTCGACCGAGAGTACGAGCGCCCCCGACAGTGCGATCCCTCCCCCGATACCGCCGTATACCCACCCTGCGATGTGCTGGGGACGGTTGCTCAGGCAGGCAGCAATGGACCCGGCTATCGCAATGAAAACCAGGGCGCTGGAGATGCCGGACAAGAGCCGCGCGGCGGCCCAGACCGGCACGGCGGTGGTGAGCGGCATCGCGGCCAGGCTCGCCACCTGGACGGTAATCCATGTGCGGTAGAGGGCGGAGGTGGAGGCGGCTGCGGGGCACGCCAGGGCCAGCACGGCGCCGATCAGGTACCCGGCATAGTTGCCGGTGGCCAGTTGGGCGCCTTCGGCCGGTGAGAGCCCGGCCTGTTCCTGCATCATCGGCAGGATCGGGGTGAAGCAGAAACGGCCGATGCCCATCGCCATCGCCATCGCCGCCGCGGCCGGCAGGACGATGCGGTGGGTTCGCCGGATGATGCGGGAGGGTTTCACTGGTTCCTTTCGTGCTGCTGGTCGCCCTCAGGTTAGGAGCCCGGCACGGGACCAGTACAATGCCTTCTGCGCACGATCTATGCTTAGGAATCATGGATGTGGAAGTGCGGCACCTGCGCGCGTTTGTCGCGGTCGCCGATGAGGAATCCTTCACCTACGCGGCGTCCGTCCTGCATTTGACCCAGCCGGCGCTGACACGCACCATCCAGCAGCTGGAAGCGACGCTGGGGGTGAAGCTCGTAGCGCGGACCTCGCGAACCTTCGAGCTGACGGAGCCGGGACGGGAGTTCTACAACCGTGCCAGGAGGCTTCTCAGCGATCTTGACCGCGCGGTACAGGCAGTGCGGGGCAACACGGTGTTCCGTCTCGGATTCACATGGCTCCTGCCCTCGCCCTGGGCCCAGCAGACAGCCGCACGTTTCACGGAAGCCAGCGGCATGAAGGTTATCTTCGTACGGTGTGATCACCCGCCGGCAGCGTTGAGGCGGGGAGAAGTCGAAGCAGTGGTCGTGCGCTCCGGACAGCCGGGGTGGGATCTTGACGGCGTGGATCTGTTCGAAGAACCCCGGGTACTCGTCTGCTCCCGCCACTCACCCCTGGCCGACAGGCAGTCAGTGGCTTGGGATGAGGTTCCCCGGTGGCCGCTGGTCATCAATACCGCCAACGGCACAACGCAGCCCTCGCTGTGGCCGGAGGCAACTCTGACCGTCCTGGAAACCAGCAGCTACGACGAGTGGCTCGAATCCGTCGCCTCCGGTGCAGGAGTCGGCGTCATCCCCGAGATCGGCGCCAGACACACCCACCCGGAGCTGCACTTCGTACCGCTGAAAGACGCCCCGCCTGTCATCGTGCGCCTTGTCATGGCCCCGCACGTGCCCCGATCCGTCCGCCGCGACTTCCTTCACGCAACCCAGCAGGAATAAGCCACCGCGAACGGCTTCCATCCATGCGCGGCACGCATGGATGATGCGGCAACGGCATTTCCCCGGCGCTTCGGCCGGTCCCTAGCATGGAAGAAAGATCGTGGACAGGCCGGCGAGGTGACTCCCTGGGGGTAGATCCCGCTTCCCGTGCACCCCGGCCTCCACCACATGTCAACCCGCCGAAGCAGAGGGACTTACGCTCATGGCCGATCACTCATCCTCCGATCACAAGGATTCCGGTGCCCGCACCGGCGGACTGTTGCCTGCAACCGGCCTCTTGGCGGAGCTCGGGGCAAGCATCCCCTTGGTCGCCGCACCCATGGCAGGAGGTCCCAGCTCCCCGGCGCTGGTCCTGGCAGCCGCAGAGGCCGGAGGGCTCGGGTTCCTGGCAGGCGGATACAAGAAACCGGATCAACTCGCCGGGCAGATAACCGAGGTGCGCGCCGGCGTTGCCGCTTTCGGTGTCAACCTGTTCGGCGTCAACCTGTTCGCGCCGAACCCCGTACCGATCGACACCGACGCCTTCACCGAATACGCCCAAGCCCTCCGAGAACTGGCCGCCACCTACGACATCAACCTCCAGGACGTCGAAGCCCTCGAAGACGACGATGACTGGGAGGACAAGGTCGACATGTTGGTCGACGATCCTGTCCCTGTCGTCAGCTTCACGTTCGGGCTGCCTCCCGCCGAGGCTGTGCGCCGCCTGCAGAAAGCCGGCTCACTGGTGATCCAAACCGTAACCAGCCCCGGTGAAGCCGAACAAGCCGCGGCCCTCGGCGTCGACGGACTCGTAGTCCAGTCGTATAAGGCCGGCGGACACTCCGGAACCCTGACCCCGGCCACCCCTGTCGCCCAGATCCCCCTGACCGATCTCCTGACCCGGGTGCGTTCAAAGGTCGAGCTGCCGCTTTGGGCAGCCGGCGGGGTCTCAACCCCGGACGCCGTCCGCGACGCCCTTAGCCACGGCGCCGAAGCCGTCGTCGTCGGCAGCGTCCTCCTTCGCAGCCCCGAGAGCGGCGCCTCGACACCATACAAGGAGGCTCTGGCCGACGAGGACCGCACCGAGACCGTTGTCACCACTGCGTTCTCCGGCCGTCCCGCCCGCGCGTTGCGCAACCGCTTCACCGACCGGTTCCACCCGCTGGCCCCCGGCGGATACCCCGCCCTTCACCACTTGACCAGTCCCATCCGCAAAGCCGCCGCCGCCGCAGGGGACCCCGAAACGATCAACATCTGGGCCGGCACCGGATACCGTGACGCCACCGAAGAACCGGCCGCCGACATCCTCCGACGCCTGGCCGGAGCGCGCTAGCCGGCCTCAACACGCTTGCTCCAACTGCCAAGGAAAGACAAACCCATGCCACTGATCAACATCGACGTCATCGAAGGACGGACCGGGGAAGAAATTCAAACCCTCCTCGATACCATCCACAACGCCATGGTCGAAGCCTTCGACGTCCCGACCGAAGACCGCTACCAGATCCTGACTCAGCACCAACCGCACGAGATCACAGCCCTCGATACCGGACTCGGGCTGACCCGGACCCGAAACCTCGTCATCCTCCGTTTCACCAGCCGAAGCCGCCCCCGGAACGCCAAGGAAAACCTGTACCGGCTCCTCGCTGAAGGACTCCAAAAGAACTGCGGCATCAACCCCGATGACCTCATCGTCACCATCACCGAGAACGACGCCGCAGACTGGTCCTTCGGCCGCGCCACAGCCCAATTCCTAACCGGTGAACTCTAAAGGAACCGACCTTCCCGAAGCGCCGATAACGGCGCATGCGTAAGCCAGTTCCGCAGCTTGTGCTGCTTTCTGGCACATGTCTATCGGGATCTCCTCGTACGATTCGTGGTCTTGCTGATCCTTCGCCTGAGGCTGGACGAGGCAAGGGCGAGTTTTCCGGTTCGCCGGCGGCCTTACGCTCACAGGGCTTCAGGCATCGGGGCCCCGACCGCCGTCCACATCGGGCAGCAGCAGGCGGACCATGTCCCAGACGAGTGCCCCCACCATTCGGTGGGGGCACTCGTCGTGTCTGCTGATCCTGGACTGCGTCTTAGCCGAGCAGTGTGGTGATGAGCCGGATGGAGGAGGCGATGATGGCGATGAGCCCGATGGCGCCGAAGAGGTTCTGCCACCACTTGTTGCGGAGGTCTCCCATGAGGGATGTTTTGTTGGCCATGATGACGATTAGGACGCCGAGCAGGGGTGCGATGAGGACTGTCAGCGACTGGGCGATGACGATGAGGCCGACGGGCGAGGCCTGGAACGTGAGAGTGACCGCCAGGCCGAAGGCCAGGATGACTCCTGTGAAGATGCGGGCGGTCGGTGATCCCGCTTTGGCTCCCCGGCCGAGGGCGTCGGAGATCATGGTGCCGCCGGCGGTTGCGTTGGCGATCATGGATGAGAATGCTGCCCCGGAGAGGCCGAGGGCGAACACCATCGCGCCGGTGGGACCTGCCAGGGGCGTGAAGACGGAGGCGAGGGCGCCGATGGTTCCTGCTTCCGCGCCGGTTTTGCCGAGCACGGCGGCGGCGACCATGATGACGAGGACGGTCATGATGCCGGGTGCGACGATGCCGGGGATGGTGTCCACGAGGGTGATGTCGCGGTAGTCGGAGCGCGTGCGGCGGTGTTCCTTGACACCGTAGGAGGTGTAGAAGGCGGCGTTGATGGAGAAGTTGGTGCCGACCAGGGCCACGATGAGGATTTCGCTTCCCGGCGGCAGGCTCGGAACCATGCCCGACATGGCCCGGTACCAGTCGGGTTGGGCTACTACCGTGCTGGCGATGAAGGCCAGGCCCATGAGGACGACGATGACCAGGAGTGCCTTCTCCACGATGCCGTAGACGTTGCGGAAGGCAAGGACGAAGCCGACGGCGGCGGTGCAGACCACGGTCCAGAGGACAGGCGATCCGCCGAAAATCAGGGAGAGTCCCAGGCCGGATCCCACGGCGTTGCCGACGGAGAACATGAGCGTGATGCCGAAGACGCCGAAGCCTGCCAGCACGCCAATCCATTTGCCGAGGTGGCCTTTGATTGACGTGATCAGGGAGGTGGGGGTCGAGATGCCGAGGCGGACGCTCATGTCGGTGAAGAAGATCATGAGGATTGTGGAGACGGCGATGACCCACACGAGGGTGTAGTCGAACCGGCTGCCTGCCTGCACGGCGGTGGTGAGGTTTCCCGGCCCGAATTGCCAGGCTCCGACCACGAAGGCCGGGCCCATGAGGGCAAGGTATCCGAGGAACGTGCGACGTTTCTTCGTGGCGCCTTGGGCCTGGTTTCCTTGCTGGTTTGCCATCTGTTCTTCCCTGGTTCCGGGGTGGGCGATGGTCCTATTGTGCTCGCGCATCGGCGAGTCCTCCTTATACAGCGATACTGCTGGGTCGTCCTTGACCGGGTGGAGAGTAAGAGGCTGGGGAACGGGTGGCGGGCTAAGGGCCCGCCACCCGTAAGGATCCAAAGGAGCCGAGGATCAGACGGTAGCGGTGACGTTGCCCAGGTTTGCCGACTTCAGGGCGATGGCGATCTCCCGGCCAGCACCTTCTGCCAGGGGCAGAAGCGGCGGGCGGACGGTGGCGTGCTCGAGGATGCCGCGGGCGACCAGGCCTTCCTTGAGCGCGACCGTGCCTTCCATGTGGGAACCACGGTGGTAGACGTTCTTGGTGACCGGCAGGAGGCGGTCGTGGATCGCGCGGGCTGCCGTGTAGTCCTTGGCTTTGCCTGCGGCGATCAGTTCCACCAGCGGCTCCGGGGCAAGTCCGCCGTAACCGACCAGGGCGCCGTCGACGTCGAACATCGTGTGGAGGAGGTATTCGTCGTGGCAGGTGAGGATCTGCAGGTCCGGGTAGGTCGCACGCAGGACGGGGATCTCGGTGTCCCAGCGCTTCATGTTGCGGACGCCGTTCTTGGTGGCGAACACGCCTTCCATGCCGGCGATCTCCAGCTGGGTTTCCAGGTCGTAGGTAGCCTTCGTGGCATCCGGGTACTGGAAGAGGATCAGCGGCAGGCCGGAGGTTTCGAAGATTTCCTTGTACCGGGTCTGCGGCGCGCCCTTCTGGTATCCGAAGCGCAGCCAACCGTGCGAGGGATAAACCAGGCCTGCGGAAGCACCGGCTTCAACGGCACGCTTGGCTTCGAGGGCGGCGACGGTGTTTCCCTCACCGGTGATGCCGGCGATGATCGGGATCTCACCGTTGACGGCGTTCTTGAACTCGCGGATGACCAGTGCCTGCTCGTCCTGGGTCAGGAAGGTTCCCTCGCCTGCGTGGCCGAGAACCACCAGGCCCTTGACGCCTTCCACGCTGGCCAGCCAGCCGCCCAGCCGGTGGATGGCGGCAACGTCGACGCTGCCGTCGCGGTTGAACGGGGTCACGGGTGCGGGGACCAGCCCGCGGAGATCGATGGTCATGTCAGCTACCTCTGTCTTCAGTGATGGTCGGCGATCCCGCTAGAATGAAATCGTTTGCGGGAACGTTTTCAAGTTTGCAACGTGTCCCACGTCACTGTCAAGAGAACGTTTGCAAGAGGAGGAATAGAGTGTCTGTTAGACCCCTGCTACAGAGGAGAACAGCCATGGAACCGGCCGCCCCTGGCACCATCGTCACTCTCAAGGACGTTGCCGCCGCCAGCGGCGTGAGTATCTCCACAGCGAGCCGCGCGCTCGATGAACGGACACACTCGCGTTCGGCATCAGCAGCCCACGTCAGGAAGGTTGCCGAGGACCTCGGCTACCGCCGCAACTCCTTCGCATCCAGCCTCCGCCGCGGCGAAACACGCACCCTGGGCGTACTCGTTCCCCGGCTCAGCGACACCGTCATGGCAATCATGTTCGAAGAGCTCGAACGAGCCGCATCCTCCCGGGGCTACTTCGCCATGGTCGCCACCAGCGGAGACGACCCCGACGACGAACGCCGTGCCGCCGAAACCCTGCTGGACCGCAACGTCGACGGGCTGATCCTGGCCACCGCGCGCCTCGATGATGAACTGCCCCGCCTCCTGCGCCAGCGCAACGTCGCACACGCCCTGGTGCTCCGCACCGACGGCGTAAGCCCTTCGGCCCTCGGTGACGATGAAGTCGGCGGCTACCTCGCCGTCCGCCACCTCATCGACCTGGGCCACCGCGACATCGCCGTTGTCACCGGGCCGTCCTTCACCTCCACCGGAGTTGCCCGCCTCGCGGGCGCACGCAAGGCGTTAGACGAAGCAGGCATCACCCCGCGCGAACCCTGGCTCATCGCGGCCGGCTACGGCATCGAAGACGGATTCACTGCAGGAGAGGCGCTCCTGGCCCAGGAGACCGGAAAACGGCCAACCGCCCTTTTCGCCGCCAATGACAACATCGCCATGGGAATCATGGCAGCAGCCCACCGTCACAACCTGAAAATCGGCCCTGACCTGGCACTCGTCGGCTACAACGACACCCCGCTGTCTTCCAGGCTCCCCACTCCCCTGAGCTCCGTCCACGTCCACCTGGACCAAGTCGCCAGAACAGCCATCGAACTCCTCACCAACCCCAACCAGGAGCCGAGGATCAGGAAAACTATCCCCACACTTATCCCGCGAGAATCGAGCGGGCCACCGCGACAGCACACTGGCAGCCCCTCCTAAGGTGAACCCGGGAACGCCTCACACATATGAATGGCCAAGACACCCAGGTTTACCGGGCCACGTCCCGCGAGTTGAACGTCGGCGCCATGCTTTGGCGCCAACTATTGCCGCACTCCTCATCTATGAGTGATAGGCGATTCCGATGCGGAGATCGCACCGACGCCGATAACGGCGCCTATGTTTTGAGCTCTCCCTGCCGTACATATCAGCTGCAGTGGGTCCAATTTTCACCCGGCGACAGGAGCAAAAGAGACGATGCAAGCGGCGCTGGAGCCAAGCAGCCGACTTCAGCGCGGAGCCGCCATCTACCAGGGTGCCTTCTTCAGTGACGTCCCGCCTTGGTTGTCCCGAACATGAGTGTTTGCCGACTAATGTCATAGAACACGGTTTCGGCCGTGGAGAGCAGATCCTGGAGATTATCGGCGTCATCGGCGTCGATCGTCAGCACTTCTTCCCAGGCTCCCTCATCAAGGACGAGTTGCAATGTCCATGTACCCGGGGCGCCGGGATCGCCGGCCACCCAGCTGAACTGGTAGTGGCTGAGCTGGCGCACCCTGATGCTGTCATCGGTCAGCGGCTGCTGGGGGTGTGGTGTCATGGCATGTACTCCTTTGGGATCGGGCGCACCAATCCAAGCCGTTCCGGATCGGAGCGCCTGTGGCGGATCCGCGCGTGCAGTTCACTGCCGCAGCACGAATCCTAAGGATGCTTATTACTGTGACCCATCGGGTCTTCAATCACAACCCCTTTTTCAGCCCGTCGGCCGGGGCCAGCTCGTCGACAAAGGGGAACTGATCGGGGAAGCCGCCTCCTCCGCTACGCCCGCAGACCCAAGGTCACACGAGCGATGACGGCGCCACACCCCGAGCTCACCGAAGCAGGCAGCGAACCGGAGCGCCGATAACGGCGCATGTGTCTTTCCTGCACGGTGTCCCACCTCGGATGCAGCTGGCACTTTTGGGAGGCCGTTCCCTCCCCGGCAGCGAGCGCGTCATGCCCGATTCGGGCGCGTTCTCCGCCAGAGCCACGCCTGCCGTATCTGATCGTCGGGAACAAGGCCCTGGCGGACGAAACCGGACTTCGTGAGGACCGTCGCGGAGGCGGTCATGTGCGGGAGTGTGCGGGCCTCGACCACCGCCACTTCCGCCGTGTTGAAGGCAAGCTCCACGAGCTGACGGGCCGCAGCGGTGGCATATCCCTGCCCCCGGAAGCCGGGCGCGATCTCGTATCCGATTTCGACTGTCCCGTTCTTGGGCGGACCCTTGTAGCCACCGGATCCGACCAGCACGCCAGCCTGCGGATTTAGGAAGTAGTACATCCACCACCCCGCCTGGCTTGGATGCTCTTGCAGTGCTTTGAGTGTGAACTCAATGACCCAGGGGTACTCGGGCCAGCCGGCCGGGATGCTGACTCCCAGGACAGAAGCCAGGGACTCCCGCCCGCCGTGCAAGTAGGCGCCCAGATCATCCGACGTGGCTGTTCGAAGCTGCATCTGCACCGTTCCTTCTGCAGCAGTCACTAATGCCTCTCTGCTTCAGCGTAGTGAGGTAAGGCCCGGGCGCGCGAGGTCCGGGCACCGCAGCGCCGACCACGTCATCACAATACCTAGCCACACACCGATAACAGCGCGTATGTTCGGTGGCGGCGGCACATGTGCAGACCGTCCCCTCCGGAAAGTCTCGGAACGCTGTCCTCGGAGCCCTGCTCCCTCCTGCCCCTGACTGGAGATACTGGCTTACCTTTTGCGGCACCGCCAGTGAAACTGGTTGAGGTTCCTCTACAGTCAGCATTTGGCCATTGAACCTGGGCAGAGTCGAGCCCGGGACGATGACTTGGCGGAGTCCCATATTCAAAGGCGCAGGTATTCCTCGACAACACGCGGGCGCTCAGGACCGGCGAAACCGGTCCTGCTACGGTCCCGGGGAAGAGGACCTCAGGGGCCGCCGAGGCTCCGCCCAAGGTCGATGTTGCCCAGGTCCAGAACAGCGCCAATAAACAGCAGGAGAACGCTCAACCACACTCCACCCATGGCCAGGCGATCAGGCGCCCCCCAGCCGCCGGCTGCTTCTCCGGATGACCCGTCGATTCCTGTCCGCAGTCGGCGCCGCGCACGCCACATTGCGAAGCCCGCGAACAGGACAAGGGTGATTCCCCACCAGGCCCAGCCGGGCATGGCCGCCGCTGCCCCTAACATGGCCGTTCCATAGCGCGAGTACCGATCCGCATGCATCCCCACATGATCTGCCTCCCCCTTGAGTGCGTGATGGTCCGTCAGTGGTAGCGCCACCCGCGTTATTGGCCTGTTATCAGGCCACGCCCCACGCCCCATGCCTCCGAGCCGGAAGTCGTTACTGGTGGCCTCCGGCAATCCCGCACGGCGTCGTCGGTGGCCCGAGGACCCCCATCTTGTGTCGAGTAGGCGCGAGTTTGATCTAAACGGCGCACGTGAACGGGTGTGGCCTCCACCGATAACAGCCGCCTAAATTCTCGCGGGCCCTTGAGGGTGATTAACGCAATCTCCCTCGGCCCAGCTGATGTCGTGTGGTCCTCTGGATTCTCACCGGCGACTGGCTTCTTCGAAACACCCGGGAGTGTGCTGCGGGGCGATTTATTGCAGGTAAAGCTTGCTTTGCAAGCGTTTACAGTTATTCCAGCAGAACAAGTTTTGAGGATCCGCCCGGAGGAATCGCGCTCAGCGCCTCGTCTCGTACCTGGTTAGGACCACGCCGCCGGGAAACGTCCGCGTCTCCACCAGGTCCAGGTTCACCCAGTTGTCCAGCGCGGTGAAGAACGGCGTGCCGCCGCCCACCAGGACCGGATGGGTCACGATCGTGTACTCGTCGATCAGCCCGGCCCGCATTGCCGCCCCGGCGAGCGTTGCGCCGCCGATGCTCATCGGGCCGCCGTCCTCGGCCTTGAGCCGAGTGATCTCGGCGATCGCGTCGCCGGTAACCAGGCGGGTATTCCAGTCGACCTTGTCGATCGTCGAGGAGAACACCACCTTCGGCGTGTCCCGCCAGTTCCGCGCGAACTCGATCTCCGCCGGGGTGGCGTCAGGCTGTTGGTCGCCAGTGGGCCAGTAGGAGCTCATTGTCTCCCAGAGCTTGCGCCCGTACAGCGACAGGCCGCTCGCCCGCTCCTGGTCGAGCCACCACTGGAACAATTCGTCGCTCGGCTCGCTCCAGCCAATGTCGTCGCCGGCCGCGGCGATGTAGCCGTCCAGGGTCAGGTTCATGCCGTAGATCAGTTTCCGCATGGGGCCAGCCTTCCGTCAGTCGGTCTCCAGCGTATAGATCGGGCGCGCCGGGGTAAACAAACTCATCGGTGGGCAATCGCCGCCGGCCGGAATTGAATCGGCAGGTCCTTGGCATATCCCGAAGCTTTTTCCAAGGTGCCTGCCCCATACTTCCCTCACCCGTGTGGGCCCCACGAACCGGGAATCACGGTTCCGGCCCTGCGGCGTGAGGGGGAAGGACGGTAACGCCATGCGTGCCCGCCGGATTCTGCTTACCTTAGCCACTGCCGTCTGTCTCATCACCGCCGGATTCGTGCCCAGCGCCCGCGCGGCCATCCACTGGACGGAGAGCGAGGCACGGGGGCCCAACCACACCGATCGGGTGGTGCTGAGCTATGACGACTGCCCCAAGACCCTGACCTCCTTTGAGGAGGTGATCAAATACGCGAAAAAGGCAAACATCGGTCTGGTCATCGCACCCACGGGCGGATGCCTGGTGAAGTACAAAGAGAAATACGACGTCGACCTGGCGAGACTGGCCCGGTCCTATGGCCAGTACGTGATCAACCACAGCATCCACCACCGCGGGGACATGAAGACGCTCAGTTGCGCCGCGGTGGCCCGTGAGCTGCGGGCGCCCGGCGTCGTCACCAACTATGGACGCCCGCCATACGGCCGGATCGATGACTCGGTCCGCTGCGGCTACCGCCAGGCGGGCATGAAGCCGTGGCTGTGGACCAGGGGCAGCTATGACACAACCGGCAAGACCAAGGCGCAGGTGGTCTCCACCGTGGCGAAGATCGCCACCAAGGGCGGCACCATCCTGATGCACATGCAGTGGAACGGTTTCAATCCGGACGCCATCGGCAAGATCAAATCCAGGCTGGCCGACCGCGGGCTGAAGGTCTGCCGGGCCTGGCGCGGGGACGACACCAAAGGCGCCGTCGTCACCAGTCCCGTTCGGCTACCGTCAAGGCTTCCCTGCTAGGGGCTGCAGCCACCATCCCAGAAGCCGCCCCGTACTGCCGGCCGGAAGGCCGGCGCTGCACGCAAGGACGGCAACGCCTAGAATGACGACGAGTTCAAGACCGAGCACGGTGTGCCTCGGGGAGGGTGGTCGGTCGGTTACGAGTCGGGTGGTCCCGCGAGGTACGGGGCCTGGCCCCGTTGCAGCGCCGGATCCCGCACCCGGGCCCTCGGGACGAGGCGGTCTCCGCTAACGGGCGGCCGACTCCTCGTTCCGCATGGCTGCAATCACGCCGCCGTCGATCAGCAGGTCGGAGCCGGTGACGAAGGAACCGTCCCCCCAAGCAGGAAAGCCGCGGCGCCGGCAACGTCCGAGGGGGCCGGTGCGTCGTGCCGCGGAGGTCTCGATCATGTGGCAATATCCGTCTCCGTCCGGCCCGGCCATCTCTTCATGCGCCATGGGCGTGGAGATGTGTCCTCTCCGCCGTTGGCGGACTGGTACTGCTCATCGTTGGCATAGCTACCAGACCATTGTCCTGGGAGTCCTGGGATTCCTGCTGATGGGTGGAAGCGTCTATCGGCTTATGGCTCTCCCCAGGCCTGAGGATAATCGACGACGATGACCACAGCCCGGGAACCCGAGCATGGGCAAGCCTCATGCCCGCTCGCCCGGACGGCTGCCGTGAGTGGCTGCCAGAGCGGCCTTCACGACGCCTGCCGGCGTGCCGGTCTGTTCCAGAGCCCGGCGTTGGTACCGGGCGCCGGTTCCCCTGGCTATGACCTGTTTGAGCAGCGCTTTGACCCGCTCGTCATCTCCGCTGTCGGCCAATGCCGGTACCAGGTGTGTGATCAACGCTTCCAGCACCTCGCCTGCCGGCCGTGGAACACCGGTAATCGGGTGAAGCAGTTCCCCGGTAATGCCCGTCCTGCTCGCCCGCCAAGCGGCCAACCGAAGGACGGCCGCGGGAACGCGAACCGGCGCCACCCCTGCATTCCATTCCCTGGCACCGGTCTCCACCAGAGCCCGGCACAAGCCCGCTATGAGTACCGCGTCATCCGGATACAGGCACACGTCAGCCACCCGGATCTCCACGGTCGGATAATTACGAGACAGCCGCGCATCCAGGTAAAGCATGGCCTCATCAATAGGCACTTCCGTATCCAGCATGGCCCGCAGACACTGACGGTATATATCTACGGACCCGTAAATCTCGGCCGGTCCGGCCATTGGCCACCGCCCCAGGGACTGGATCCGGTAGCTGCCATAACCGGTATCGCGGCCCTGCCAGAACGGCGAGTTCGCGCTCAGGGCGATGAGCACCGGAAGCCAGTTGCGGATCCGGTCAAGCACGGCCACGCCCTCCTCATCCGAGGCGACACCCACGTGCACGTGACAGGCACATGTCAGCTGTTCACGGGCAATGAGACCGAACCGTTCCGCCATCGCGCGCACCCGCGGCACGGGAGACAGGTGCGGTGTAAACGGCAGAACCGGCGTCGCTAACGCCGCTGCCCGTACCCCCGCCGCGGCAGCCTGGCCATCAGCCAAAGACCTGCCCCTGAGAATGTCTTCGGCCAACTCGTCGAGACGCGAATGCACCGGAGTGATTACTTCGATCTGCTCCATCTGCAGCTCCGACACCAGCCGGATGCCCGATTCCTCGAACCCGCCCCGGCCCAGAACCTCTTCCACCCGGGCCGTGATGGCACCGGTACCCTCCTCGACCAGCAAGAGTTCCTCTTCGACACCGAAAGTACGCACCGGCTCAGCCTAAAACATCACCCAAACCCCGACACACCAATCCGCGGCATCGAGGTGGATGGACCAAACTATGGGGAGTCGCCTGCCCGAAACCGGTTGCCGGACAGACGCGAGACGGGTTAGGGGGCTCTCACACGTGTAGCTGGTTTCTTGGGGAGGGTTTCACCGACCCTTCGGCCACACCGACCTGTTCATCCTCATCCGCCGAGGACCCGCATGTGCAAGCGGCTCAGCCGGCGCCCTCCTGCGCGCCCTCGGCGAGGCCGCCCTCGATGCCGCCGAGCGAGACCGTCGCACTCATGAGCGTTTCGGTCATCTGCTCCAGCACGGCCATGTCGACGTTCCCGATGGTGTCGCAGGCCCGGTGATAGCACTCGTCGTACTGCACCCCGGCCTGCCCGCCGAACACGCGCGCCTCGGCCTCGCTCTTGGTCCCCGCGTCGCCGGTGAACAGGCCCCCGGCCGGGATGCCGCCTTGCACGAACGCGTCGTAGTCCGAATCCGCGATGAACCCGAACGGCAGCGCCTCGACCCCCTCGGCACGCAGGATGTCCTGCAACACCCGTTCGACGGCGGCCGACCCCTCGGGCCCGGCTTCCTCGCTGTCCGAGCCGTCGCCGTCGTACACGAACACCACCGCGTTCGGCGAGCCCACCACGTCGACGTTCAGGTACGCGACGTGCGCGGCGGCCTCCGCGCGGGAGAGCTCCTCGACGTAGTGTTCCGAGCCGTGCATTCCGTCCTCCTCGCCGCCCCAGAACGCGAACCGAATCCGCTCCCGCGGCACGGCGCCCTCCGCAGCGAGCCGCAGCGCGACCTCAAGCACCGCGGCGACCCCGCTGCCGTTGTCGTTGAGCCCGGGCCCCTCCTCGACCGAGTCCAGGTGCGCGCCGAGCACCAGCACGCTCCCGGAACCGCTGCCGGTGTCGGCCAGGATGTTGAACGCGTCCACGTTGCGCCGGCCATAGCTGAACTCCTGCCGCCGCGGCTCGTACCCCGCCGCCCGCAACTGCTCCTCGACGTACGCCGCGGACGCCTCGTAGCCCCCGGTGGCGTCGGCCCGGTTCCCACCGTTCGCGTCCGCAGCCGCCTGCAGTGCCTCCAGGTGCCGCGTCAGTCCACTAGGCTCCACCACCTCGCGCACGAAAGTCGGGTCAGGCGGGGGCTCAACGACCACAGGCGGTCGCGGGTCGCCCGAACATGAGACAACGCCGCCGGCCAGTGCCGCACACAGTGCAACGGTCCACAGCCGGGTGCGGTGATGAGAATGGTTTTGGAAACGCTGCCGAACGGATTCTGCACGTCGCATGTCGACTCCCCCAAGTCTGCGTCCTGGACGCGGGTCGGTTGTCTGGTGGACCCGGCAGCAGGCGATTCTGCAGCGGAACCGGCGGCCGGAGCTGTTGTTACACGATGGTTCGGACGATGGGATCTAGCAGGATTGCTTGCAGTACCTCCACGGTCGGGCCGGGCCATAAGACTCTACTGTGGCCAAACTGTGAAAAAGCTATGGAACAGGACGGCAACGATGGCGGGAAAGGCTCATGGGTGAGCCGCTCCGCTAAAGAAGCCTTTTCGGCGCCTTGCGGCCCTGTCGTCTTTCGCTCACCGGGTGCGAATGACCGTTACTGGGAGGCCGGCTGCAGCTGCCGGCCCGCTCCCTTCGCATGAGAATGCGGCAGCATTGAGTGACCGGACCGCAGGGAGTAGCGTGGCCCCTATCGACAACCCGTATCATCCTCACTCCGGAGCAATCATGGCACACGTGAGATGTCGGTTCGCGGCCTTCGCGGCGGCTCTGGTCATGACCAGCAGCGGCGTCGCTACCAGCCCCGCATTCGCCGATCAGGCGGACCCCGACAAGAGTTCGACCGCCAGAGGGTATGGCGGCGCAGTCAGTACCGTGGACCCGGAAGCATCAGCGGCGGCGGTTTCGGTCCTTCGCGAGGGCGGCAACGCGGCGGACGCCGCCGTAGCCGCCGCGGCGACACTCGGCGTGACTGAACCGTACAGCGCAGGAATCGGCGGTGGCGGCTACTTCATGTTCTACAACGCGGAGACCGGGAATATTGGCACGATCGACGGCCGCGAGACCGCACCCGCGGCAATGCCGCACGACGCGTTCATCGACCCCGCGACCGGCGAGCCCTACCGCTTCACCCCGGAGCTCGTCACCAGCGGCGTCTCGGTTGGCGTACCCGGCACCCCGGCCACCTGGGAGAGCGCACTCGACCAGTGGGGAACGCTGGACCTCGGCGAAGCGCTCGAGCCTGCCATCGAGGTCGCCAATCGCGGCTTCGTCGTCGATGAAACGTTCCGCCAGCAGACCCTCGACAACGAGCTCCGCTTCGCCGCCTTCACCTCGACGAGCAGTCTCTTCCTCCCGGGCGGCGACGCACCCGCCGTCGGCAGTGTATTCCGCAACCAGGATCTCGCGAAGACGTACCGGCTCCTCGCGAAGGAAGGCACGGAAGCCTTCTATGGTGGGCCGCTTGCGGCGGAAATTGCGGCCACCGTACAGGATCCGCCGAAGACAGCCACCACACCCCTGCCCGTCCCGGTCGGCCACATGACGACGGCGGACCTCTCCGCATACCGCGCCCTGGATCAGGCTCCGACCCACGTGGAGTACCGCGGCCTGGATGTCTACGGCATGGCGCCGTCGAGCAGCGGAGGCACCACTGTCGGCGAGGCGCTGAACATGCTGGATACGTTCAACCTTTCCGAGATGTCCGCGCCCGACGCCCTGCACCACTACCTCGAGGCAAGCGCGCTTGCCTTCGCCGACCGCGGCAAGTACCTTGGCGACCCGGCTTTCGTCGAAGTTCCCACCGACGAACTCACGGACCCCTTGTTCGGCAAGGAGCGCGCCTGCCACATTGACCCGCAGCGGGCTGCCGTGAAACCTGTCGCGCCCGGGGACGTGTCCTCGTACGACGGCGTGTGCCCGGCTTCCGCGGCGGCGCCGGCCAACGAGGAGGACACCGAGAACATCTCGACGACGAACCTGACGGTCGCCGACAGGTGGGGAAACGTCGTCGAGTACACCCTCACGATTGAGCAGACCGGCGGATCCGGCATCGTGGTGCCCGGCCGCGGGTTCCTGCTCAACAACGAGCTGACCGACTTCACGACCGTGTATGACCCAGCCGACCCGAATCGGATCGACCCGGGGAAACGCCCCCGCTCCTCAATGTCGCCGACCATCATCCTCGAGGACGGCGAGCCCTTCCTCGCGCTCGGCTCGCCGGGCGGCTCGACGATCATCACGACCGTGCTGCAGACCATCCTGAACCGGGTGGATCTGAAGATGGACATCCCGGAGGCGATTGCGGCCCCGCGGGCGGCGCAGCGAAACACCCCCGACGTCACGGCCGAGCCGGAGTTCATCGACGCCTATGAGAGCGAGCTGGCACGATACGGCCACAAGCTCGTCCCGTCCGGGGACTCGTTCAGCTCGGCGGCAGAGATCGGCGCTGCGACCGCAATCGAGTTCCTGTCCGACGGGAGCATGATCGCCGCGGCCGAACCCGTGAGGCGCGGCGGCGGCTCGGCAATGGTAGTCGAACCGTCGCCCTGAGCCTCGGTGTGCCCGGTGGACTGGCCGGGCATGTCGACCGCGCTAGGCGGTTCGCTTTGCACCACTCGCGAACGCCGCCGCCGAGCCGGCCCGCGCCGCTACGGCCGGACGAATTCCCCGACGGCCACGCGGCCCAGCAGTTCGGTGAGCAGGTCCAGGCCGGCGAGCATGTCCTCGTCGCTGGTGAGTTCCTTCTCGTTGTGGCTGATGCCCTCGACGCTGGGCACAAAGAGCATGATCGTGGGGACCTTGTCCTTCATGTTCGTCGAGTCGTGCCCGGCCAGCGTGCGGACGGTGCCGTGCGGCAGGCCGAGGGCCTCGGCGCATTCGGCGGCCAGCTTCATGCCGGCCTCGTCGTAGGCCTTGGAGGCCCATACGTGTTCGGCTCCGCGCTCGATCTTCACGGCGGCGCGCTGCTCGATGGCGGCGATGCGGCGGTGCAGTTCGGCGTCCGCCGCGGCCAGCACGTCGGCGTCCGTGCTGCGCAGGTCCACCAGCAGGTTCACCCGGCTGGCCACGACCACGGGCGAGTTCGGGAACACGTTGAGCTCGCCGCAGGAGGTGATGACGGCGTGCTCCTCGGTGGAGAATTCGTCGGCGATGTCGCGGGCGGCGACCACCAGCAGCGAAGCGCCGAGCAGCGCGTCGTGACGGTCGGCGATGATGGTGGCGCCGGTGTGCGCCTGCTCGCCGTGCACCACGAACTCGTACTTGTTGGCGCCCCAGGTGGATTCGACCAGGCCGATGGTCAGCCCCGCGTCCTCGAGGGAGCGGCCCTGCTCGATGTGGATTTCGAGGTAGGCGGCCACGTCCAGCGTGAAGTCGCCGACGGTGCCGATGGCCTCCAGCGCCTCGCGCACGGTGGTGCCGTGCGGGTCCGTGGTGGCCAGCACCTGCTCAGCGGGCAGCTTGCCGGTGAAGACAGAGCTGCCCATCATGGAGGGCTTGAATCGGCAGCCTTCCTCGTTGAACCAATTGACGACGGCGATGTTGAACTTCGCGGTCTCGTCGCCTTGGGTGAAGCGCTCCTTGAGCCGGATGGCGGCGTGGGCGCCCGCCAGCACGCCGTAGGCGCCGTCGAAGCGGCCGCCGAGCGGCTGCGAATCAAGATGGGAGCCGACGGCAATGTACGGGGCACCGGGGGTGAGTTCGAGCAGCGCGAACTGGTTGCCCACGGCGTCGTAGCGGACCTCGAAGCCGTGCCCCTCGACGAGGCCGCGGAACCAGTTGCGGGTCTGCCCATCGACGATGCTTCCGGCCTGCCGGTCCACGCCGCCCCCGGCGGTGGCGCCGAAGGTGCTCATCGAACGGAAGTCGGCGAGGAAGGCCTGGCCGGGGTCGACCTCGGTGCGGGCGGCTGAAGCGGCGATGCTGGTCATGAGTCTGCTCCGATCAGTGCGGATTGGGTGATGAGGTCGTGCGTGAAGTCGCCGCCGACGATGGTGGCCAGGACTTCGAGCGCGGCGATGTCCGGGGCGTCCAGAGGGGAACCGGACAGGACGGCGAAGTCAGCCAGCTTGCCGGTTCGCAGGGTGCCCTTGTCGGCCTCCGTCCCGGTGGCGATCGCGGCCCATTCCGTGTAGCTGCGCAGCGCCTCTTCGGGAGTGAGGCCCTCGGCGGCGCCGCCGAGCAGCAGGCCGCGCTCGGTGCGCCGGTCCACGCTGGACTGCAGGGCGCGGAGGACGTTGTTGTCCGCCACCGGCAGGTCGGAAGAACCGGCCGGCAGCACGCCTGCGTCCACCAGCGAGCGGCCGCGATAGAGCCAGCCTTCCCGCTCCGGTCCCACCAGTGCCGCCATCTGGTCGCCGAGCGGCGAGATGAAGGAGGCCTGCGGGGTCACCGCAATGCCGGCGGCGGCCACGGCGGCGACCTGGTCCGGGCGGGCGATGCCGAAGTGCTCGATCCGATTGGGCAGCGCGTTGCGGCCGTAGCGGTCCTGGCAGGAGGTGATGATCTCGATGGCGAGGTCGATCGCGGCGTCGCCGATGGCGTGCAGGGCGACCGGCCAGCCGGCTCGGTAGGCCGCGTCGATGCGTTCGCGGTAGGCCTCGGGGGTGTCGAGCAGGTAGCCGGTGTTGTGCTGGTGCCCGCAGAAGTCTTCGGTGACCGCGGCGGTGGCGCCGAGCAGCGAGCCGTCCATGAAGACCTTGATCGGTCCGAGCGAGAGGTGTTCGTCGCCGAAACCGGCAACCGCACCCAGATCCAGCCCCCGGCCGGAGCCGGTGCCGTGCATGTCGCGGGCGTTGGCTTCCAGCGGCCGCAGCGCGTCCAGCGCCGGCATGAGCTGGGCCCGTGCATGCAGCTTCCCGGCGCGGCGGGCGGCCTGGTAGGCCTGCACTTCCACGGGGCTGTGCCCGATCCAGCCGCCGCCGATCCCGGCCTCGGTGAAGCTGGTGATGCCCTCGGCGGCGTACCGGGTGGTAGCGGCGTCCAGCGCGTCGACGATCTGCTCCACGGGGTACGGCAGCAGCAGGTTCTGGACCAGGGCCTGCGCGGATTCCTCCACGATACCGGTGGGGTAGCCATCGCCGCTGCGAAGGACGGCGCCGCCCGTCGGGTTGCTGAAGCCGGGCTCGAAGACCCCGGCCAGCCGCAGGGTCGCGGTGTTGGTGATGGAGAGATGGCCGGAGGTGTGCCGCAGGTAGAGCGGCCGGTCCCCGGTGATCGCGTCCAGCCGCCGGATGTCGGGGAAGGCGCCGCCGTGGTGCTTTTGGTTGAACCCGGTGCCCTGGACCCAGCGGCCGGGCTCCCCGGCGAGCCGCTCCGCCTCCGCTTCGAGCAGCGCGTAGAGCTCCTCCAGGCCGCGGGCCTTGCTCAGGTCCACGGCGTCCAGGCCGAGCCCCCACCAGGTGGTGTGGCAGTGCGCGTCGATGAAGCCGGGCACCACCGCGGCACCGCCCAGGCTGACGTCGCGGGCGGCGGTGCAGCCGGCCAGCTTCTCGTCGAAGCCGACGATGCGTCCGTGCAGCACGCCGACGCTTTGCGCGCGCGGCCGCACGGGATCGAGCGTGATGATGTCAGCGTCGCGCAGGATCAGGTCCAGCTTCATTCGCCCGCCCCTTCGGAAGCAGCGGCGGCCAGTTCAGCCTGCTCCGCGCCGTCGTCGTTAATGTCCCCCTGCAGCGCCGCGTTGGCCTGGCTCGGCGGCATCGTTGCGGGGTCGGTGAGCAGGTGCAGCAGGGCCGGCCTGCCGCTGGCCAGCGCCCGCTCCAGGGCGGGCGCGAAGTCTCCGGTGGATTCCACCCGCTCCCCATGCCCGCCGAAGGTCTGCATCCACGCGGCGAAGTCCGGGTTGGCCATCGAGGTGCCGGAGGGACGGCCCGGGTAGTGCTTCTGCTGGTGCTGCACGATGGTCCCGTAGATGCCGTTGTCCACCACGATGACCAGCGGTGCGGCACCGTAGCCGACGGCGGTGGCCAGCTCCTGCGCGTTCATCAGGAAGTCGCCGTCGCCGCACACGGCGACCACCTGCCGCTCCGGATGGACCAGCGCCGCGGCCACGGCGGCGGGAACGGCCAGGCCCATGGCGCCGTTGCGCGGGCCGACCAGCGTGCCCGGCCCGGAGTGGCTCAGGTAGCGGTGGCCCCAGATGGTCGCGTTGCCGGCACCGTAGGTGGCGATCCGGTCGGCGGGCAGCGCCCGCTCGAGCACGCCGAAGGCCTCGCCCAGGTCCACGCCGCGGGCAGAGTCACCGGGGCCGTAGTCCGGGCGGGCGGTGGCGTAGCGCCGCTGGTCGGCCGCGAGCGCGTCCATCCATTCCGGTCCGCGTGCGCCGCGGGCCGCGGAGGCGTCCGGCAGCGCCGCAGCGAAGGCGGCGGGGCCGGCGAGGATGTGCTGGTCGATGCGGCCCGCGTGGGTCGCGGCGTCGGGATCGGAAAGGACGACGGCGGTGCTCGCCTCGAGCCCGCGGGTGTACCCGTCGCTGAGCACATCCGAGCGGCCGCACCCGACGAAGACGAGCAGGTCAGCCTCGTCCAGCCTCTCCGCGAGGGTGTCCGCCCGGCCGTAGCCCAACCATCCTGCCCAGGCCGGGCTGGCGTGCGGCACGGCATCGTAGGCCCGCCAGTCCGCGGCCACCGGGATGTTCGCGTCCTCGGCCCAGCGGGCCACGGCCCCGGCGGCCTCCCCCGTCCAGCCGTCCCCGCCGACCACCAGCAGCGGGCGCCGGGCGGCGGCCAGCCGGCCCGTGAGTCCATCGATCGCGGCGGGCGCCGGCGCGGCGGCCGGAAGCGCGAGCGGCGGCACGGGCCGGGCCTCCGTGGTCCGGACCAGCACGTCCTCGGGCAGCCCGATGACCACCGGACCCGGCCGGCCGGAAACGGCCAGCCGCATCGCCTCCGCAACCATCTCGGCGGCCCGGTGTTCATCGTCGAGCACCATCACCCGCTTGGCTGTGGTGGAGAACCAGCCGGAGAGGCTGAATTCCTGGAACGAGTCCCGCTCCCGGTCGGCCACCGGAATCAGCCCCACGAAGAGCACCAGCGGGGTGGCGTCCTGCCAGGCCGTGTGGACGGCGATCATCGCGTTGGCCGCCCCGGGCCCGCGGGTCACCATGACGATGCCGGGAGTGCCGGTGAGCCGCGCCTCTGCCAGGGCCATGAACCCGGCCCCGCCCTCATGGCGGGAGACCACCGTTTCGATGGGCGAGTCGTAGAGCCCGTCGAGGACGTCGAGGAAGCTCTCCCCGGGGACGGCGTAGGCGCGGCGGACGCCGTGCTGCTCGAGCTGGCTGACGATCAGGTGGCCGGCGGTGCTGGACATGAAGCGTTGGTTCCTTCGTTTGGTGCTGGTGTGGAAGTCGTGCTGGCGGTGTTCGCGGTAAGTCTGCAAACGATTGGCCTGTAATGGCTGGAATGGACGTCCAAACGAGCCACTACAGGCCAATCGTTTGAGAGGGTCGCGGCGAGAGTGCCGCGACCCGAGGGCTGGCGTCTAGTGCTTGAACCCGGGCAGGTTCACGCTCATCCGCGGCGCGAGCACGCCGGCCACAGCGGTGAACAGGCTCAGGAAGACCAGCATCGCGGCGGCCGGCCACCAGTGATTGCCCACGGAAGCGACGAAGCCCGTGGCCAGCAGCGGGACGAAGCCGCTGAGCATGCCCGCGACGTTCTGCGCGAAGCCCACTCCGGTGTAGCGGGTGCGGGCCGGGAACAGACCGGTCAGCACGGTGCCCGAGGCCGCGTACGGGAAGGACAGGGTCGCGACCGCCAGGACCATGCCGGTGATCACGAGGAAGTCGTTGCCGCTCTCGACCAGGACGAAGGACGGCACGGCGGCGATGGCCGACAGGATGCCGCCGTAGATGATGACCTTGCTGGCTCCGAAGCGCTCGGCCAGCCGCCCGCCGGCGATCAGGACGGGGATCTCCACAACGGCGGCAATCATGCCGCCCGCGAGCATCAGCGAGGACTCGTAGCCCAGGATCTTCACGCCGTAGTAGACCACGAACGCGGTAACCAGGTAGAAGCCGCCGACACCCAGCAGGGCCGCCGCCATGCCCACGATGATGTGCTTCCAGCTCTCGCGCAGCACCGTCCGGATCGGCGCCTGCTCGGTCTCGCCGGCCTCCATCAGCTCGGTGAACACCGGGGACTCGTCGAGGCGGGAGCGGATGTAGAGGGCGAGCAGCAGCATCGGGAACGCGGCCAGGAACGGAATGCGCCAGCCGAAGGAGTCGAAGCTCTCCTGGGAGAAGAGCAGCGTCATCACGAAGAAGCCGCCGGAGGAGAGGATGGTGCCGATCGGCGAGCCGATCTGCGGCAGCGCCGCGTAGCGGGCGCGGCGCTCGAGCGGCGCGTTCTCCACCACGATGGTCATGGCGCCGGACCACTCGCCGCCCACGAACAGCCCCTGGGCGATGCGCAGCAGCACGAGCAGGATGGGGGCGGCAACGCCGATCGCCGCATAGGTGGGCAGCAGGCCGATCAGGCCCGTGATGATGCCGATGCCGACGATCGTGACCATCAGGGTCTTGCGCCGGCCGATCCTGTCGCCCATCGCGCCGAAGATCATGCCGCCGATGGGACGGGCCACGAGGCCGACGCCGAAGGTCGCGAAGGACGCCATGGCGGCCGCCGTCGCGTTTTCGTTGGTGAAGTACTGGACGTTGAAGACCAGGGCAGCGGCGGCGCTGAAGAGGAAGAAGTCGTACCACTCCATCGCTGTGCCGACGAGGGCACCGATGGCGACCTTGGTCGCCTCCTTGTCCGAGATCTTCCTGGTCGCCCCGGCTTCGAGGTTCAGGGATTGCGTCATGGTGCCTCCGCACACTAGTGGGCCGGCGTTACACGGTCGCCGCGGCCCTCGCCTTCGAATGCATACCAGCTTGCCAGAGTGCAGCAGATCACACCCGCACGAATCGGGGCGGGTTTGGAGGGGTAGGATGTGCAAACGCACAAGATTGGAGGGTCCTGACGCGGTGGAAACGCCTTCGAAACAGCGAATTAACGACGGCGGCGCGGCCGCCCGCTGGAACGAGCTGCTTGACCGGCTCTCCGTCGACGCCCTGACCGACGCGTTCCTCGAGCGCGTGCTGCAGTTGGAGGACTACCGTGACGGGGCGCTTCCGGCCAGCGAGATCCGCCGCACCGGCGCCGCCTCCTTCGAAGCGCTGATAGAAAGCCTGCGGCCCGGGGCCGACAGCAGCCGGTTGGTCAGCGAACGCCAGAACATCGCGCTGGACGTCGGCGTCTCCCGCGCCCGGGCCGGCGTCCCCGTGGAGACGCTGATGACCGCGATCCGGCTGGACTTCACCGTCCTCTGGAGCCACCTCATGGCCCTGGCCGAGCCGGAGGACGCGCCGCTGCTCGTGCGCCGGGCCGAGACGGTGTGGCAGGTCGTGGACACCTACGCCGCGCAGACCCAGGTGACCTACCTGGCGGAGCGGCAGCGCATGGCCCACGAAGTGTCCTCGGTCCGGCAGGGCTATGTGGCGGCCATCTTCGGCCCCGCGGCACCGGCGCCGGAGCTGGTCGAACGCATTGCCGCCGAGCTTGGCCTGGAGCGGGACGGTCCTTTCGGCGTCGCCGTCGCGACGGTCGAGAACGCCGCCGCCCTGCGGATCGTCATCGCTCAGGCCGCCCGCCGGGGCGGCGAAATCTTCACCCATCCGCTGGCCGACGCGCTCGTCGCGTTCTGGATGCTGGACGAGCGGCACGGGTCCGCGCTCTACGAAGCCGCCGAGCGGATCGGCCGGCTCCGCTGCGGCCTGATCGAACGGGTGGACGGCCTCGCGGACCTCTGGAACAGCGCGCGCCTCGCACGGGACCTCGCCCAGCTCGCGGAGCCCGAGGACGGGGGCGCGCTCACGCTCGGCGTCGCCTGGTCTCGGCTGGCCCGGCTCCGGCTCGCGGCCGCCAACCTCCCGATTGCCCCGGACGTGGAGAGCGCCCTGGCCGGCTGCGGACCGGTGGAACGCGAGCGGCTGATGGAAGCCGTGCGCGCCTACCTCGCCACCGGCAGCGTCACCGATTCGGCCGCCCGCCTCTTCTGCCACCGCAACACGCTGATGAACCGGCTGCGCCGCTTCGCCGAGCTGACGGGCGTCGACCCCACCGTGCCCGCCCAGGCCGCCCGGCTGGTCGTCGCCTGGCTCTAGCGGCTCAACGCCTCTCGCAGACGGCGCTGCGCCGCTACCTCCGCCCGGCCTCGCCCGACGCGCCCAGCTCCTTCCGCACCAGCACCCGGCGCGCGCCCCGGCGGTCGATCGGCTCGAAACCTGCGGCCAGGAAGGTGCCGAGGGTACCGTAGTACAGCTCCTGCGGCGGAGTCCGCTCCCCTGCGGTGTCCACCGGATACCCCTCGACGGCGCGGGCTCCGTTCCGCTCCGCATACTCCACCGCGGCCTTCAGCAGCGTCAGGCCCAGGCCGCGTCCGCGCCCGCGCCGATCCACATAGAAGCACGCCACGGTCCACAGCCCCGCGGCGTCCTCGCCAGGCGCCAGCCGCGCGACGCTGGAGCGCCGCAGCCGGACATGGCACTGCCGCGGGGCCACCGAAACCCAGCCCAGCGGCTCGCCGTCCACCTTGGCCACCAGCCCAAAGGGTTCGCCCGCCTCGACCAGCCCGCGCACCAACTCCTTGCGCCCGGCGCTGCCGGCGGCGGCATAGTCGCGCGACCCCATGCGGAACCAGGAGCACCAACAGCCACCCTGCACGCCGCCGGGGCCGAACAGCTGCTCGAAAACCGGCCACGCCGCCGTCGTTATTTCCACGATTTCCACCGCCGGATCCTGGCCCATGGGACCAGCTTGCCAGCCTGCACGGCAGTTGCGAAGGGTCGGTCGCGGCGGGCAAAGAACCAGGCTGCGCGCGGAGAGCGGAGCCGCGTGCACAACGTGCCCGGCTACGCACGGGCAGGGCCCGGCTATGCGCCGAACGCCATCCGCAGGCCCAGCGCGAACATCACCACGGCGATCAGCGCGTCCAGGACCCGCCACGACATCGGCTTCGCAAAGAACGGGCGCAGCAGCCGCGCGCCGAAGCCGAGCGCGCTGAACCAGAGGATGCTGCCCAGCATGGCGCCGCCGCCGAACCACCAGCGCGCGCCGGCGGCCTGGCTGTTGGCGACCGAGCCGAGCAGCAGGACCGTGTCGAGGTAGACGTGCGGGTTCAGCCAGGTCAGGGCCAGCACCGTCGCCACCGCCGCCTTCCGGCTGAGCGGCCCCTGCTGCGCCGCCGCGGTCAGCGCGCCGGGCCTGATCGCCCGCTTGGCAGCGAGGATTCCGTAGGCCAGCAGGAACGCCGCACCGGCAAAACGGATAATAACGACGGCGGCCGGGGCCGCTTCGATCAGCGTGCCGATCCCCAGGATGCCCGCCCCGATCAGTACCGCGTCGGACAGCGCGCAGATCAGCACTGTCACCACAACGTGCTCGCCCCGGATGCCCTGCCGCAGCACAAAGGCGTTCTGGGCGCCAATGGCCACGATGAGGGCCAGCCCGGTGCCGAGGCCGAGGAGCGCCGCCTGGAGCATGTCCGCTGGAATCACCACAAGAGGCTACTACGGCCACCGGCTGCACCTACGCCGCCCCACCGCAGGACAGCGCCGGGCTTCGGCGCGGAGTTGGCCCGGGGCATTCCCAACGGAGCAGGAGGCCGATAAGTTGGTGGATTGAATCCCGCTTTGCCCCTCAGGAAGGACATCCCGTGGCCAATCCCAGCCCGATCGACATCCAGAAGGCCCTCGGCGGCGTCGACTACCCCGCCTCCGCCGCCGACCTGGTCAAGAAAGCAGAGGACTCCGGCGCGGACAGCAGCGTCATCGAGGCCCTGCGCGGCCTGCCGGACCGGCAATACGAGACGCCGGCCGAGGTCAACAAGGCCATCGGCGGCAGCTGACCGCCCCTGCTCCGCGGATGGGCTGATCCTCCCGGCGACGTGCACCAACGCCGGGTGGAAATGCGCCGGCCGGCCGCGGCGGCTACCTTGGTAGGGATCCCTTTCCCCACCCGAGGACTTCCATGCCGCCCCGCACCTTGTTCCGGTCAGTTGCGTTTGCCGAAGCAGTAACTTGGACGCTGCTGCTCATTGCCCTGTTCCTGAAGTACGTCCTGCACACCGGCGAGGCCGTGATGAGCATCGCCGGCGGCCTGCACGGGTTCGTGTTCCTGTGCTATGTGGCGAGCACCTGCTTCACGTGGGTGAACCAGAAATGGACCACCGGAACGGGCCTGCTCACCGTGGCCTCCGCCGTCGTTCCCTATGCCACCATTCCCGCGGAAAGGTCGCTGGACCGCCGGGGACTGCTGGGCGGTGGCTGGCGGCTGGCCGCAGGCGGAGCAGAACCGCGCGGACCGCTGGAAAAGCTCCAGGCGTGGGTCCTGCGGAAGCCGGCCACCGCCGTCGTCGTCGCGCTGGTGGCCGTTGCCGCCGTCTTCAGTTTCCTGCTGTTCCTCGGCCCGCCGGATACCTGGTTCGCCTAGCCGCTAGGCCGCCAGGGCAACGTCGGAACCCGATGCCACGGACACGCTGGCCAGCTTGTCGGCCTCCTCGGCTGCTTCCGCGGACCGGGCCGGTTGGGCCGTCTTGACCGGAAGGACAGCGCTCAGGTTGCACGGAACCGGGTCCTGGCCGGCTCCCGCTGGCAGGGCCTGCGCGTCGGCACACTCCCTCAGCTCCTGGGCGGCCTCTCTTGTTGCGGAGGCCGCCGCGAGATCCAGGACGATCCCGAGGCCCGGCATGAGGGTGTTCACCCGCCGGGCCACGGCATGGAGTGCCTGCACATTCCGGGAATCCACGTTCCCCTTCACTTCGATCCTGGCGCTGTCGCAGTCCACGTCCATGCTCACCAGGACCTTGAGTTTGTCGCCCTCCATGCTAGGCGGCTTCCGCCTTGCCCACGGACGCCAGGGCCGGCTTGCGGGCCGCGCGGCTCGCTTCGGCCTTGCGCCAGGCTGCCTCGTCCTTGAGGATCTCCTCGAAGGACTCGCGGAAGCGCTCCCGTTCCGCGGCCGGCACCAGCTGCAGGTAGACGGGGTGGTTGAAGACGCGCTTGCGGACCTGGTGGCAGAACGGCAGCACGGACAGCCGGCGGCTGTGCGCGTCCGCCAACGCGGTGCGGATCAGCCGGTCCTCCAAGTCCGTGTCCCGGTGCTCCTGGTCCACCGCCGTGTAAAGGAGCCACATCTGGTCGCCCTCGATGCGGTAGTGCAGGGACCCTGCGACCGCTCCATCAACGTAGGCGTCGTACTGCGAAGCACCAAAGTTGTTTCGAATGACCTGCATGCTCTCTCCTCTGTTTCTCCCCTTCAGTCCCGACCGTAGCTGGGGGCCGGCATTACGGGCTGAAGAGTCAGCGGAGCCTCGCCCTCAAGGATCGGCCCCGCCATCGGATCTTGCTTACAGGGTAAGCAAAGCATGCTTACTTTATTTCTGCAAAACGTTCCACCGGATTTGGTCGAATTTTTCGTCAGTTGCGCAGCGCGTCGAGCCGCTCGAGCAGATGCTCCAGCGATTCCTCGAACTCCTGCTCGGCCCGGTCCTCGGAGAGCAGGGCCTGGAACCGCTGCAGCAGCGGGTACTCCGACAGGTCGGCGGCGCGGGGCGGACGCGGCTCGACCTCTTCGGTCGGCCCGACGTCCGCCCCCATGGCCGAAACCTCGAGCAGCAGATGCCCCAGCAGGAAACTGCTGAAGGCGCGGTAGGCATCGACGGCCGCCCGACGGCTGAAGCCCGAGGCCGTCAAGGCGGCGAGGAAGGACTCCACCCAGCGCAGGCTACGCAGCGGCGGCCTGACCCAAGGCGCCTCGGTCGGCCGCGTGGCAATCAACGGAAACACCTGCGGACGCGCCATCGCCAGCCGCCGCAGCCCGTGCGCCAGGCGCAGCAGGTAGTCCTGCCAGCCGTGGACGGGCTCCACGGTGACTTCCGGGTCGCTGTAGAGCTCGTCCACAACGGTTTCCACGATGCCGTCCAGCAGGTCTTCCCGCGAATGCACGTAGCGGTAGAGCGACATCGCTTCGACGCCCAGTTCCCGCCCAAGCCGGCGCATGGTGAGCTGCCGAACCCCGAAGCGTTCCACATATTCGACGCCGGCGTCCAGGATCATCCCACGCTCCAGGCGGGCACGTTCGGCGCCGGGCTCCTGGCTTCCGCCATGGCCTGCTGACGCTGGACCGGACACTGACAGCCCCTTCCCTGCGGCTCAGTCCAGCGTACGCGCCGCGGGCAATGCCTGTCTCAGCATCCGGAACATCGGCCTGGTCGGGTTATGCCGAAGGAGAACTGGCCCCCAGGCATTCGACCGGCCCTTGCTTACGCCGTAAGCTTTCGGTATGGACGAAGAGCTGAAACACGTTTGGGTCGCCTCGGCGGCGGTCGAATCCCTGCAGGGTGAAATCGACCAGGCCGAAAGCCACCTGGACACCGCCATCGATGAGGCGGTGAAGGCCGGCGCCGACCCTGACGCCATCGGCAACGCGGCAAACCTCACCGCTCGCGAGCTGAGCGAACGGGTTCCGACCCTGCCGGTCGAGCCGGCCTAAACACTCTCCGAGCGAGAGGCTGGCGCTTTGCAAGCCAGCAAAACGGAAGCACCGCCGCAACTGACGCTGCAGCGGTGCTTGAATCCCGTTCCATCCTGAGGCCGGACCGGCTCAGGCTACTGTGCCTGCTGCCGATTCGCCGGACAGGCTGACCGTGAACACGTTGGGTCCGCTGCGCGTAACCCGCACCCGGTCCCTCGGAGCATTCGCCTTGGTGGATACGTGCGCAATGGCGGCTTCCAGGGTGTGATCCATCGTGGAGTGGTCCCAGATCTTGAGCGTCATTGAGTGCGATTCAAAGTTCATGCACCGCTGCTTTCTTCGTCGATTTCCGCCACCTCGTCGCTGAGGAAGCGGGTCCACTCTATCCGGCGACGCCTGGTCAGCTCATCGAATGTGACCGAAAGTGACCGTACGCACAAGCTTTGACCTGCCGGGCATCCATGGGCAGATCGGCCCGGGAACGCGCCTACTACCCGCTCTCGACCGCCATGTTGGCGAACCGCGAGTAGTGGCCCTGGAAGCCCACCACGATGGTCTTCGTGGGACCGTTACGGTGCTTCGCCACGATCACGTCCGCCTCGCCGGCGCGGGGAGACTCCTTGTCGTAGATGTCTTCGCGGTGCAGCAGGATGACCATGTCCGCATCCTGCTCGATGCTGCCCGATTCGCGGAGGTCGGAAACCATCGGCTTCTTGTCGGTACGCTGCTCGGAACCACGGTTCAGCTGCGAGAGGGCAATGACGGGCACCTCGAGCTCCTTGGCCAGCAGCTTCAGCGCACGCGAGAATTCGGACACCTCCTGCTGGCGGGATTCGACGCGCTTGCCGGATGACATCAGCTGAAGATAGTCGAGGACCACCAGCTTCAGGTCGTGCCGCTGCTTGAGCCGGCGGCACTTGGCGCGGATCTCCATCAGCGACATGTTGGGGCTGTCGTCGATGAAGAGCGGCGCGTCGTTCATGCGGCCCATCGTGGTGGCGATCTTGCCCCACTGCTCGTCCTTGATCGTGCCCTTGCGCAGATCCTGCAGGCCGATTGTGGCCTCGGCCGACAGGAGGCGCATCGCAATCTCGTTGCGACCCATTTCCAGGGAGAAGAACACGGTGGTCATATTGTTCTTGATCGCTGCCGAACGGGCAAAGTCCAGCGCGAACGTGGACTTGCCGACGGCGGGCCTCGCGGCGATGACGATCATCTGGCCGCCGTGCAGGCCCTGGGTGAGCTCGTCGAGTTCATAGAACCCGGTGGGGACGCCGGTGAGCCCTTCGCCGCGGTGCCCGGCGGATTCGATCTCGTCCACCGTGGACTCGATGATGTCCTTGAGCGGAACGTAGTCTTCGGCGCTGCGCCGCTCGGCAACGGTGTAGATCTCCGCCTGGGCCTGGTTGACGATGTCGTCGACCTCGCCGTCCTGGGAGTAGCCGAGCTGGACGATCTTGGTTCCGGCATTGACGAGGCGGCGGAGCACCGCACGCTCGCGGACGATCTCGGCGTAGAAGCCGGCGTTGGCCGCCGTCGGAACGGACTGGATCAGGGTGTGCAGGTAGGCGGGACCGCCGATGCGGGTGATTTCGCCGCGCTTGGTCAACAGGTCGGACACGGTGACGGCGTCGGCCGGCTCGCCGCGGCCATAGAGGTCGATGACGGCCTCGTAGATGCTCTCGTGCGCGGGCCGATAGAAGTCGTTGCCGCGCAGGATCTCGACGACGTCGGCGATGGCATCCTTGGACAACATCATGCCGCCCAGCACCGATTGCTCGGCGACGAGGTCCTGCGGCGGCGTCCTGGCGAAATCCGGTTCCCGGCTTGTTTGGGCGGAGTCCGATTGAACTGCTGTCACCGCTGCCTGCTTTCTGTCCTCGATGCTGCTTTCTGCCAGCCGGCGCACTCCTCACGGAGCGGCCGGCGGATTCCTGTGTATCAACCGCTTCCGACACTTCCGCCCGGCGCCGGGCAGGGCTGTATAGCCCCGGACGACGCCGAAACAAGGAGGAATACCCGGTACGTTAGTCCTCTTTGTGCGCCCCGCAAAGCCAGTTATCCACCGTGCCTGTGGATACATTGTGGATTGGACGGCGTGTCTTGTGCACAGACTGTGTGGACAACTGTGGATAACGTTGTTAACTCAGCAGTAACATGCCTTTGACCTGCACAAATACCCTGCACAGCCTGTGGATCAAAGAAAATCATCCACATCTTTTCCCCAAAGCTGTGGGTTTGACAAGCATGGGAATGGGCCGTAGGGGCTGATTTTCCACATGGTTATCCACAGGCAAGGCGACTTCTCCCGTGGATAACGCCCTGGCTCTTCGGGGCTGGGCCTGCATCGATGCCTGCTGGGACACGTCCAGCGACCGGCATAGCCCCAAAATCGGGTGGCAGCCATTCCCGACCCCACCGTAGGGTCCTGCCAGCGGGCCCGTAGGATTAATCACATGGAGTCCTTCCTGATCCCCCTGCTGATTGTCGTCGTCGTTGTGGTGCTGGGTCTGCTGGCCATGAAGTATCTGGGCAGCCGTTCCAGGACGGAGAACGACGGCGCGACCCGCGGGCGGTCGTCCCGGGGACCGGCGGCGGTGGCGTCCCGGGAGGAGTCGGTCAAAGCCAGCGCGCGGCTGAACCAGCAGCAGCACTCGGCCATCTACGCGCTGCTGGCACGCGGCGATGCGCTGAACGCGATCATGGAGTACCGGAAGGCGACCGGTGCCAAACTCCGCGAGGCGGCGACCGCCGTCGCGAGCATGTCCACCTATCCGCAGGCCTACGGCGCGCCGCCCGCGCCCTCCACGGAAGCGACCGAGGACGCGCGCGGATCGGGCCGCCCCGGTGACGTCTCCGCTCCGGACCGGCCCGAAGGTGCTGGCCGTCCCGGCACGGCCGGGGAAACCGGTTCAGGCCTGCCCGGAGACGCCGCCGGTCGCGGCCAGGCCGGATCTCCGGGCTCCGGCCCGCTCGGCCCGCCGGCGCACCCCGTGATCCCCGATACTCCCGAATCGCTTGCCGGGCCGGCTCCCGCGCCGCGCCCGGAGGCCGCCGATGCAACCGCGTTCGTTCCGCGGCCGAAGGAGGCGGCAGGGGGCTACCGTTACCGCGCGATTGTGTCCCAGGGCGACGAGATCCGCGAGATCGCCAGCACCCGGCTCAACGACGATGTCTTCGCCCGAATCAAGGACCAGGCCCTCGGCGGCGATCGAGAGGCCGCCGTCCGGCTCCTGATGGAGCACTCCGATGCGGACGAGCAGCAGGCAAGGGACTTCGTCCGCCTGATCCAGCCCGAGCCGCCTGCCAAGCCCGAGGGCTAGGCGGCGAGGACTCTGGCAGACTGAGGCCATGGCTGAGAACAAGACTGCCCCGACGGACGTTCCGGTAGACGGTTTCCTGGCGGGCGTCGAGCATCCGGTGCGCCGCGCGGACGGCGAGGCGCTGCTGGACCTGATGCACCAGTGCACGGGCGAGGAACCGCTCATGTGGGGGCCCTCCATGGTGGGCTTCGGCAGTTACCACTACCGGTACGCGAGCGGACGCGAGGGTGACGCGCTGGCCGTCGGGTTCTCGCCGCGCAAGGGCAACCTGGCGCTATACGGTCTCACGTACGCCCCCGGATCGGCCGAGCTGCTGGCGAGGCTGGGCAAACACAAGACCGGAGCCGCATGCCTCTACATCAACAAGCTGGCGGACGTGGACCTGGATGTGCTGCGCGAACTAGTCACCCTCTGCTACCGATTCATGACCACCCACGACCACGAATCTCTGCAGAGCCGACACTGAGAGAGCGACACTGAGCAGGGGACGAAGGATGTGCGTCAACCGCGCTTTCCGGATTCCCGCTTCAGCCGGGAGGCAATCGCCGCCTTGCGGGCGGCGATGAACGGCTTCCACTGCGCCCGGGGCAGGCCCTTGCCGCCAGTCGGGTCGGACCCAGTGTCCGCGGGTTGGGCCCAGACTTGGATGATGGCCCAGGTCACCGCAGTCAGCGGCACGGCCAGCACGGCCCCGATGATTCCGGCGAGGATGACGCCGGCGGCCAGCGCCAGGAGGATGACCAAGCCGTGCAGGCGCAGCGACCTTCCCATCACAATCGGCTGCAGGACATGTCCGTCGAGCTGGTTGATGCCGATGACGATGGCCACGACAATCAGTGCCACGACGGGCCCGTTGGCAACCAGCGCGATCAGGGCGGCAAGTATCCCGGCCACCGTCGCCCCGACCATCGGGACGAAGGCGCCGAGGAAAACAATGACGGCCAGCGGAAGGGCCAGGGGCACCTGCAGGATGAACAGCGCCGTGCCGATGACAACCGCCTCGATCACGGCGATGATCGCCGTGCCCCGCACATACTGGCCCAGCACGACGAGGGTCCTGGCGCCGGAGCTGCGCAGTCTACGTTGGCGCTCACCGTGGAAGGGCCGAAGGAAGAAGTCCCAGATCCGTCCGCCGTCCTTCAGGAAGTAGAAGAGCACGACGGCGCTCAGCAGGACGCCCGTGATGACCTCAGCCGCCGTCGAAACCCCGGCAAGGGCGCCCGCCCCGAACTGGCTGCTGGTGGCAAACCCGGTCACCGCGTCGATGCCCCTGTCAATCATCGCCTGGTCGATGGGCAGTGGACCGGAAACGACGAATTTCCGCAGCTCCTCGAACCCGTCGGAGGCGGCGGTGACCAGCTCGTCCCATTCGCTGCGGACCGCGAAGACAATGCCGGTGACAATGCCCCCGAGGACCACGATGGCGGCCAGGAACGTGATCCAGGTCGCCAGTGCGTCTGGGAGCCCCTTGCGGCGCAGGAAGGCGACCACCGGGTTGAGCGCCGAGGCCAGGATGAGTGCCACCATGAGCGGGATCACGATGAGCTTGAGCTGTATCAGCCCGTACACGGCAACGGATACGGCGATCAGGAGCAAAATGAACTGCGCGGCGCGGGTCCCGACCCGGCCGAATCCGTCTGCCCATAGTCCTCGAGCCTTCAGAGCACCCACGGTGGACGAGGTTGTTGTCATGGAAACCATCCCCTTATCTACTGCTGTTGCTCCCAGAATGCTCCTTCTGGCGTGGCTGTCCAAGGATGCAGCGGTAACAGGGAAGTCAGTCCTATCCAGCGCCGCCGGGTAACCGGACTGGGCCGGCCCCTGCAGCACGTCTGACGGCCGGGGCAGGGTGCACGCGCGGGCTGGACGGCCGGCTTGGAGCGATTGCCCCCCGCCTGTCCGGGGGACAATCGTCACCACCGGTGGGAAAATGGGTGCATGAGCATCAACGTGTCTCCTCACGAACCAGCCGCAGACAGCTCGCCGGAGTCACCGCTGCGGTTGACCTCAGTGGTGGCGGTTTCGCGGGAACGCTACGCGGCTGATCCTCCGGACAGATATACGGTCTCGGTCGCTTTTTCCCGGCGGGTCCTTCCCGCGGAAGCGAGGCTAATCCAGGGGCCGGAGACACACGAGCGGCTCAGGGAGCACGGCTACGGGCACGTCAGCTTGGTGATCAACGAGGCGCGGCTGGATATCGTCAACACGAGTCTGGAAGAGCTGAAGGCCCGTCTGGCCCCGGCCATCGGCTCCCTGATCCGCAAAATCAGTGACCAGACTCGGCGCGAACGGGAACTGCGGGACGAAGCGGCCCTGTCAAAGCGCAGGGCCGATGAGGCACTGCGGCAGGAAATCGAGACGTTGGCGCACAGCATTTCCTTCGACTAGACCTGCCCGTCCCGCCACCGGCTACGGAACCGTTTCTGACTAGTGTCCGGGCGCTAGTGTCCCGGCGCGCGGTACGACGGCGTCTTGCCTGCCGCGGCGTCGAGATCTTCAGGCGTCATGAGGGGTGTCAGGCGCAAATCCACGGCCCCGCTTGAATTGATCATCAGGGACAGTGCGGCGGCGCTGGGCTGGTCGGGTATGTCGAAGACTCCGAGTACATCGGTCTCCCCGAAGGCGTAGTAGATGCATTCCAGCGACCCGCCGACCGATTCCAAGGCCTGGACCACAGCCTCCCTGCGTTTGGAGCCCCCTTCTTTCATGAGGCCTTTGATCCCCTCGCCCACATACTTACCCTGAAACAAGTACTTGGTCATGACTGCTCCTGTACTGGCTGTTCCAGACCGCGGGCCCCGCCCGGACGCGCCGGACGACCCCTGGGCAGCGGTTCCGGAGATCTTCCCGACTGGGCTGTGGGCCGAGTCTAGGCCCGCCTCGTGAAGGTTGGCAACAATCCCAACCGTTGTCGTCCTTCCGGCCAGCCCCCATAATGACGGTGTGGCAACGTCGCTGCTGTACGGCATCGTGACTTCCAGCGCCCTGGTGCTCGGCGGGGTTATCGGTGTGTGGTTCCAACTGCCCAAGCGCGTTCTGGCGATCATTCTGTCCTTCGCGGCCGGCGCCCTGGTCACCGCGCTGACGTTCGAGCTGTTCGCGGAAGCCTACGAGCGCGGCGGTATCTGGCGCGCAGCCGGCGGCCTGTTGGTCGGCGCGGTGGTATTCACGACCTTGAGCGCGCTGCTCGACCGCTGGGCACAGGCCGGATCGACATCGGTTCCGGCAGACGAGTACCGGGGCAGCGCCAAGCTGGACACGGACGCCGCCGCCGCTGGCCACGCGCCTGCGGCTGCATCCACCCGGGGCGCGGCGGGCCTGGCCCTGCTCGCCGCCGCGACGCTCGACGGCGTGCCCGAGAACCTCGCGCTCGGGGTGGCGCTCGGCGAGGGAAGCGGCGGGCTGGCGCTGCTGGCCGCAATCTTCGTCTCCAACCTGCCCGAGGCCCTGGTCGGCGCGGCATCCATGCGCGCCCAAGGCATGACGAGGGCGGCCATCATCGGGCTGTGGGGCGCATGCTCCGTGCTGCTCGTCGCCGCCGTGGTGGTCGGCGCCGGGCCGCTGTCCGGCAGCGACCCGGAGACGATCTCCCTGCCGCTGGCCTTCGCGTCGGGCGCCGTGATCGCAGCTCTGGCGGACACCCTGATGCCGGAGGCGTTCGAGCACGGCGGTCCGGCGGTCGCCCTGGGCACAGCGGCCGGCTTCGTGCTCTCGTTCGTGCTGTCCCTCGCGTGACCTTTTCGGCAGTCCGGTGCGGGTCAGCCGGCCAGGAGCCAGACCCAAAGCCAGACGGGCGGGACCGCGGCGACAGTTCCGATAACCAGGGCGGCTAAGGCGGTCTTCCGGCGGGACGTCCGCCGGGCCAGGGCGACGGCGGACAGCATCACCCCGATCAGCGCGAACATGAGGACCGGCAGTGCGACGAACGGAGCAAGCACAAGTCCAGCCCCCTCGGTGCCGAGCCCGTAGGCCAGCATCAGCGCGAGCAGCAGCGCCCCGAGGAGGGACGAGGCGAGGGCCCAGATGGCGGAGCGCGGGGAGGTGCGGGAGGCCGGTGCTACGCCGGTTCGTGCCGCGGCCACCTTAGAGTTCCACCGTTCCGCGGATGACGGCCTGCACATCGCCGCCGACCCAGATTTCCCCGTCCGAGGCGGAGACGTAGACGCGCCCGTCGCGGCCCAGCCGGGTTCCCTGCCGGGCCACATAGCTCTCGGGAGCGAGGCCGGCGCCGATCAGCCACTGTCCCAGCGCGGCGTTCAGGCTGCCGGTGACAGGGTCCTCCGCCGGCATGGCCTCGAAGCCCATCAGCCCGCGCACTTCGAAGTCGACGTCCCCGCCGGGCGGGTAGGCGCCGATGAGTCCGACGCCGAAGGGCGCCAGGGCGGCATAGTCCGGTTCCACGTCGAGCACCGCCTGGGCATCGGCCAGCTGGAGGGCCTGCCACCGCGGCCCGTTGTGCGCCCACTGGTGGCGCAGGACGTCTGACCGCTCCAGCCCGAGGGCGGCGCAGATCTTCTGGACGTTCTCCTCCGGCAGTTCCCCCGTCCGCTGCAGGACGGGCGCGGCGAAAGCCAACCGTCCGCCGTCGTTCTTGATCTCCACCAGGCCCGCCGCGCACTCCTGCACGATCCGGCCCTCGGCGCGTGGCACGCCGCCGCCGCGCAGCCAGACATCCGCGGTGCCCAGCGTCGGGTGGCCGGCGAAGGGCAGCTCGCCGCTCGGCGTGAAGATCCGTACGCGATAGTCCGCCTCGGGATCGGCGGGCGGCAGCAGGAACGTGGTCTCGGAGAGGTTGGTCCAGTTAGCGAAGGATTGCATCTGCGCGTCGGTCAGGGTTTCGGCACCGCCGACGACGGCGAGCGGGTTGCCTTTGCCGGGACCGGTAGTGAAGACATCGACCTGGGAAAATTCGTGGGTGCTCACCGGTTCAGCCTACCGCCGGCGGCGGGGCGGACGGCGTCCGGCCGGGACTCGGCAGCCCGGCCGGACACTGGGTCAGCGCTGGGGCCGGAGCGCCTTGCGCCAGAGCACCGTCTCCGCGGCGTCGCGCAGGCTGACCGTGAAGGTGTCGTCCTCGTCCAGCTCGACGTGTCCGAAGAACTGCCCTTCCCCGGTCCGCGGGGACTGGTTGGTGTAGCCGGCCTTGCTGAAGACCACCTCGGGACCGAAGGTCAGGTCCATGTCGTTGGGGCCGAAGCTGCCGGCGTTGATGGGCCCGGCGACGAACTCCCAGAACGGGTCGAAGTCCTTGAACGCGGCGCGCTCCGGCGAGTAGTGGTGGGCGGCGCAGTAGTGCACGTCCGCGGTCAGCCAGACGACGTTCTTGACCTTGTTGTCCTTGAAGGCCTTCAGCAACCGGGCGAGCTCCAGCTCGCGTCCGAGCGGCGCCCCGTTGTCCCGGTTCGCGATCGACTCCTGCGCCTTGCCGTCCGGCACGATGATACCCAGCGGCAGGTCGGAGGAGATGACCTTCCAGATGGCCTTGGACCGGGTGACCTCGCGGATCAGCCATTGCAGCTGCTCCTCCCCGAGGATGCTGGTGGCGTGCGGCTCCACGCCGGGCGTGTTCTCGCCCTTGAAGGTGCGCATGTCCAGGGCGAAGACGTCCAGCTGCGGGCCGCGCTCGATCTTGCGGTAGATGCGCGCGGGCTCGAAGCCCGTGCCCTTGCGCAGGGCGCGGGAATCGGCGATCGGCATGTATTCCTGCCAGGCCTGCCGTCCGCGGGCGGCGAGGGTATCGACGTCGCGCACCGTGTAGCGCGGGTCGTCGAGGGTTTCGCCGTGCCACCAGTTGTTGGTGGTCTCGTGGTCGTCCCACTGCGCGATGACCGGGACCTCCGCGTACATGGCGCGCAGGTTGGCGTCCATCATGTTGTAACGGTGCCGCCCACGGAATTCATTGAGCGTCTCGGCCACCTTGGAGACCTCTTCGGTCACCAGGTTCTTCCAGATCCTGCCGTCCGGCTCCACGACTTCACCGGTGATCGGGCCGTCGGCGTAGACCGTGTCGCCGGAGTGGATGAAGAAGTCGGGACGGGTGCGGTGCATCGCGCGGTAGCCGAGCATGCCACCGATCTCCTCGTTGATGCCCCAGCCCTGTCCGGCGGTGTCGCCGGTCCAGACGAAGCTCTGCCCGCGCGCAACCTGGTTCCCGCGCACGCTGCTGCGGCCCGCGGCGGACGGTCCCGCCGCCGTCGTCAGTGACCCGATGCCGGCCTCGCTGAGCGCCCCGGCCTCGTCTTCGAACTGCAGGGTGAGCTGGAAGCGGCTGCCGGCGGGCAGGTTCCCGGCGTTGACCTTGGCGGTGAAGTCGGTGTCGGCATGCGCCCAGCCGCCGCGCAGGACGCGCTCGTAGGCACCCTTGCCGCGGAGCACGCGGCCATCGGCTCCGACCGTGCGGAGCGTGGCGATGAGGCGGCCCGGACCCGAGGCGCGGGACCAGAGCACGGCGGAGTTGCTGGTGACGTCGCCGGTGGCGATGCCGCTGGGGAGCGTGAGGCGCTTGCGGACCAGGGGCACGGCGGCGGGGCGGGCGGCGGCCGACGCCGGTGCGGCACCGGCCGCGGCGACGGTTCCGGCGGCGGCCAGGGTGCCGAGGACGAGGGAGCGGCGGGAAATCTCAGTCATGGAACCCACCATGTCCGGCGGAGCTGACGGGTTTCTGTCCCGAAGGTGAACGTTTCAGGACGGTTCGGAGAGCAACCGCCCTCCGGCGGCCGGACCGGTTAAAGTCCGTTGGGCCCCTGCCGAAGCAGAGGCCCAACGAATCAGTCCAGCGAGGGACGAACTAGCCCGCGACGACCTGCAGGTCGATGACGGCGGAGACGTCCTCGTGCAGGCGCACGTTGGCCTGGTAGTTGCCGACCGACTTGATGTGCTCAGGCAGTTCAACCTTGCGCTTGTCGATGGAACCCAGTCCTGCGGCCTCAACGGCGGCAGCAATGTCGCCCTGCTTGACGGTGCCGAACAGGCGTCCGGACTCGCCGGCCTTGACGGTCAGCTTGACCGGCTTGGCGGACAAGGTTGCAGCCAGCTGCTGTGCCTCTTCGAGGGAGGCAATTTCGCGGGCAGCACGTGCAGCCTTGATGGACTCCACCTGCTTCTCGCCGCCCTTGGACCAGGTCAGGGCGAAGCCGCGGGGCAGAAGGTAGTTACGGGCGTAACCGTTCTTCACCTCAACGACGTCACCTGCGGTACCGAGACCGGTCACTTCGTGGGTCAAAATGAGCTTTGCCATGTTGGTACTCTCTCCTCTTCGCTTCGCTTAGCCGCGGCCAGCGCCGGAGTAGGGCAGCAGTGCAACTTCGCGGGCATTCTTGATTGCCAGGGCGATCTTGCGCTGCTCCTGCACGGTTACACCGGTAACGCGGCGGGCACGGATCTTTCCGCGGTCGGAGATGAACTTGCGCAGCAAGGCTACGTCCTTGTAGTCGATGACGGTGACGTCAGCGGCCTTCAAGGGGTTGGACTTTGGTTTGGGCTTACGGAGTTCAGCCTTAGCCATCGTGGAGCTCCTTTATCTTGTGGAGCCCGCAGAACGTTTCTGCGGGATGGGGTCGACGGCGGTTGCCGCCTTGGGGTGAGGGACGCCCGGGGCGTCCCTCGGGTTTAGAAGGGAGGTTCGTTGGAATCCGGGCCGTTGCCCCAGGTGTTGGAGCTTCCGCCACCGGTCGAGGCACCCCAGGGGTCTTCCTGCGGGGAGGACTGCTGTCCGCCGCCCCAACCTTGGTTGGAGTTTCCGCCGAAGCCGCCCTGGCCTCCGCCACCGAAGCCGCCCTGGCCTCCGCCGAAGCCGCCCTGCCCGCCGCCGGAGCGCTGGGTGCGGGTGACCTTGGCCGAGGCGTAGCGCAGCGAGGGGCCGATTTCGTCGACCTCAAGCTCGATGACGGTGCGCTTCTCGCCTTCCTTGGTTTCATACGAACGCGACTTCAGCCGGCCCTGGACGATCACACGGGTTCCCTTGGTCAGGGTCTCGGCGACGTTCTCGGCGGCCTCGCGCCATACCGACGCCCGGAGGAACAGGGTTTCCCCGTCCTTCCATTCGTTGGACTGGCGGTCAAAAGTGCGCGGCGTGGAGGCAACGGTGAAATTCGCCACTGCCGACCCGGACGGAGTGAACCTCAGTTCGGGGTCGCTGGTCAGATTGCCAACTACGGTGATGACGGTTTCGCCTGCCATGGTGCCTCCTGATGTCTCGCCCCGTCCGGAAACCGGCGGAGCTGCGTTCGTAAAGAGTGGGCCCGGTTCAGCGGGCCCGAAGATCTATGCCGGAGCTACCGAAGTTACTCGGCGGAGATCTTCTGCTCCTCCGGGCGGGTGATCTTGGTGCGCAGGATGGTCTCGTTGAGCCCAAGCTGGCGGTCAAGTTCAGCAGCGGTAGCCGGAGTAGCGGTGAAGTTGACGACCGCGTAGATGCCTTCGGACTTCTTCTTGATGTCGTAGGCCAGGCGGCGGCGACCCCAGATATCGACCTTGTCGATGGTTCCACCGTCATTGCGGACGACGTTCAGGAACTTATCGAGCTGCGATTCCACGGTACGCTCTTCGACCTCGGGGTCGATGATTACCATCAGTTCATAAGCACGCATGTGAACCCACCTCCTTTGGGCTAAGCGGTCACGGTCTTTCCGTAACAGGAGGTTCTATTGCGTTGTCCGCGTGCAGAACCGCCGGGCCGATCAGGTGCTTTGGTTATTCTCACCAAGATTAGCTGCCGGCGGGCGCGGCACAGACCTATCGAGCTTAGCGGATACCCCGCCTGCCGCGTAAATCCGGCCGCCGCAGTACTCCTCCACAGGGGCGTCGGCTACTGGGTCAGCCCCTGCACATCGAGGACCTCGCAGCGCTGCACCCACCATTTCTCGCAGCCGACGGTGAGCACCGCGATGCCGGGATCACCGAAGCCGGTGTCGACCGCGGCGCTGACCTCGACGACGGACAGCTGCTCAATGCGCTCTGTGCGGACGGAGTCGGTGATTTCGAACGTGCCCGGGACCTGATCCTCCAGGTAGGTCGAAGCGCTGAGGGCGGCCTGGTCCGTGGCGGAGTTCAGGTGCGCCAGCTGGGTCATGACTAAGACCGCCACGACCGCGAAGGCGCCGGCGGCCACCAGCGTGAAGCCCAGCGCGGCCGCCAGGTTCCGGCCCACCGCCTGCCTCTTGCCGGCCGGCGACTCGGTCTCTTCTTCGTGGACCCGCTGGTCCAGCTCCTCTAAGTTCACAGTGCCCGCGCCTCCCCCTGCTCCAGACAGCCAACTCTAGTCCGAAGCACCTTGGGAAAGGACTGGGTCGAAGGTCAGTAGTCCAGGCCCTGGGTCGGAACCACCAGCCCGGTTTCGTAGGCGTAGACCACGGCCTGCACGCGGTCGCGCAGGTGCAGCTTGGCCAGGATGCGCCGCACATGGGTCTTCACCGTCGCCTCGGACAGGAAGAAGCGGTGCGCGATCTCCGCGTTGGACAGGCCTTCCGCGATGGCGCCCAGCACCTCGAGCTCGCGGGGCGTGAGGTCGTCGAGCAGCGGGTCCCGCTGCGGCGGGGCGGCCGGGCCGCCGGCAGGCAGCCCGCGGACGTAAGTTTCCAGCAGCCGCTGCGTCACGCGCGGCGCCACGACGGCATCCCCGCTGGCGACCAGGCGCACCGCCTGCACGAGTTCCTCCGGCGCCACGTCCTTGAGCAGGAAGGCGCTGGCCCCGGCCTGCAGCCCGGCGAAGGCATATTCGTCCAGGTCGAAGGTAGTCAGGATGATGATCCGCGCGTTCAGGCCGGCCTCGGTGATCCGGCGGGTGGCCTCGATGCCGTCCAGCACCGGCATCCGCACGTCCATCAGCACCACCTCCGGCTCGAGCCGGCGCACCAGCTCCAGTGCCTCGGCACCGTGCGAGGCCTCGCCGGCGATTTCCACGTCGTCCTCGCCCTCGAGGATCAGCCGGAAGCCCATTCGCAGCAGCGGCTGGTCGTCCACCAGCAGGACCCTGATCGGGTCCGGCGAACCTGTATTTTCCTCACCCATGTGCAAGCTCCTCCCCCGGCCAATGCAACGTTGCTTCAACTATCCAACCACCCCCGGGCCGGGGCCCGCAGGCCACCTGCCCGCTGTAGATGGCCGCGCGTTCCCGCATGCCCGCGATCCCCTGCCCGGCACCCAGGGACTTCACGTTCGCCGGGGCACGGCCGTCGTCGGCCACGCAGATGTACACCTGGCCGTCCGAACGCGCCACCGTCAGCTCGACTTCGCTCATCCCGCGGGCGTAGCGCAGCACGTTGGTCAGCGACTCCTGGATGATTCGGTAGGCGTTGAGCCTGAAGTTCGGGTCCTCGGGCAGCGGCGGCCCGCTCGTGACCACCTTTAGCGGCAGCCCGGCGGCGCGGAAGCCCTCGACCAGGTCCGCCAGCTCGCTGCCGGCCGGTTCCAGCGGCGCCATGGGCTGCTGGCCGCCCTCGCGCAGCACCCCGAGCACCCGGCGCATGTCCGCGAGCGCGGTCCGTCCGGTGGTGGAAAGCTGTCCCAGCACCTCGCCGGCGCGCTGCGGATCCTTCTTAACGACGACGGCGGCCCCGTCCGAGAGCGCGACCATCACCGACAGCGAGTGGGCAACGACGTCGTGCATTTCCCGGGCGATCCGGTTGCGTTCCTTCGCCGAGGCGAGCATCGCGTTGTCCGCCGCCCAGCGGTGCAGCTCCATGTCGTGCAGCCGGTCCCGCCGGACAGTGACACCGATACCCGCCGCAATCACGTTGAACAGGATCATGATCACGCCGGAGACCAGGCCGACGTACGGCGGCAGTTCGCCGGAGGCGATGCTCTCGGAGATCTCGGGCGGCAGGTTGATCCCCATGGCGGCCACCAACAGGGCCCCGGCAACGACTGCGCTGGCCACCGCGACGGCGGCGCGCACCGTCGTGGCGAGGGTGTAGATGGCAATCCAAATCCCGATGGAGCTGCTGCCCGTGCTGGTGTACAGCACGGTCAGGACGTCGCTCACCGCGGCCACGGCCAGCACGGGCCATGGGAAGCGCCGCCGGAAGACGAGCGCCGTGCAGACCGCCAGCAGCAGGACCAGGGGCAGCCACTCCCCCTTGCCGAGGGTGACCACTACGTTCGGCAGGCCGAAGAGCGCGGTGGCGGCAATCAGGACCCAGTCCATCGCGACCGGGTGGGCATGGAAGTAGCGGCGGATCGGGCCGCGGCGCTTGGAAGAGATTTCGGCGAAGGAGACGGCGGCCGTTCGCTCCGCTGTCTCCTTCGCCGAAGACTGTGCACTCATTCAGATGAGCCTATAGGTAAGGGATCAGACATCCCGGGTCTTGGTCGTGAAGGCCGCTGCCACCAGCAGCACCGCTGCCCAGGCGGCCATGACCAGTCCGCCCTGGAGCTGTGTCAGCGCGTCCTCGGGGATCTGCAGCGCCACCAGCTGGCGGCCTGCGTTGGAGGGCAGGAAGGGCTCGACGCCGTCCTTCACCCAGTCGAACTGCAGCATGCTCGCGACGATCGGCAGCACCAGCAGCAGGGCGACCAGCGTGACGATGCCGCCGGCGCTGTTGCGCAGCAGCGAGCCTAGCGCCAGGCCCATCAGCGCCACCAGGGCAAGGTAGACGCCGGAGAGCAGGACGGACTGCACCAGGTTCTCCACGTCCAGTCCGTACTCCAGTCCGTACTGGGAAAGCACCGGCTGGCTGACGAAGTAGGTGGCGAAGCTGGAGACGACGCCGACGATGGCCGCGACGACGGCGACGACCACGGCCTTGGCGGCGAGGGCGGGAATCCGCCGCGGCACCGCCGTCATGGTGGAGCGGATCATGCCGGTGGAGTATTCCGAGGCGATCAGCAGGACGCCCAGGGCGCCGATGATGAGCTGGCCGAAGTCGAGGCCGCCGGTCGCCATCATGGGGATCATCGACGGATCCAGTCCGACCGAGGCCGGGTCCTGGCCGTCCGCGCGGAGCTGCTCGATGCCCGAACCCATGCCCCAGGCACCGAGCACGCCGATGCCGATGCTGACGGCGACGGTGGTCGCCAGCAGGATCCAGGTGGAGCGCAGGGTCGTGAACTTGATCCATTCCGAATGCAGGACGCGGGCGAAGCTGACGCCCTTTCCGGAGACCCGCGCGGCGGGGCGGTTCATGGTTGCGGTGCTCATGGCCTTACTTCCCTTCCCCGGAGGCTGCCCCGGCGCCGGCCAGGACTTCCTGCGGCCCGGCTGCGGTGCCGGTGTTATGGGTGTCGATGTTCTGCGAGTGGTACTCCACCTCGTCCTTGGTCAGCGCCATGTAGACCTCCTCGAGCGAAGCCTGCAGCGGCGTGAGTTCGTAGACCAGGACCTGGTGGTCCAGCGCCGCCCGGGCGATGGTCCGGGCGTCGACGCCGGCGATTTCCAGCAGGGCGGCGTCCCGGGCCTCGATCGTGACGCCCTCCGCGGCCAGCACGCGGCCGAGCACCTCCGGCTGGTCCGTGCGGACGCGGGTGCGGAGCTGGCCGCTGCGGGCCAGGAAGTCCTGCATCGAGGCGTCTGCGATGATCCGGCCACGGCCGATCACCAGCAGGTGGTCGGCGGTCTGGGCCATCTCGCTCATCAGGTGGGAGGACAGGAAGATCGTGCGGCCCTCGGCGGCGAGGGCGCGGACCAGATTGCGGACCCAGAGCACGCCTTCGGGGTCGAGGCCGTTGACCGGCTCGTCCAGGATGACGGTCTGCGGGTCCCCGAGCAGGGCGGCGGCGATGCCCAGCCGCTGTCCCATGCCGAGCGAGAATCCGCCGACCCGCTTCTTCGCCACGGCGCCCAGGCCGGTCAGGTCGATCACCTCGTGGACGCGCTTCTTGGCGATGCCGTGCGTTGCCGCCATGGCCCGCAGGTGGTTGTAGGCGCTCCGCGAGGAATGCACCGCCTTGGCATCAAGCAGGGCACCGACTTCGCGCAGCGGCGCCCGGTGCTCCGCATAATGCCGGCCGTTGACCGTGACGTCGCCGCCGGTCGGACGGTCCAGCCCCATGATCATGCGCATCGTGGTGGACTTACCCGCACCGTTCGGACCGAGGAAGCCGGTCACTTTGCCGGGCTGCACCGTGAAGGAAATCCCTTGCACCGCAGGTTTCTTGCCGTACATCTTGACCAGGCCGCGTGCCTCGATCATGTTTGCCGTCCTTAGTTTCGGGTTGGGGGCCAAGAGATTTCCCCGCACTGACTACGCTACGGATCGGACGGCGCGCGGTAACCGCACCACGGGATGATCTTGCCAACCGCCGTCGTACTCCTCAGGGACTACGCTATGGCGCGGGGCGGACGCGCCGCTGCCGGGTGATCCCCTGAACGCACCCTGAAGGCGACCCTGAGGTCAGCCCCGGACGGGCTGCTGTTCCCGGGCCGCCGGCGCGGTGAGCAGGGACGCGACCATGAGCACCGCCACGGCCAGCAGCGCATTGCGGATGCCGACGTGTTCGCCGAGGAAGCCCAGGAACGGCGGACCGGCGAGGAAGGCCACGTAGCCCAGCGTGGACACCACGGAGACGCGCTCGGCGGCGAGGGCCCGGTCATCCGCGGCGGCGGACATGCCCATCGGGAAGCCCAGCGCCGCGCCGGCACCCCACAGCACCGCGCCGGCAACGGCCAGCGGGACGGAGGGGGCGAACACAAAGACCAGCAGTCCGGCGAGGGCGACGGCCATGCTGGTGCGCAGCACGGCCACGCGCCCCCAGCGGTCGATGAACCGGCCGCCGACCAGCCGCAGCAGGGTCATCGCGGCGACGAAGATGCCGAACATCACCGCGCCCGTCGCCTCGGTGGCGTCGAGGCCCGCCACCGTGGCCTGGGCGATCCAGTCGTTGGCGGCGCCTTCGGTGAGGGCGGCGCCAAGAACGACGACGCCGATCAGCACCGTGCGCGGCTCGCGCCAGGGGGCGAACCGGCTGCGCCGGGACTCGCCGTCGTTAAGCCGCTCCGGGGCGTGCGGCAGGAAGTACTTCGGCACCACCAGCAGAACCACCGTGACGATCACCGCCAAACAGAGCAGGTGGACGGCGAGCTGCACGTTGAGCACCGAGAGCCAGGCGCCGATCATCGCCCCGGCGAACGCGCCGAGGCTGAAGGCGGCATGGAACTGGGGCATGATGGTGCGCAGCAGCCGCCGCTCCACGTCCGCACCCTCGATATTCTGCGCCACGTCCCACCACGCCACCCCGATGCCGTAGCAAAAGAGCGCCGCGGCGGCTCCGGGTGCGGAACCGGCGAAGAGGGCCAGCGCCAGGCCGGAAGCGGCAATGGCCGCGACGACGCCGCCGGCCCGCACCGTATTGGCGGTACCGATCCTGGCGGCGATGGGGCCGGCCAGCGGCAGGGACAGGACGGAACCGAGTCCGAGCGCCAGCAGGAGCAGCCCGATCTCCCCGGCGGTGATGTCCAGCGCGGTGGCCGCGGCCGGAATCCGGGCGGCCCAGCTGGCGAAGACGAGCCCGTTCAGGCCGAAGACGGCGAAGGTGGCGGCGGCCGCGGTCCGGGCGGTCCGATCCGCGCTCACGGGCGACGCTTCCAGGGGTCTCGATGCACCGTTCCAGTCTGCCATCGGCGTCCGGCGGGTCCAGCCCGCAACACGAACCCGCCCCGCGGGCGGAGAGTGCCGGCTTGCGGGCTCCGTGGGCAGGGGCATCGTTTTGGCCCCGGACGCGCGAAATGGCCTGAAGTCAGGCCTCCCCAGTAGCCAACTCACTTCAAGCCATTTCGCAAAAGCAGCCGCGAATCTCAGATGTTGCCACCTCAGCCGGTCACCCGGCCGCCCCCAAGCGGATTATGCTGCTGCCGGTTGCGGGCCGGTTTCCCTTTCCGCTTCCAACACAATTAGTGTGGCCGATCCATGGAGCGTTTGACCATAGCCTGCCACCCTAGTTCACAAACGCTGGGGTAGCCTTGGGATCCACGTTCCCAGGAAGCGCGCCGGTCGAGGTCCTAGGGCGCGCACCAGTCGAGCAGCTTCGGCAGAGGCCAGGTGTTGATGATCCGCTCCGCCGGGACGCCGTTGCGGGCGGCGCGCTCGGCCCCGTACTGCAGGAAGTCCAGCTGGCCGGGCGCGTGGGCGTCACTGTCGATGCTGAAGAGGCAGCCCGCGTCGAGGGCCAGCCGGATCAGGTCGTCCGGAGGGTCCTGGCGTTCCGGACGGGAATTGATTTCGACGGCGACGCGGTGCTCGGCGCAGGCGGCGAACACTCGCTCGGCATCGAACTCGGACTGGGGGCGGGTGCCGCGGGAGCCTTTGACGAGCCGCCCGGTGCAGTGGCCGAGCACGTTGGTGTGCGGGTCCTTGATGCCCTTGAGCATCCGCCGCGTCATCGGGCCCCTCTCGGCGCGCAGCTTGGAGTGCACGCTGGCCACGACCACGTCCAGCCGGTCCAGGAGTTCGGGCGCCTGGTCCAGCTCGCCGGACTCCAGGATGTCCACCTCGATCCCGGCTAGCAGGCGGAAGCCGTCCCCGCCGCCGTCGTTAATGCCCGCCACAACGTCCAGTTGCTGCTCCAGCCGCTCGGGGCTCAGCCCGTTGGCGATCTTGAGGTTGGGCGAATGGTCCGTCAGCGCCAGGTACTCCCGGCCCAGCCAGCGGGCGGCGGCGACCATCTCCTCGATCGGAGAGCCGCCGTCCGACCAGCTGCTGTGGCTGTGCAGGTCCCCGCGCAGTGCCGCGCGCAGCTCGGCGCCGCCCTCGGCGAGCGGCGCCGCCGAGCGTTCGCGCAGCTTGGCCAGATAGTCCGGCACCTCGCCGTCGACCGCCTGGCGGATCACCTCGAAGGTCCGCGCGCCGATCCCCTTCATGTTCTTGAGCCGGCCGTCCCTGGCCCTGGCCGCCAGGTCCTCCTCATCCAACCCACCGATGGTTCCCGCGGCGCGGCGGAAGGCCTGCACCTTGAAGCTCGGGGCCAACTCGCGCTCGAGCCAAAACGCGATCTCATTGAGGGCGTCGACAGCATCCATGGCACCATCTTCCACCACATGCCGCCGCCCGGGGCGGGGAACGTCGCTTCGGGTCAGGCGTCGTCCCGGGCGAGGTTGCTGGAGAGTCCGCGGTGGGCGTCTGCCTGCTCCTGGAGTTCCTTGGCCCGGGTCTCAAACACCTGGACGGCGTCCGCCCCGGCAGCGAACCGCAGCGGCGGTTCATCGAGTTCGGTTAGCTGGATGAGGGCGCCGGCGAGCTTGACCGGGTCCCCACCCTGCTTCCCGTCCATGCCTTGCCAGGCCGCGACGGTCTGCCGGGTGCGCTCGGCGTAGTCCTCAATGGTCGAATCCGCGTAGCTGGTGGATTCCGGGGTCAGCAGCTCTGTGCGGAAGAATCCCGGTTCCACGATCATGCTGCGAATGCCGAACGGGGCGACCTCAGGCGCCAGCGACTCCGCCCAGCCCTCCACCCCGAACTTCGATGCGGCATAGGCCGTGAGGAACTCCCCACCTGTGATGCCGGCGGTCGAGGAGATGGTCATGATCAGCCCGGAGCGCTGCGCACGCATGACCGGCAGCGCCGCCCGGGTAACGTTAATTGGCCCGAACATGGTGGTTTCGATCTGTTTGCGGAAGTCCTCCGGGCTGATTTCCTCGAAGAACCCGGCATAGAAATTGCCCGCGTTGTTCACGAGCACATCGATTCGGCCGAACCGGTCGACGGCGGCCCGGACTGCCCGTTCCGCCGCGGCCGGGTCTGTGACATCGAGCTTCACCGCCAGGAGGTTCTCATCTTCTCCCACCGCCCCGGCCACCTTGTCCTGGTCGCGGCCCGTGGCAACGACCAAGTGGCCGGCGGCCAGCGCCGCCTTCGCAATGTCCGTTCCCATCCCGCGGCCCGCGCCGGTGATGAACCAGACCTTCTTCTCAGTCATGGTGTCCTTCTGCTCAGTCATTTGATGGCTTGGCCTTTCCTGGGTTGGCTTTTCTTGGCGGCGCCTGTAGGCGCGCCTCAAGGTCGGTGGAGCCGCCTGCAGGATCGCCGGCGGCAGTAGTTTCGGGCGGCGGGGCCGCCCAACTGGCTAGGAATGCCAGCGCGTTTTCCGATGCGGAGCCCGGCTCCGCAGTGAAGGTGAATAGGGTTTGGCCCTCGTCGCCCGGAAGGTCCAATGTCTCGTACTGCAGGGACAACTCCCCGGCGACCGGGTGGCGGAAGCGCTTGGTCCCCGTGGTGTGGATCCGCACGTCGTGCCCGGCCCACAGCGCCGCAAACAGCCCGCTGCGCGTGGTCAGCTCCCCTACGAGCTCGTTCAGCGCCCGGTCCTGGGGGTTACGGCCCGATTCCAACCGCAGCATCGCCACAGTGGCGGCCGCGATCGCGCGCCAATCGGGATAAAAGTCGCCTGCCCCAGGATCGAGGAAGAGATACCGTGCCTGGTTGGGCAGCCGGCCCGGAGCATCCGTCCCTGACGGTTCCGTGAAGTCGAAGACCGGCGCGTAGAGGGCACGGCCCAGCAGGTTTGCCGCGAGCACGTCCGAACGACCGTTCTGCACCATGGCGGCGACACCGGTCATGCTCCCCAGCAGGCGCACCACGCCGGCGCGGACCCGTTGCTGCGGCGGCCGGCGCCTTGCCCGCCGCGACGGAACGTTGGCACCCCGCGCCAGGTCCATCAGGTGCGCCCGCTCGGCTTCGTCCAGCTGAAGAGCGCCGGCCACGGCCTCGAGGACAGAGTCCGAGACGCCGCGGATGCTGCCGCGTTCCAGCCGCGTGTAGTAATCCGTGCTCACCCCGGCGAGCTGCGCCACCTCCTCCCGGCGCAGCCCCGGTACACGACGCAGCTCCCCGTAAGTCGGAATGCCGGCGAGCCCAGGGGTGACCTTCGCACGGCGCGACATCAGGAACTCGCGAATTTCTTCTTTTCTACCCACAATCACCACGCTACGCAGGCCGCACTGTGGATGGCAGTGTCTGTCAGACACCCCCACATCTGCCGAAATCAGCAGGGCCGTACCGGCGATTTCCTTCATCAGCAACCCGCCAGGTACCCCGCTGCCATGATGGAAATCTGAGACCCACGTGTCAGACGAAGCTGCGGAGGATGCTGTGGACAAGAACGACGAACATATTCTCGGCGACCAGGTGACGCACGTGGTCCGGATCGGCAACACGGTGCGCCGCCCGGTACGGGAGTTCACGGCGACCATCCAGGCCTATCTGGGACACCTGCGGGATCGCGGTTTCCAGGACGCGCCGGTTCCGCTGGGCTATGACGACGCCGGACGGGAGGTTTTGTCCTTTGTCCGCGGCGAGGTGCCGCTAGAGCCCCTGCCCGAGGCCGCCACGGGAGTGGACGTGCTGCGGTCGCTGGCCCGGCTGATCCGGCGGCTGCACGACGCCGCCGAGGGCTGGGTTCCGCCGCCGGATGCGGTGTTCGGCGGCATTCCCGGCGGCCGTCCCGATGGATTGGAGCCGCTCTTCGCAGCACCGGAGCTGGTGTCGCACCAGGACTACTGCCCCGGGAACGTGGTGTTCCGCGCCAGCCTTCCTGCGGCGCTGATCGACTTCGACCTTGCCAGGCCCACCACCCGGGTCGCCGATCTGGCCAACGCCCTCTACTGGTGGGCGCCTCTGCTGCATCCGGCGGACCGCGCGCCGTCGCTGCGCGATGCGGACATCCCGGCGCGGGTGCGCGCCTTCGCGGACGCCTACGGCCTGGACCGGGAGCGGCGTCGGGCCCTCACCGACGTGGCCCTGGTCCGCAGCCGGAACGCCCTGCTGACCATGGCTGCGGCCGCCGGGGCGGACCCGGTGTTTGCGCGCTGGTGGGAAGAAGGCCTGAAGGACAAACTGCCGCGGGCCGAGGCCTGGCTGCGCTCGGCTGCCCGGCCGATCAATGACGCCCTGCTGGACTGACGGCTTAGTTGTACTGGGACATGACGTTCGTCGGGGAACGTTGTGCGACGCTGGATGCATGGATCTTGAGGTGTCGCATGCGCTCACGATTCCCGCGGCGGAACTCAGGTGGCGGTTCTCGCGTTCGTCGGGGCCGGGCGGCCAACACGTCAACACCTCGGACAGCCGTGTCGAGCTCTCATGGAATATCGACGACTCGACGGCGCTTTCGGAGGGCCAGCGGCTGGTCCTGGCCGCGCGCCTTAAACAACGCCTCATCGCCGGAGCGATCACCGTGACCGCCTCCGAGCAGCGTTCCCAGCTGCGCAATCGCGAGATCGCCCTGGCCAAGCTCCGCGACCTCGTCGAAGAAGGTCTTGCTCCCGAAGGTCCCCGCCGCCGCGCAACCAAACCCACCCGGGGCTCGAACCGCCGGCGCCTCGCGGCCAAGGCGCAGCGGGCGGCGACGAAACAGCAACGAAGGCGGCCCCCTGCCGAGTAGCACCCGGTCGGCACTCACCCGAGGGGCAGCCGGGGCACCTGGCCCACAGGCACCGGGGGCTGACGGCTAGTCCCGCGCGTCCATCGCCGAGGCGAGCTGCTTCCGGGAGGAGATCTCCAGCTTCGGGTAGGACCGCGAGAGGTGCCACTCCACGGCCTTGATGGTGATGAAGAGTTCGGCGGCGATCTGCCGATTGGTCATGCCCTTGGCTGCCAGCGAGCAGACCCGGAACTCCGCCGCGGTAAGCCGGTCAGCCTTGTTTTCCGCGAGCAGCGGCAGCTGCGCTTCCTGCCCCGCCAGGAGGGTGCCCAGCCGGCGCGCCACCGCGGCGGCACCGATCCGGTTGCCGAGCACAAGCCCCTTGCGGGCCGCGGCGAGCCCTTCCTGCCGGTGGGCCGCGAGGAAGGCGCGGTCCTCCCCCAGCAGGCAGATCTCGGCCAGGTCCGCGAGGGCGAGGGCTTGGGCATACCGCCCCTCGTGTGCCTCGAGCAGTCCGATGGCCTCGTGCAGCATGGACACCGCCGTTTCCGGCGGCTGGGCCAGAGCCGCCACACGCAGCGTGACGCCGGTGAGCCGGGGAGCGCCGAAGCCGCGCACCCGTTCCAGGGCCTCGTCAGCCAGTGCCGCGGCATACTCCGCCTGGCCAAGACGGGCGGCGGATTCGATGGCGCTCCGGGTCCAGGCATTCAGCGTCGGGCCCAGGCCCGGCGCCAGGTCCATCGCCGCCGTGAAGTGCTCCAGGGCTGCGGCGTGGTCCCCATGCGCGGCCCTGACCGTCCCGTGCAGCTGCAGGGCCATGGCCTGCACCAGCGGAACCCGGTCCTGGTCCAGCGGAACCCGGCCCAGCAGCGCATCCGCGGCCGGCACGTCATCCCGGGCGATGTACACGCTGGCCAGCAGGAAGGCGGCGACCTCGAGGTAGGTGCGCCAGCCGCTCTCCGCCGCCCGCAGGCTCGCCTCCAAGTCCACCTGGGCCAGGCGCAGCCGGCCGCGGTTCAGGTGGACCGAGCCGCGGCAGTACGCCAGCGTGGCGTGCGCCATGACCGAGGAATTGGCCCGGGCCTCGGCGATCGCCGCGTCCAGCAGTTCGAGTGCCTCCGCGTCCCGCTCCCCGGCGTTGAGCGAGCCCGTGACGTAGTTGATGATGTTGGATTCGGCGCCGTTTTCCGCCAGCAACCGGCCCTTGCCGAAGGCCCGCACCCCCAGCTCCCCGCTGAGCCTGGCGTTCTCCCCCATGATGGCCAGCCGCAGCGCCTCCTGGGCGAGTAGCAGGCGGTCCCCCGGGCCGTCCTCCGAGGGGTCCTGGGCGAGGATCCCGGCAAGCTCCGCGGAGTACCGCTCGGCGACTTCCATCTGCTGGAAGCCCGCCCCGCTGGCCAGGGCGACCACCCGCCGTCGCAAATCCGGATCGGGGTCCGGGTCCCGTTCCACTTCCTCCAGCGCCTGCGCGAAGTACTTCGACGCACGCTCCAGCTGGTTGACGTTGTAGAGGGTGACGGCACCTTCCAGCAGCAATTCCACGCGGTCTTCGGTGCCGTCGGTCAGCTCGAGCGCCGTTACGCCGTACTTCTCCGCGTCTTCAAGCCGGCCGCTGCCGGCATTGGAGTGCGCCGCCTCGATGAGCAGTTCGCGACGCAGCTCCCGCGGCAGGTCGGACTCCGCCATGGCCCTTTCGCAGTACTGTGCGGCGAGCGCATGGGCCCCCTGCCGGCGGGCCTGTCCGGCGGCGGCCAGCAGCGTCCGGACGCCTTCCTCGTTCCCGTCCGGCTCGGCCTTGAGCAGATAGCCGGCGACCAGCGCCGGGTCCGCCCCCTCCGCCATCAGCACCCCGGCGGCCCGGCGGTACAGCGGCGGAACCGCATCCCCGAGATCGGCGAGCAGCGCCTCGCCCACCAGCGCGTGCTGGATGGCGGGCCTTGGCTTGGCGCCCGCGAGGAAGCGTGCGGCACGGAGGCGGTCCAGGATGGCGCCCAGGCTGCCCGCGTACGGCTTCGCCAACGCCTTCAGCCGCGGCATCGTGGCGTCTTTGCCCAGTACGACGACGGCGCTAAGCACCACACGCTCTTCTTCCGTGAGCCGGCGCAGGCGTTCGGTAAGGACGCTCTCCTCGCTTCCGGCCGCCTCCGGCCGGGCCGCTGCCACGTCCCGTTCCAGCAGCTCCTCGACGAAGAACGGCACGCCGCCGCTGGCCGCCTGTATCCGCTCGGCATCGATCCGGGCGGCGTCCGCCTGGCGTTCCACGATCCAGGCCTGGATCGCGGCGGAGGTCAGCGGCTTCAGCTGCCAGTGCAGCGGGACGCCCGACGCGCTGTCCCTGTTTACGCGGGAGCCGTTAGCGCGCAGCAGGCCCGCGGTGTCGAGCCCCTCCGGATGCTCCGAACCCGGCCCCGTCCGCACCCCGCGCAGGAGCAGCACCGGTACGTCGATCAGGAGGCTGCCGATGTCCAGCAGGGCCGCAAGCGAGAGCTCGTCCAGCCACTGTGCGTCATCCACGGCCGCCACGATGGGCCGGGTCTGACTCCGCGAACGCAGCACCCAGGCCGCCGAGTAGCTGAGGGCATCGCGCTCCGCGGGGACACCGGTGGAGGCGACGAACTTGTGCAGCATGGCGCCCTGCCCGTCGAAGGGCGGAGAACCGGCGGGAATCCGCTGGACCAGCGGCGCGAACCATTGCCAGAGCATGGCACCGGGCAGCTGCCGCCGGGCGTCGCCGGTGGCCCGCATGACTTTCCAGCCGCGCGCGGCGGCGTCCGCACAGATGGCGTCCAGCAGGGAGGTCTTGCCGATTCCGGAGGGCCCGCTGATGGTCAGCTCCGCGTCCCGGCCGCCGGCCACCGAAGCGGCCAGTGCGCGCCAGTGCGAGAGCTCCTCATCCCTCCCGAAAAGCCGTGGCTGTCCCATAGACCCGATCGTATGGCCGGCTCCGACAAATTGTGATTGATGCGTCACTTTGACGCGCCGGGAGTCTTTCTCCGGTTCACATTTCCGTCAGGCTCAGTCCTCCGGCACGCAGCGGTTGCGCAGTTCACCGATCCCCTCGACGCGCGTGACCAGTTCGGCCCCGGCCGGAATCCATTCCCGCGGCTTGCGCGCCAGGCCGACGCCGGCCGGCGTTCCGGTGGCGATCAGGTCACCCGGCTCCAGGGTCATGAACTGGCTGATGTAGGAGACCAGCGTGGCGCAGGAGAAGATCAGGTCCGCCGTGGTGCCCGACTGCTTCTGCACGCCGTCGAGCTCGCATTCGACCGCCAGTCCCTTCTCCGGGTCCAGTTCGTCCGCGGTGACGACGACGGGGCCCACCGGCGTCATCCGGTCCCAGTTCTTGCCCTGGAACCACTCGGACGTCCGGCCCTGCCAGTCGCGGACGGAGACGTCGTTCATTACGGTGTAGCCGGCGATGGCGTCCTTCGCCGCGGCCTCGTCCGCCTTGCGCACGGTTTGCCCGATGACGACGGCCAGCTCGGCTTCCCAGTCGATCTTGCTGCTGGCCTGCGGCATGACGACGTCGTCCGCCGGGCCCACCAGCGAGTTGTGGAACTTGGTGAAGATGGTCGGGTACTTCGGCACGTCCTGCCCGACCTCTTCGGCATGCGCATAGTAGTTCAGCCCGGCGCAGAGGATCTTGCCCGGCCGCAGGATGGGCGTTGCCAGCTCTTCGGCGTCGGGCTCCGGTCCCGGCTCCCCCGCCAGCGTCCGCCAGTCGCCGCGGGCCAGCAGCTCGCCCACGTCCTTGACGGGGAGATAGGCAGTGCCGGCCTCGTCCTGCCGGAAAGCCTGCGTGCTCCCGTCCCGCCGCACCGTACCCAGACGCATCCGGTCCTCCTGTCCGCGGCCCAGGCGCCGCCGTCGTTGTTTGTCCGTTGTCGCTGATGGCGGGGATAACCCGCCCCTGTGGCAGACTACCCGCTCGCCTGGTGCGTGCCGGGCCAAAAGTCACGGTGAGGTGTTGACCTGCGGACATTCCGGCGCGCTTCATTGATACAACCGCAAAAACGGTCTGGACCATCCTGGGAGCGCGTTATGCATCCTGCTGTCATAGACCCCAACTCGACCGACATCGCGCCGGTGGCCTTCCACCCGGTGCTGTGGGTGGCGGCGGCCTGCGTATTCGCCGTCATCATCCTGCAATCGGTGATCTACCTCAGTGCCATCCGCAAGGCCGGCGCGGCGGCCCACCTGACCGATCAGCAGGTGGGCCGCGCCGTCCGTGCGGGCGCCGTGGCGGCCATCGGCCCCTCGCTGGCCGTCGCGCTGGTGGCGGTCTCCCTCCTGCCGCTGTTCGGCACGCCGGCCGTCCTGACCCGCATCGGCCTGGTGGGATCGGCCGCCTTCGATGTCGCGGCCGCGGGCCTCGCGGCGGGAACCCAGGGCGCCGAGCTCGGCGGTCCGACCTACACGCAGAAGGTCTTCGCCATCGGGTTCGCCGCGATGACGCTCGGCGGGCTCATGTGGATGGTCGCGGCGCTCGTCCTCACCCCGATCCTGTCCAGGGGCGACAAGGCGCTGCGCAAGGTCAATCCGGCGGTCATGACCGTCGTGCCCGCCGCGGCCCTGCTCGCGGCGTTCTTCACGCTCGCCTTCGCCGAGACGGTCAAGTCGCCCGTCCATCTGGTGACCCTGCTCGTCTCGGCGGCCGTGATGGGCCTCTGCCTGCTCGGGGCCAGATACCTCAAGAAGTCATGGCTGCACGAGTGGGGGCTCGGGATCGCGATCGTCGTGGCCCTGGCCGTCGCCTATTTCATGACCGCCAAGTAGGAGGCCAGGAGACCACATGTCCTCGCAGACCGGCAACGCACAGCTCACAGGGCTGGCCCAGTTCGACCGCACCACGTCCATCTGGGGCCCCATCACCCTGGCACTCGGCTTCCTCGTCTCGCTCGCCGCCGCCCTCTTTGTCGCCTTCGGGACCGGGCTGGGAATCACCGGCGCGGAGTTGTGGAAAGCCGTCGGCCTCGTCATCGTCACCTTCGGTGTCATCGCGGTCGTCGAGCCGATTGCCTACTATCCGATCCTCGGGCGCTCGGCGATGTACCAGGCGTTCATGATCGGCAATATCGCGAACAAGCTGCTCCCGGCGGCCCTCATCGCCCAGACCGACCTGGGCGAGAAACCCGGAACGCGCCGCGCCGAGCTCATCTCGGGCGCCGCGATCATCGGCGCGGCGTTCATCCACCTCATCACGCTCGTGGTCCTCGTTGGCGTCCTCGGCACGTTGCTCCTTGGAGCGCTCCCGCCGGACCTCGTCGCCGTCGCGCGGCTCTACATCCTGCCGGCGGTGTTCGGTGCCGTCACGGTCCAGGCCGTCGTCACGATGAAGAACGCGCGCATCACGATCATTGCCGCCGTCATCGCGGCGGCCCTCGTGTTCGTCGTCGTCCCGCTGGTCCCGGCCCTTGCGAACGCGGCCACCGCCATGGCCGTCGTCGTCTCGATCATCGCCGCGTGGTTCCTCCGCAAGCGCACGGATGGTCCGCCCGCGGCACCGCAGTCCATCGGCCACTGACCTTCCAAGTACGTGCCGCTCACCGACGCCGAGGCGAACATGCGCGACGGCACACTCACCGCGCCGCAGCCGGTGGCGGGTTGACCGCGTCGGCTGGTGGAAGGCGCTACGGCTTCAGCGACGGCATCGGGAGGCCGAAGACGTCCTTCAGCGCCAGCCGGGCGGCGTGGTAGCCGGCCATGCCGTGCACTCCCGGGCCCGGCGGAGTGGCGGCGGAGCAGAGGTAGACGCCGCCGAGCGGGGTCTTCCACGGCTTGGTCCCGGGGACGGGACGCGCCAGCAGCTGGCGGATGTTGACGGCGCCGGTGCCGAAGTCGCCGCCCACGTAGTTGGGGTTGTAGGCCTGGTAGTCCATGGCGCTCATCCCGCGGGAGGCAATTACGACGTCGGAGAAGCCGGGGGCTGCTTCCTCCAGTTGCGCGGTGATCACCCCGGTCATGTCCAGCGTGGAACCCTGCGGGACGTGGCAGTAGGCCCACAGGATGTGCCGTCCGGCCGGGGCGCGGGTGGAATCGAAGACGCTGGGCTGGGAGACGAGCACGAAGGGCTTGGCGGCATGCCGGCCGCGGGCGATCTCGTGCTCCGAGGCCGCCACCTCGTAGCGCGTGCCGCCTAGGTGCACCGTGCCGGCGCGGGCGAGGTCGGGCTCGGCCCACGGCACCGGTTCCGACAGGATGAAGTCCACCTTCGCGGCCCCGGGCCCGTACCGGTAGGCACCCAGGGCTGCGGCGTAGCTCCGGGGCAGGCGGCCGCCGGCCAGCCGGAGCAATTCCTGCGGTGCGGTGTCCAGCAGGATGGCGTCCGCGTCGGTCAGGTCGGCCAGCGAGTCCACCCGGTGCCCGGTGACGATGCGGCCGCCGTGCGCGGCAACGTCCTGCACCATCGCGTCGATGATCGCCTGCGAACCGCCGACCGGGAGCGGGTAGCCGACGGCGTGGGCAAGGGACCCGAGCATCAGTCCGGCGCCTGCCGCGACCGGACGCTGCACACCGCCCGGAGTGTGGGCGGCCACCCCGGACAGCAGGGCCGGAGCGAAGTATTCCTTGAAACGCATATCCCACCACGGGCTGCCCTGTTCCAAGGTGCCCAGTCCGTAGCGCAGGGCCGAGAGGGGATGATGCGGCACGCGCAGCAGCTGGTTCATGGTCAGGTCCAGCAGTTCGGCGGAATGGCGGGCCAGCGGTTCCATCAGCGCCCGGTAGGCGGGGCCGTCAATGCCGAGCCGCCCGGCCGTCCGTTCCACGTCTTGGTATGCGAATGCGACATGGTCCGGTCGGACGACGTGGGCATAGGCGATCTCGGGGTGGATCATGTCGACCCGGTCCGCCAGTCCGAAGTCGCGGAAGAAGGGCGCCGCCACCGCCATTGGATGCACGGCGGAGCATACGTCATGCCGGTGCCCCGGCTCGATGAGTTCCAAGGTCCGGGCGCCGCCGCCGGCAGTGGAGGCAGCCTCGTAGACGCTGACATCCAACCCGGCTCTGGCCATGATTACCGCAGCGGCCAAACCGTTGGGGCCGGCCCCAACCACTGCTACCTGTCCGCGTGCCATCAGTCCCGCCTTCCCTCCGCCGCGCTGGCTATCGGCTGTGCGCGATAGCGCCAGTCCAACACAAACCTGTCCGGAGCGTTGTCGAACGGCCCGCCCTGGGGGTCATCAACGTCCAGCCTCCGCACCACGTCATGCTCCGGATGGAGCATGGAGCGCACCACCCGGAACATCAGATATGCCGTGGCAGCAATATGTCCCAGGACGGCAAGGACGTAGTAGGGAGTGTCGATGTTGTGCTGCGGCTCCCCGCCACTGGTGATCCGGCCAAGGTACATCCAGATGGCCCACCAGTGCAGCACTTCGAAGAACTGCCAGAGAAGGAAGTCGCGCCAGCGCGGATGCGCCAGCGCGGCGAGGGGAACCAGCCAGACCACGAACTGCGGCGAATAGACCTTGTTGGTCAGCACGAACGCGGCCACGACCAAGAAGATAATGCCGGCCAGCCGGGGCCGCCGCGGGGCGGACAGGACCAGCACCGCGATGGCCAGGCAGGCCGCCAGGAACAGCAGGAGCGAGAGCGTGTTGGCCGGACCCGGCCCCAGTTGAGGCAGCCCGCCGCCCTCGGCCGTGACGTTGTAGGCGTACCAGAGAGAGGAATAACCGGCCTCGCGGTCCCGGGTGTAGCCGAGGAAGTGCGCCCAGGACTCGAAGCCGGAGACCATGAAGGGGACGTTGACCAGCAGCCAGACTGCCGCGGCCGAACCTCCTGTCACCAGCAGCGGCCGGAACCGGCCCGTGCGTATCGCCAGGAGGAGGATGGCGCCAAGCATCAGCACCGGGTAGACCTTGAGGGCGGCTCCGAGTCCGATCAGTACGCCGGCAGCCACCAGCCGCCCGCGCGCGAAAGAGAGCATGGCCAGAGCCAGCACCATTGCCGGCCAGAGGTCCCAGTTGACGGTGCCTGCCAGCACGATGCCCGGGGCCACCGCGACCATGGCCGCATCCCAAGGCCGCCGATGGCACATCCGCGCCGTGGCTATAACCGTGATGATCCAGACCACCGCCGCCAGGGTGGCATTGACGTCGAAGTAGGCCAGGGTGCGCTCCGGCGACGCCCCGGCGCCCGGCACCAGCAAAGCCGTCGCCCCGGCCAGCAGGCCCATCAGTACCGGGTATTCGAAGGAACTCCCCGGGGTGAGGAACGGCAGCACGCCGTCGGCCAGGCCACGGGATTCGAACAGGACCGGCCAGTCCGAATAGCAGCCCATGTAGAAATAGTCGGGCAGCGCCCAGCCGGCCACCCGGCACGGCGTCTTGGCCAGCACCGACAGCAGCGCGGCCAGCGTCGTCAGCAGGATCAGCACTCGCTCCACGGTGAAGAAGCCGGGCCGGACGATCCCGGGTGCGGTGCGGCGCCCCAGCGGGCCGCCGACGAATTCCGTGAACCGCCTCAGCAGCGGGTCATTGCGGCTGGGCACCACGATGCGCAGCGGGAGTCGACGGCGGGAGGAGGGCCCGGGCATGGCACCAACACTACTGGCGGCGCGTGGTTATCGCCGCAGGTTAACAAAACGTTGACTGGCGGCCACCTTCCCGTAACCGCCAGCACACCGTCCGGCCATTGAAGCTCCCTACGGTTGACCCAATGAGCAATACCCACCCCCACCAAGTACTGGTGGTGATCCCCGCCCGCGGCGGTTCGAAGGGGATCCCCTTCAAGAACCTCAAACCCGTTGCAGGACGCTCCCTGGTAGCCCGCGCCGTCGAGGCCGCACGGAACGCCGCCCGGGTGACGGACGTCGTCGTCAGCACCGATTCGCCGGATATCCGGTTCGAGGCCGAGCGCTTCGGCGCCCGCGTCATCGAACGCCCCGCGGAACTCTCGGGCGACACCGCCACCAGCGAGTCGGCCGTGCTGCATGCCCTGGCGAACACCGGCACGCGGCCTGAGGTCACGGTACTCATGCAGTGCACCTCGCCGTTCATCGATTCTGCGGATCTGGACGCGGCTATCGCCTCCGTGCTCGGCGGTGCGGACGTTGCGTTCTCCGTCGCAGAGAACCACAACTTCCTCTGGGCCAGGGACGCCGGCGGCACCGTCACCGCAGTCGGCCACAGCGCCGATTTCCGCCCCCGCCGCCAGGACCGCGAGCCGCAATACCGCGAGACCGGGGCCTTCTACGCGATGCGCACCGAGGGCTTCCTGGCCCGCGGGCACCGCTTCTTCGGCCGCCTCGAGTTCCAGATCGTGCCGGCGGAGCACGCCATCGAGATCGATTCGATCGAGGACCTGGAGATCGTCCGGGCGATGGATTCGCGTCCGGAGTCCACCGGAATCGACGTGGATGCGCTCGTCATGGACTTCGACGGGGTGCACACCGATGACCATGCCTTGGTCAACTTCCAAGGCGAAGAATTCGTCCGGGTCAGCCGCTCGGACGGAATGGGGGTGGCCCGGCTGCGCCGCGCCGGAATCCCCCAGCTGATCCTCTCCACCGAAACCAATCCGGTGGTGACCGCCCGGGCGAACAAGCTCGGCGTCGACGTCGTCCAGGACGTCTCGGACAAGGCCGCCGCGGTGACCGAATGGATCACCGCGAACGGGCTTGATCCAGAACGCGTTGCCTTCGTGGGCAATGACGTGAATGACCTGCCTGCCATGGGCCGGGTCGGTTGGCCAGTGGCCGTGGCGGATGCCCGGCCTGAGGTCAAGGCTGCAGCGCGCATTGTGCTGCAGCACAACGGCGGCGAAGGCGCAGTGCGCGAAATCTGCGAACGCGTCCTGGCCGCACAACCGGCAGCCCAACCGGCAGCCACAGCAATTCAATCCCGATGACAGAAAGAGCTTCGCTGATGACCACCGAAACCACCGCCCCCGCCGGAGCCCCGGCCCCCGTAGCCATCGGCGACGTCCAGGTCGGCGCCGGCCAGCCCGTCTACGTGATTGGCGAGATCGGCATTAACCACAACGGCGACATCGAAATCGCCAAGCAGCTGATCGACGTTGCTGCCGCCGCCGGCGCCAACGCCGTGAAGTTCCAGAAGCGCACCCCGGAAATCTCCACCCCGGTCGACATGCGCGACAAGATGCGCTCCACCCCCTGGGGCGACATGACCTACCTGGACTACCGCTACCGCGTCGAGTTCGACATGCCGATCTACCAGAAGCTGATCCAGCACGCGGCCGACAAGGGCCTGCACTGCTTCGCTTCGCCGTGGGACGTGCCCTCGGTCGCCTTCATGGAGGAAGCCGGCGCGCTGACCCACAAGGTCGCCTCCGCCTCCGTCACCGACATCGAGCTGCTGACCGCCCTGCGCGAGACCGGCAAGCCGATCATCCTCTCCACCGGCATGTCCACCATCGAGCAGATCGATAAGGCCGTCGAGACCCTGGGCACCGACAACCTGATCCTGATGCACGCCACCTCCACCTACCCGCTGCCCCCGGAGGAGGCCAACCTGCGCATGATCACCACGCTGCAGGAGCGTTACCAGGTTCCGGTCGGCTACTCGGGCCACGAGCGCGGCCTGCAGATCTCCCTGGCCGCCGTCGCACTCGGCGCCGTGACCGTGGAGCGCCACATCACTCTGGACCGCACCATGTGGGGCTCGGACCAGGCCTCCTCGCTCGAGCCCAAGGGCTTCGAGTCCCTGATCCGCGACATCCGCATCCTCGAAGACGCCATGGGCGACGGCGTCAAGAAGGTCTTCCCGGGCGAGCTGGCGCCGCTGTCCCGCCTGCGCCGGGTGGACGGCTAAGTTAGCCCTATGAACCAGCCATTACTGAGCGTCATCGTTCCAGCGAAAGACCAGGCACCTTTCATCCGTGACTCGATGACCAGCCTGACGCGCCAGTTCGATGATCCCTCCGTAATGGAAGTCATCGTCATCGACGATGGTTCAACCGACGGAACCGGGGAGCTGGCTGCCGCATTCGCCAGCCGGCTCCCCGGCCTGAAGATCCTCCGCAACGAGGCCGCGACCGGCGTCGCCTCCGCCCGTAACCGCGGGCTGGACGTCGCGGCCGGGCGCTTCATCACCTTCCTCGACCCTGATGACTGGTACGCCCCCGGGCACCTGTCCCGGATCACGGACGAGATCGCCGCGCTGGGCGTGGACTTCCTGCGGGTCGACCACGTGCGGCACACCGGCGGCGTGCGCACTGTCCACAAGGCGCCCCAGGCGCGCCGCGGGGTCAAGCTGGATCCGCGCAACGACATCGCGCCGCACAACCAGTCCACCATGGTGGACTACTGCTTCCCGCCGTTCGGAATTTTCGACGGCGGACTCAAGGACGCGGGCATGCTCCACTTCCTGGACGGCCGGCACACCGCGGAGGACCGCCCGTGGGTCTGGCGGCTCCACCTCAAAGCCGCCTCCTACGCCGTCAGCAACCAGCTCGGCGCGTTCTACCGGCGCGGCGTCGCGAGCTCCCTGACCCAGGTCTTCGACCGCCGCCAGCTGGACTTCCTGCCCTGCTTCGCCGAGGTGTTCCGCCTCGTCGCGGAGGACCCCGAAGCCGCCCGCTTCTGGCCCAAGGCCGTCCGCCAGTTCCTTGCCATCGCCTGCCACCAGCTGGACCGCTCCGGCGACATGGACAAGCAGGTCGTGGCGGAACTCCACGCGGGCATCCGCGCCGCCCTCGCGGGCCTGCCGGACGAGGTGCGCGAGCAGGGCCTGGCCGGCCTGGACAACAAGCGACGCAAGTTGCTCAAACCTGTGCTCCGGAGAGCTGCCGCATGAAAGAACTCTTTGTCGTTTCCACGCTGTACCAGTGCATCTCGCTGGCATCCGCCATCGACGCCGGCCGGATCCCGGACCGGGGCGCCGAGCGCATCCTGGTCCTGACCAACAGCGCCCTGATCCCCGAGATCACCGTGCCGTTCCACGAGGCTCCCGGCTTCGCGGAGGCGGCGGCCCGCTTCGACCGCACCGTGGACCTGAGCGAGCTGCTCTGGCCGCGCCGGCCCGGGCAGTTCAACCCGCGGGCCGAGGAGCTGGACCTCTGGGAGCGCCTGCTCCGGGCCGAATGGAACCTCGGCGACGCCGCCGTGAGCCTGTTCGTCGAGTCCATCCAGGTCAACCCGGCGGTCGCGCTGTGCCGCATCTTCGCCGACGCCGGCATCAGCGTGCACTCGGACGGCCTGATGAGCTACGGCCCCACCCGCAACCCGCTGCCGCGCGAACTGGCGCAGCGGCTCGAGACGCTGGTGTACGTGGACCTGGTGCCCGGTCTGGTGCCCCGGCTGCTGCGCGAACACAACCCGGCCCTGGTGCCCGTGGACCGCGCCGACCTGCGCCGCGGCATGGAAGCGCTGGCGCGGACCCTGCCCGAGGACGATGCGGTGGCCGCCGCCATCAGCGGGACCCCCGCGGCGGAGCTGGAAAAGCACAGCGCCGACCACGGCGCCTCCGGCAGCGCGCTGATCCTCGGCCAGTACCTCTCCGAGCTCGGCATCCTCTCCGCCGAGGAAGAGGTCGAGCTGCATCGGAACATGCTGCAGAAGGCCCTGGACCGGGGCATCCGCCACTGCGTCTTCAAGCCGCACCCCAGCGCCGGCCCCGGTGCCGTCACCTCCATCCAGGCCGCCGCCGCCGAACTCGGCCTGGAGCTCGAAGTGCTGACCTCGAGCAGCCCGGCGGAGGTCGTCATGCAGCGGCTGAAGCCGGACCTGGTGGTCAGCTGCTTCTCCACCGCCCTGATGACGGCGAAGCACCTCTTCGGCATTGACGCCGCTGCCGTTGGCACCGAAATCCTGCTCGAGCGGCTCACGCCGTACCAGAACAGCAATCGCATCCCGGTCACCATCATCGACGCCTTGCTGGAACGCGGCTACGCCGCCCCCGCCGAGGCGGCGGCGGAAGAGGCGGCGGAAGCGGCCGGATTCGAAGCCACCCGGACGCTGGACGCTTCGCCCGAGCGGTCGGCCCCGCTGCAGCAGCTGGTCGAGGCCGTGTCCTACTGCATGCAGCCGCAGACGCTTGAGCTGGCACGGCCCGCCGCCGAGGCCTTCCTGGCCGACGCCCAGCACACCGGGGACCTGCGCTACTTCAAGCGCCGCCGGCTGACCAAGCTGGAGCTGCCCGGCTCCCTGCCGGCCGCCAAGGTGCTCCATCCGCTGGGCCGCGCCCGCCGCGCCGGCGCCCGCCAGGTCAAGCGCGTCCTGACAGCGCTGGCGAAATGATGCAGGAAATCCTGCCCTCGATGCTGGTGGCCCGGCCGCGCTTCGGCCGTGCCACGGTCTGGGCCGAGTCCCCGCTGCAGCTGCTCAGCGCCGTGGAAGCCCACGGCGCCGGGCTGCTGGGCAACGAAACCGTCATCCACTCGCGCAGCGACGCTGTCGGCATGGACGCCACCCTGGCCGAGCTGCTGAGCCAGGTCCCGGAGGGCATCAGCTTCGCCGACCCCGGGTCCTCAGTGCCGCCGCTGCGCGTTCCGGGCCTGGACCGCTGGGTCATCGGGGACGCCTACTCCGGCATGGCGCAGGCGGAACTGCTGCGCGGAGTGGCGGACAAAGAGATTGTGATTGTCGACGACGGACTGGCCACGCTCAAGCTGCTGGCCACGCTGGCGAAGGACTCGCCGGCCCCGCTGGTGCGCCCGCGGGCAGCCGCCTCCTCCGTCCGCAAGGCGCTCGGCCTCGCGGTCTGGTTCCTGCTGCGCCGGCTCACCCGCCAGAGCCGCCTGCTGGTGGTCACGGCGCTGCCGGTGCCGCTGGACCTCGAGCAGCGTTTCCGCGCCGTCGGCGGCCAGCTGGAGCGCCACCGCTTCGAATGGCTGGGAACGCAGCCGGTGACGGAAGAGATCAACGAGCCCACCGTCGTCGTTGGTTCCGCGATGGCCGCGGACGGCCTCATCCGCGAGGAGCCCTACCTGGCGTGGGTCGAATCACTGACGGAGGACGGACCCGTGGGCTATTTCCCGCACCGGCGGGAGACGCCGGCCTCCCTCGCCAAACTGGACCGGCACCCGCTGATCCGCGTCAACCGGCACACCATTCCCGTGGAGATGCGCCTGCGCGGACTCCGCGCCGGACAGGTCGTCCGGGCGCTGCCGTCCACCGTGCTGGCCTCGCTCCGCCTGATCCTTGGACCCAACGGGGTTCCGCTGAAGGGCCACGCCGTGCCGGACAACTGGTGGCTGCCGCAGGCCTCGGACTCGCTGCGCCGGCACCTGAGCAGTTCCCTCGACGACGGCGGATCACCCGCATGAGCACCGAAAATTTGAACCCCTTGAAGGCGGCACGGAAGATGCGCATTGTCGCCATCGCTGACAGCGACTCCTACCTGAAGTTCGCCTGCGCCACGCTGGACGCCCTCGGCCCGGAATGGGAGCGCGAGGTCCTGCTGGTCCGCTCCCCCATCCAGCCGACCTTGGAACAGATGGCCGCGGCCACCGCCGGGACCTTCCTGCACGGCCGCGCCACCGCGGTGATCCCCGCTTCCGGCCTGCGGACCGCCCTGGCGGGCGCCGACGTCGTACTCGCCGCCGCCACCGGCCCCGTGGTCGAGGAGGTCTATCTGCACGCCGCCGCGCTGACCCCGCGCCCGGCGCTGGTGTCCGGGCTGCCCGGCGTCGCCTTCCCCGCCACCAAGAAGGCGCTGCGCTACCGGGCGCTCGGAGACGCCTTCATCACGCATAGCCACGCGGAGTGCCGGGCCTTCAGCGAACGCGCCGAGGGCCTCGAGCTTCCGCAGCGAATCCTGGTCTCCCGGCTGCCGTTCCTCTCCTCCCCCGAGGCGCCGGTACCCGATCCCACCCCGCTGAAGCGCGTGGTGTTCGCCCCGCAGGCCAAGGTGCCCGTGGAGAAGGACGAGCGGGTCGCCATCCTGCAGGCGCTGGCCGCACTGGCCCGCCGCACCGGCTTCACGGTGCGGGTGAAGCTGCGGGCCTGGGCCGGCGAGCCGCAGACCCACCTGGAGCAGTATCCGTTCGACACCCTCTGGAACGACCTGGTGAAGGCCCGCGCGGTGGCCGGCCATGAACTGGAGTTCTGCACCGGCTCGATGGCCGAGCAGCTGGTCCCCGGCACGGCCATGGTCACCGTCAGCTCCACCGCCGCCCTCGAAGCACTCGACGCCGGCCTGCAGGTGCTGATCCTGTCCGACTTCGGGGTCAGCGACGAGATGCTCAATAAGGTCTTCGACGGCTCCGGGCTGCTCGGCACCCTCGATGACCTGAAGGCCGGCCGCTTCTTCCACCCGGAGCACAGCTGGCTGCGGGACAACTACTTCCACCGGCAGGACGTGCCGCTGGGCCACGTGCTCGCCATCTACGCCGAGTGGGCCCGGACCGGCAAGCTCGCGCTGGACCCGGACCGGCTGGCGGCCACGCGAAAGCGGCGGCTGCGGCTGCGCCTGCGCACCCTCCTGCCGACGCCCGCACTGAAGGCCATCCGCTGGGTCCGCCAGCAGCAGCGGAACCACGACGCCCGCCGGATGGAGGCGGAGCAGGCCGCTCACAGCCTGCCCGCCTGACCATCCCGCGGGCGCCCGAACCTTAGCGGAGCGTCCCTTGCTCGGCGCCGGCCGGGAACCGCTCCCAGACCCGGTGCTTGGACAGCAGTTCCGCCATCCGCTCCAGCACCTGCGGACCGCTGCCCAGTACGACGCCGGCGGCGTCCTCCGGTACGGAGGCTGCGGCCAGTGCCTGGCCGGCGCTGTCCCACCCGCCGATCGGCTTGCAGTGCCGGTACGCCTCGGCCAGCAGCAGGGTGACCCGCGGGTCGACCCCGGGGTAGCCCGAGGGATCTCCGGCCTTGGCGTCCAGCCCCGGCGAAGCGTCCGGTGCCGGCTTGGCGGATCCGGCGACCACCACGGCGTCGAACTCCACCGAGCGCGCCGTCAAGTAAGTCCGCTGGACCGGCAGTCCGCCGGGGAGCTTGCCGCCGTGCGGGGCGATGATCAGCGGAACCATGCCGCCGGCGTGGATGGCCTCGCGCGCCGTCGCCAGCGCATCCTGGTCGCTGTATTCGTCCGCGATGATGCCCACGGTCCTGCCGGCCAGCGGCCAGCTTCCGCGCAGCTGCGACAGCGCGGCGCTGGGCTCCGGGTCGCCGAGCTCCACGGTCGGCGCGGGCGCCTCGAGCCCCAACCCGGCGGCGACCTTCGCGCAAAGGTCGGCGTCGATGTTCGCCAGGGCCTGCAGCTGCCGCTTGCGGATGTTCTCCTCGTAGCACTTGCCCAGTTCGAACGTGTAGGCCTGCGCCACGTGTTCCTGCTCGACCGGCGCCAGCGAAAGGTAGAAGAGCCGCGCCTGGCTGAAGTGGTCGTCGAAGCTCGCCGGCTTCTCGCGCTTCTTGGCCGAGGCCGGCAGTTCCTGCGGGACCTCGATGTAGGCACTCATGTCCTCGCCCGCGAGGAAGGGACAGCCGCCGTCGATCGAGTTGGGCCGGTACGGCGCCGCCCCCGCGTGCACCGCCATCTGGTGGAAACCGTCGCGGAACATGTCGTTGACCGGGGCATGCGGCCGGTTGATCGGGATCTGCGCGAAGTTCGGCCCGCCCAGCCGTGTGAGCTGCGTGTCCAGGTAGGAGAACAGCCGGGCCTGCAGCAGGGCATCGTTGGTCACGTCGATGCCGGGCACCAGGTGGCCGGGGTGGAACGCCACCTGCTCGGTCTCCGCGAAGAAGTTCGTGGGGTTCGCATTGAGGGTCATGGTGCCGACGACCTGCACCGGCGCCAGTTCCTCGGGCACGATCTTGGTCGGATCCAGCAGGTCGATCCCCTCGAATGTCTCGTCCGGGGTGTCCGGGAACGTCTGGATGCCCAGCTCCCACTCGGGGAAGGCGCCGGCCTCGATCGCATCCGCCAGGTCCCGCCGGTGGAAGTCCGGGTCGGTGCCGTTGATCATCAGCGCCTCCTCCCAGACCAGCGAGTGCACGCCCTGCTTCGGCTTCCAGTGGAACTTCACCAACGTGGTCTCGCCGGCGGCGTTCTGCAGCCGGAAGGTGTGCACGCCGAAGCCCTCCATGGTCCGGTACGAGCGCGGGATGCCGCGGTCCGCCATGAACCACATGGTGTGCGCCTGCGCCTCGGTGTGCAACGAGACGAAATCCCAGAACGTGTCGTGCGCGCTCTGTGCCTGCGGGATCTCCCGGTCCGGATGCGGTTTCGCCGCGTGGATGACGTCCGGGAACTTGATGCCGTCCTGGATGAAGAACACCGGGATGTTGTTGCCGACCAGGTCGAAGGTGCCCTCGTCCGTGTAGAACTTGGTGGCGAAGCCACGGGTGTCGCGGACCGTGTCGGCGGAGCCGCGGGAACCCACCACCGTGGAGAAGCGGACAAAGACGGGGGTCTCGACGCCGGACGCCAGGAAGCCTGCCTTCGTCACCCCGGCGGCCGCGCCGTTGGCCACGAACGTGCCGTGCGCGCCGGCGCCGCGGGCGTGGACCACGCGCTCCGGGATCCGCTCGTGGTCGAAGTGCATGATCTTCTCGCGCAGGTGGTGGTCCTGCAGCAGGCTCGGCCCGCGGGCCCCGGCCTTCAGGGAATGGTCCGTCTCGTACAGCCGGGCCCCCTGCGCCGTGGTCAGCCAGGAACCGCTCTGGCTGTGCAGCGATTTTTGCGCGCCGGTCGGAACACCGGTGGGCGTGACCGTCTCCGGCGCATCCTGGTCCGGCTTGGGCGGCAGCGGCTCGTGTGGCTCGGTCGGCTCGGCGAGCGCGGGCGGTTCCACCCCCGGCACTCCCGGAATGGGGATTTCGTTGGCCGGCGTGCTGTTCGTTGACATAGCTGTCTCCCTTTCGCAGGACCTGGTTTGGCCGGCGCCGTCGCGCCCTGCTCAGCACCCTACTAGAGTTAGTAAGCAAGCTGAACAACTTGGGCGGGATCCGCGGAACCGCGGTTTCCGGGCCGCCGCGGACCACCCGCGACGGCCAGGTCGGGCGCAGCAACCGGCGGCGAGGTGAGGAGAACAATGGCGACACAACAGGAGCGGCCGGCACCGAAAGCAAGGAAGCCGCGCCTGCGCCGCAGCAACTGCAACATGCCCGGCTTTAGCCGGCGCCGCCGCGGCAAGGGCTTCAGCTACGCCGCCGCGGACGGCAGCCGGATCGAGGACCGGGAGACGCTGGAGCGGATCAACCAGCTCGCCATTCCGCCGGCTTGGCGCGACGTCTGGATCAGCCCGGTCCCCAACGGGCACATCCAGGCCACCGGCGTCGACGCTGCCGGCCGGCGCCAGTACATCTACCACCCGCGCTGGCGGGAACTGAAGGACCGCGAGAAGTTCGACCGCGCCTTGGACTTCGCCGACACCCTGCCGCGGGCCCGCCCTGCCGTGACCCGGCTGCTGCGCGGGAGCGAGCCGACCGAGGAACGCGCCTACGCCGCCGCCTTCCGGCTGATCGACGAGGGCTCCCTGCGGATCGGCAACGAAGAGTACGCCCAGACCAACGGCTCCTTCGGCGTCACCACCATCCGGATCCGCCACATCCGGCTGCGCGAGGACATCGTGGAACTGGACTTCCCCGCCAAGAGCGGCCAGCAATGGAGCGGGCAGATCAAGGACGAGGACCTGGCCCACGCCCTCGAACCGCTGCTCAAGCGCGGCCCCGAGGAGCCGGCGCTTGCCTACCGCACGGACGGCGGCGAGTGGTCGCCGATCAGCGCGGCAGGCCTCAATGACTTCATCCGCGAGCAGTGCGGAGGGGACTTCACGGCCAAGGACTTCCGGACCTGGCAGGGCACGGTGGAGGCCGCCCTGGCCCTGGCCCGGCACAATCCGGAGCGCACCAGCCCGACGGCGCGCAAGAAGGCCGTCGCCGCGGCCATGCGGGACGTGTCGGAACAGCTCGGCAACACCCCCTCGATCGCGCGCAAGTCCTATGTGGATCCGCGGGTGCTGGACCGGTTCATGAACGGGGAAGTGCTCGACGCCGGCAGCTACCGGGCGGCGGAACGTTCCCTCCGGGACCTGGTCACCTAGCGCTCCTCCGGCATCCGCCGCTGGTTCAACCCGGTACCTGCCTTCCGGAACAGCCGCCGGACAGTACCGTTAGCCGCAGACCCACAGGGAGGCTTAGCGCATGGACCTGCAGCCAAGCCGCACCCGCGCACCCCGGGTGCTCACCGGCGTCGTTCTTGCCCTGCTCCTGGGCGGGTGCAGCAGCCTGAACCCGGGCACGGCCGAAGCCGCGGACACCGCCTCGCGGTTCCACGCGGACCTGGCGTCCGGCGATGCCCGAGCCGCCTGCGCGCTGCTGGCCCCCGGCACGGTCGAGAAACTCGAAGACGGGGCCGCGGGAAGCTGCGCCCGGAAGCTCGCGGACCTGGGACTGCCCGGGGCCGGCAACGTCCGCAGCAGCCAGGCCTTCGGCAGCAACGCCCAGGTTCGCTTCGAGGCGGACACGGCATTCCTCACGCTCTCGGGGCAGCACTGGAAGATCACCGCCATCGGCTGCACGCCGCGCGGCGAGAAACCCTACGACTGCGAAGTGGAGGGAAACTGACATGCGGTGGGCATTCTGGATCTGCCTGGGCGTCATCGTCCTCGGCCTGGCCTACATGCTGGCGATCGGGGTGCTGGCCAGATGAAGCACAATCCGCTGCTGACCAACGGGCTGAGCATCGCCTTCAGCCTGCTGTTCGCGTTCTCGCTGATCGGGCAGGCCTTCTCCGGGCTGGCCTACTTCAACGACCAGCAGCAGGCCTCCCAGCTGGAGCCGGTCGGGTTCTGGCAGTACGTCACGTCCTCGAGCTTCGCGGTGGACGTCGCCGAGAACTGGCAGTCCGAGTTCCTGCAGTTCCTGCTCTACATCTGGCTCACGGTGTGGCTGGTGCAGAAGGGGTCCCCGGAGTCCAAGGAGATCGAAAAGCGCGGCACGGAGTCGGACAAGGAGGAGCTGGTCGGCCAGTTCGCCACACCGGACTCCCCGAAGTGGGCCAAGGCCGGCGGGATGAAGACCCACATCTACTCGAACTCGCTGATCCTGGTTATGGGCGGCATCTTCCTCGGTTCCTGGTTCGCGCAGTCGGTCGCCGGCTTCAGCGCGTTCGCCGAAGAGCAGCTGGCCAACCTCCAGGACCCGGGAACCTGGGGCGAGTACCTGGTCTCCCCCGAGTTCTGGAACCGCACGCTGCAGAACTGGCAGTCCGAGTTCCTCGCCGTCTGGTCCATGGTGATCCTGTCGGTCTACCTGCGCCAGCGCGGCTCGCCCGAGTCCAAGCCGGTGGGCGAACCGCACGATTCCACGGGCGCGACCAACTAGGCCGGCTCGTACCCACCCCTCGCGGCACCCGGGCGGGGTGCGGACGCAAGCCGCCGGCCGCCGTCGCAGGTGCAACAATTCCCGGCGGGAATCACGGCCGTATGGTGAACGTTGCGCAACAAAGTAAACTAGAGAGGTTGCCTGCCCTCGGCAGGGCGGCATTCCAGGATTGTTGTTGAAGGAGAACCGTGGCAGAGAACCCCATCCGGGTCGCGATCGTCGGCGTTGGCAACTGTGCGGCTTCGCTGGTGCAGGGCGTCCAGTACTACCGGGACGCCGATCCGGAGTCGACCATCCCCGGGCTGATGCATGTGCAGTTCGGCAAGTACCACGTCAATGATGTGCAGTTCGTTGCCGCGTTCGATGTGGACAGCAAGAAGGTGGGGCTGGACCTGGCCGACGCGATCGGCGCCAGCGAGAACAACACCATCAAGATTGCCGACGTCCCGGAAACCGGTGTGGAGGTCCAGCGCGGCCACACCCTGGACGGCCTGGGCAAGTACTACCGCGAAACCATCGTCGAGGCCGACGAGGACCCGGTGGACATCGTCGCAGCGCTGCGCGAGGCCAAGGCCGATGTCATGGTCTGCTACCTGCCGGTCGGCTCGGAACAGGCCGCGAAGTTCTACGCCCAGTGCGCGATCGACGCCGGCGTGGCCTTCGTGAACGCGCTGCCCGTCTTCATCGCCGGCACCAAGGAGTGGGCTGACAAGTTCACCGCCGCGGGCGTGCCGATCGTGGGCGACGACATCAAGAGCCAGATCGGCGCCACCATCACCCACCGCGTGATGGCCAAGCTGTTCGAGGACCGCGGCGTCACGCTGGACCGCACGTACCAGCTCAACGTCGGCGGCAACATGGACTTCAAGAACATGCTCGAGCGGGACCGCCTCGAGTCCAAGAAGATCTCCAAGACCCAGGCCGTCACCTCCAACACCTCGGCCGAACTGGCCGCCGACGACGTGCACATCGGCCCCTCCGACTACGTCGCCTGGCTGGATGACCGCAAGTGGGCGTTCGTCCGCCTCGAGGGCCGCAACTTCGGCGACGCCCCGGTCTCGCTGGAGTACAAGCTGGAGGTCTGGGACTCCCCCAACTCCGCCGGCGTGATCATCGACGCCGTGCGCGCCGCCAAGATCGCCCTGGACCGCGGCATCGGCGGACCGATCCTCTCGGCTTCCAGCTACTTCATGAAGTCGCCGCCGGAGCAGTACAACGACGACGTCGCCCGCGAGAAGGTCGAGGCCTTCATCCGCGGCGACATCGAGCGCTAGCGCTTTGCGGCCTCCCACTGCTCGCAAGTTCGCAGCGGGGCCCTCGGCCGCTCGCTTATTGGGCCCCCGCGCCTGCCTTGGCCGACGCGGGGGCTCTTCCGCGCCATGACCCGGAACGCCCAAGCCATCCCCGCGACCAAGGTCGGACGGAACTACGCGCTGGACATCCTCCGGATCGTCAGCATCCTCGGCGTCGTCGCCATCCACGCCTACGGGGAAATCGTCGGGGACGCCGATCTCCGCGGACAGCCGCGCTGGCTGGCCGCCGCCATCATCGACATCGCGTTCATCTGGGTGGTCCCGGTCTTCGTCATCATCTCCGGCACCCTGACGCTGGCCCCCCGCGCGCACCGCGACGGCGCCCTCGCGTTCTACCGGAAGCGGGCGTTACGCCTGCTGCCCGCGCTGGTGTTCTGGCACCTCGTCTACATCTTCGTCGGCCGCGGCCTGCTGATGGGCCAGGAGCTCGAGCCCGCTGCCATCGCCGCCGCCGCGTTCAACACAAAAATCGCGCCGCATCTGTACTTCCTCTGGCTGATCCTCGGCCTCTACCTCGTCGCCCCGCCGCTCGCCCGCTTCCTGCAGCGCGTGAGCCTCCGGACCGCGGGAGTAACGACGGCGGCAATGCTGCTTCTGTGCCTGGCCATCTTCAGCGCGCAGGCAGTCAGCATCCAGTACGATTTGGGCTGGCGCTACCCGTGGAACGCGCTGACTCAGTGGTTCCCGTACGTCGGTTACTTCATGGCCGGCTGGGTCCTCGCCCAAATCCATGTGCGCAAAAGGTACGCCGCCCTCCTCGGAGGCGCCGCCGTCGTACTTTGCGCCTTCAACGTCTGGCACTGGATCCACCGCGACACCACGCCGCTGCTGAACGTTCTCACGCCGTCCAGCTATGTCGGCCTCGGCGTCATGGCCGCCGCCCTCGCCATCTTCACGTCGGTCTACCACCTGCTCCGCGGCTGGCACCCCCCGGCGCGCGCAGCCAAGACCATCACGGCGCTCTCCAACGCCTCCTTCGGCGTCTACCTGATGCACTACCTGATCCTGCTCTGGCTCACCTTCGTCGTCTTCGACGGCGCCGACCCCACCCTCGCCCTCGTCACCCTCAAATTCGCCATCGCCGCCCTCGGCTCCTTCGCCCTCTCCCTCGCCGCCCTCCGCATCCCCCTGGCCCGCTCCCTCGTGTAGCGCGAACCGCTTTCAGGGCAGCCTGGAGGGACGCTCGCTAAAATAGTCCAATGGGGACTGGAGAGACTGTGCAAGTGGCGGCGGGTGGAACGCCTGCCGGACTGGCCGGACAGTCTGCCGGACTGGCCGGACAGTCTGTATATCTGGACTACAACGCCACCACGCCCGTGGATCCGCGTGTCCTGGAGATTATGCTCCCGTATCTGGACACGCACTTCGGCAATCCATCCAGCGCCCACTCCTTTGGGCTCAAGCCCCACGCCGCCCTGGCGCGGGCCCGTGCACAGGTGGCGGCTTTGATTGGTGCCGCGCCGGCGGAGATCCTGTTCACCGGCAGCGGTTCCGAGGCCGATGCGACCGCGATTCGCGGAGTGGCCACCGCGGCCATCCGCAGCGGGGTGGGGCGGCCCCACGTTATCGCCCAGGCCACCGAACACCCTGCCGTTCTGGCAGCCTGCGACTATGTCCGGGACCATCACGGGGCGGAGGTGACCGTGCTGGGCGTAGACGCCCGGGGGCTGGTCGATCCCCGGGATCTGGCGGCGGCCCTTCGCCCGGAGACCGTGCTGGTGTCGATCATGCTCGCCAATAATGAGACGGGTGTTCTCCAGCCGATAGCAGAACTGGCAGGCATCACCCGCGGCCACGGTGCCTTGTTCCACACGGACGCTGCCCAGGCCGTCGGCAAGATCCCAGTGAACGTCACCGAGCTCGGGGTGGATCTGCTGACCCTTGTGGGCCACAAGTTCTATGCTCCCAAGGGCGTCGGTGCCCTCTACGTCCGCGAGGGAGTGGCGCTGGAGGCACTCATCGGCGGGGGCGGCCAGGAGCAGGGGCGGCGGGCCGGAACCGAGAATGTCCCGTACGCCGTCGCCCTCGGAGCAGCCGCGGAACTGGCAGCGGCCGATCTGGCAGCCGGCTCCGCTGACAGACTGGCGGAGTTGCGGGACCGGCTGCAGCGGGAACTCCAGATGCGGCTGCCCGGGCGGGCTCACGCCAACGGCTCGGGCGCCCCGCGGCTGCCCCAGACCCTGAACATCAGCATCGATGGAACGCTCGGCCATGCAGTGCTGTCCGCGTGCCCGAATCTTGCGGCGTCGACCGGCTCGGCCTGCCACGCCGGCACGCACCGTCCCTCCCCGGTGCTCGCCGCTATGGGGGTGGATGAGGAGCGGGGGCTGGCGGCCGTGCGCCTGACCCTGGGCCCGTGGAGCACCGAGGCCGATGTCCTCACCGCGGCCAAAGCAATCATCGAGGCTGCCGGGTAAGTCCCTGCCTGGCGTCGCGTACGGCCTTGTCTTCTTCTTCGAAGGACTTCCTGGAGGTTTCCGGCATGAGGAAGGTTGCGATGAGCGCAACGGCCGCGATGACGGTGAGATAGATGGCGGGTGCCAGTTTGTTGTTGGTGAGGGAGATCAGGAAGGTTGCCACGAATGGTGCTGTGCCACCGAAGATTGCGTAGCTGACGTTGTAGGTGACCGCGGATGAGGTGTATCGCACGGCGGTCGGGAAGGCCTCGCTGAGCAGCACGGCAGTGACGACGTTGGCGGTGACGGCTCCGACGGCGAGCAGCAGCTGGCCGCCCAAGGCGTTGGCGAAGCTTCCGCCGCCGGCCAGCAGGTATGCAGGTATTGCCAATCCGCCGAGCAGCACTGAGGAAGCGAACATGGTGCGGCGGCGCCCTACCTTGTCGCAGATGCGGCCGATGAACGGGGCGATGACGGCTGCGAATGTCAGTGCCAGGACGTTGCTCATCAGCACCAGTTCCGAGGGAAGTCCGACGACTTCGCCGAGGAAGGTGGTCATGTAGGTGGAGAACGTGTAGAAGGACAATGCGGTGAGGCTGATGTAGCCGGTGAGGATGGCCATCGGCTTCCACTGCTTCCGCAGTGTGGTGCTCAGCGGAGTATGCGTGGCGGCGGAGCTTTCGGATACCTCTTTGAACAGCGGGCTTTCGTCGAGTTTGCGTCGGATATAGAAGGCGATGAGTCCCATCGGGGCTGCGACGAGGAACGGAATGCGCCAACCCCAGCTGTCCATCGCCGCTGCCGGGAGGTTGGCGGTGAGCAGGTAGCAGAGCAGTGCCGCTCCTGCGAAGGAGGCAAAGGTTGATGCCGGCATCCAGCTGCTGTGGCGGGAGCGTTCATTCTGCGGTGAGTGTTCGATGACGTAGGTCACGGCACCCGCGTATTCGCCGCCAGCCGACAGGCCCTGCAGGCTGCGCGCCAAGGTCAGCAGGACCGCGGCCCAGATCCCGATTGTTTCGTAGGCGGGGAGCAGGCCGATGCTCATCGTGGCTCCGGACATGAGCAGTACGGTCAGGGCCAGGACTCGTTTGCGACCGATCCGGTCGCCGAGCATGCCGAAGAATGCACCCCCGATGGGCCGCAGGGCGAAGGCGACGGCGAAGACTGCGAATGTTTGCAGGAGCGCGACCACGGTGTCGCCCTCCGGGAAGAATGTCCTGGCGATGATGGGGGCCAGGAAGCCGTAGACGGCAAAGTCGAACCATTCGACGACAGTGCCGGCGGAGGCAGCGAAGGTCACTTTCCGCAGCGTGGCACGGGAGACGTTGGCCGTCCCTGCTGCGGAGGCCGAATAGGAAGTTGACGGGTTGTGGTCCAGTTGCATAGCTGCTCCCGATAGGAGGTGCCTTGCCGGCACCCGGCTTTGTAGACAGGACAAATCTGCGGACAATGGGCGTCGGCTGTAACTTTGGCTGTGCCCGATTGAGAGTGGCATTTCGCCTGAGGCTGTACACCCACTCTCTGGTTGCTTTTGCATCAATTTAGTTGCTTGAACAGCAACAGACAACAGTTTTTCTTCGTTTTTTCGGTATTCAGTTCGTGGCGGGGTGTAGGTGCTGCACACCGGCTCGGGCACCGCTCTGAGGTGGCACCCGCTTGGCGACTGCCGGTTGCGGGATCTTCCGCATCAGCACCCGGGCTGAAGCATATGATGGCCAGAAGAGTGGCGGGAGGTCACGCCAGGCGAAAGGATGCAGATGGCAGGCAGGCCGAGGCAGGACAACGGGCAGGTGCAGGGAGCTGCGGCTTCGCTGCTGAACGGGCTTGCTGTGTTGGAAGCCTTTTCCGTCCAAAAGCCGGTCCTGGGTGTGACCGAGGTCGCTCAGCGCGTGGGCCTCCACAAGAGCACGGTGTCTCGCATTCTCGGTGGCCTAACCGACGCCGGCTATGTCCAGCGGGATGAGGAGACAGGCCGGTACCGGCTCGGACTGGGCCTCATTGCGCTGTCCGGCCCTTTGCTGGCGGATCTGGATGTCCGCCGTGCTGCGGTTCCGTATCTGGAGGACTTGACCGAAAGCACCGAGGAGACCAGCGCAATCTCGGTCTGGAATGGCCATGAGGCCATCGTCGTGGAGCAGGTTGCCAGCCCGTACCAGGTCAAACACACTGCCGCGATCGGAACCCGGTACAACAAGTTCGAGAGTTCCTCGGTGCGGGTCTTCCTGGCGGAGCTGGCCCCGGCCCTCGCGACCGAACTGATCGAGTCCGGACGGATTGTACGCACCGCAGGAGACGGCCTGCCGTTGGATCACACGACCCACCTGCAGGAAGTCGCCCGCCAGGCCTACGCCGTCAATGACGGTTCGACTACCGAGGAGGAGTTCGGGGTCTCCGCTCCGGTGCGCGATTACCGGGGCAAGGTGGTTGGCTGCATTACGATATCCGCGCCCCGGTCCCGCGTGCACAAGAACGGCACCGGGGACGCTCTGGTCCAAGCCGTGCAACATGCTGCCTCGGAGGTGTCCATCCGCCTGGGCTGGTCGGCCGCTAGCTGAGGCGCGGAAAGCGGCCGCGCCTGACCTCCCATCCTCGCGGTTGATCCGGCCGGCAAAGGGGAAGGACCTCCTGCCCGGGCCTCCTTCGCGGACTTCACCGCCCACTGGTTGCGGGAAGCAGTGGCGCGGCACGCTTCGCCCGAGGATCCGTCATAACGGGCGGCGCACCGGATGTGTTTTCCGCCGGCCAACTGCCCAGCCGGGCGGACACACGGTCGGCGGCCCGAAGCACCGCATCGCGCAGAATCGACTGGCTCTGCTGGTATTGCACTCGGGATCGGGGCGCGCTGACCGTGATGCAACCTACGACCGCCCGGTAGTCCCGCACGGGTGCGGAGACGCCGTATTCCTCGAACGTGGTCTCGCCGTCGTTGACAGCGAACCCGTGATTCCGCACAGCGGCAAGCTGCTCATGGACCAGGTCCTCGAGACCTCGATAGCCGTCCCGCACCACCGTCCGGCCGGCCAGCAGCCGGTCCGTCTCCTCGGTCGGCAGCTCGGCGAGGAACACGCGCACCGAGGAGCTGGCGAACTTGTTGTAGCGCGTGCCGATCGCCGCACTGTGCTTGACCTGGTGCGGACTGGCCGTCTGTTCCACGACGATCGCGTTGGTGCCGTTCCAGATGGCGATCGCGGCCGTCTCCCCCGTGGCTTCTGTTAGTTCTTCGAGGTGCGGCAGCGCCGCCCGCCGGACGTCGAGCTCGGCCAGCAGCGGTCCGGCCAGGCCGATCATCCCGAGCCCGAGCCGGTACCGTCCCGTCTCGTCGTCGCGCTGGACGTATCCGGCTTCGGTTAGGCCGGTGAGCATCCGGGAGACGGTGCTCTTGTGCAGGCCGACAAGCTCGGAAATCTCCGTGACGCCCAGGAGCGATCGCTTGGCGACGGAGAAGGCCTCGAGGACCGCAAGACCGTTGAGCAGCGATGCTGCCGCCCCCTGCGGTTTGTCAGTAGTGGTTTGTGGGTCCAGCATGGGTTCTCCCTCCCAGGTGCCAAGTGCAGCCACCGACAGCAGCCGTCGTACGGTGCGCCCGCCCCGTCCCAGGAAGCCGGGACCGCCGCCCTCCGCGGGCAGAGCCACGACGTCACCGAACTTGGAGTCCATGTCGAACAGGTTCCAGGACACCACGCCCGGCACCCGCTGAGGGGTGCCGGGCTGTCGCCGGGTCGGCCTGGGAATGCCGGCCCGCGGGACTGCGACAGTACGGTGTGGCTCAGGCCGGATCCGCGGGGGCCTGGACCTCGGGCTGGGGATCCGAGAGGGTCTTCGGGACCGTGTCCTCGAACTGGGGGAGGCCGTTCAGGTACTCCACCACCGCATCCGTGGACTCCACGTCACCGAACTTGTTGTCGATGTCGTAGAGGTTCCACTGCACGACGCCCGGGACACGGTCGCCGATGGTCTCCCTGGGGATGATCGGGCGGAAGCCCTTCGCGATCGCGTCCTCGACGGTGTGGCGCACGCACCCGGCCGCGGTCGCACCGGTCACGATCAGGGTGTCGATGCGGTTGGAGGTCAGGAAGAGCTCGAGGTTCGTCCCCGGGAACGCCGAGGCGCGGTTCTTCTCGATCACGACCTCTCCGTCTGCGGGCGCGATGCGGTCATCGATCTGCGCCCAGTAGGAATCCGCCGGAAGGGTCTCCGTGGGGATCTTCGAGTACCACAGGCCCATGTCGTTCGTGCCGGATGTGGCGTCGCGGTTGCGGTACACGTTCGTGGTGTAGAACACCGGGACGCCCTTGGCGCGGGCAGCCTCGTTGATCCGCTGGACGTTGGGGATGATCTCCTCCATGCCCGGGCAGCTGAACGGGTGGCCCGGACGGGTCCAGGCGTTCGCGAGGTCGATGTGAATGACGGCGGGGCGGTTGCCATAGCCGATCCGGCGCTTGAAGCCGCGCTCGTTGTAGATGCCCGTGCCGGCTTCGAACGCCTCCTCCAGCACTGCTGCAAGACGGGCTTCGATGTCGTTGGTCGTAACTGTCATGACTCTCTCCACTCTCACGGTAAAACGTTGCTAAGCGAGCAACTTGGTTGCTGTGTTGACTACAGTAGCGCACGGCCCGGCGCAGCACCAGAGCTTCGCCGAATCTGTTTGTCCCGGACCAACGGCTCGGGTCGGGGCGGGCATCGGCAAGTGCGTCAGGTTCCGACTCGTCGGTCAGGCTGGCAACAGTCCTGGGCGGCGGGCTGTACGCGGTCGCCGGCCTGTCCGCCAACCGCCCCGGTAGTCCCGCACGGGCGCCGAGACGCCGCACTCCTGGCCGTCGTTGACGGCAAACCCTTGATCCCTCACGTCGGCGAGCTGTTGGTGGGTCGGGTCCTCGAGGCCCCGATAACCGTCTCGCACGACGTCCGGCCGGCTAGCAGCGGTCCGGCCAGACCGATCATCCCGAGCCCGAGCCGGTATCGCCTCGTCCCTTCATCGCGTTGGACGTATCCGGCTTCGGTCAGCCCGGTGCGTCGCCGGCTGCAGCGATCAGACCACGGGGCCCTTGGCAACAACGCCCGGGAGGCGGTCGCCCACGGCTTCCTTGACGATGATCGGCCGACTGGGGGCGATGCGGTCGTCAATCTTCACGGCGTCCGAGTTGTGTTCCGGAGTCTCGACCGAGGTTTTCTGGGACCACGGGTTCTGACGGATCGCCAACCGTCCCGGATCGCCGGGACAAACACCTCGGCTCGCCGTACGGTGCTCGATCCGACCTGCCCAACCGAACGCGCGGGCAAGACGGAATCCGCGAGAACGTGGGCGACCGGCTCCCCAATCGGACACGGAGCCCGGCCTGCCCACTGGAGCGGGCCGCAAAAAAGACACGTAATAACCATTGCGTGTTGTTGCTAGGGGAACTAAATTGCTTACTAAGCAACCAAAAGTGAGCTAGAGCACAACAAGTTGCGGGATTAGATTCCGGCCCGGGGGATTCGGGCTCCAATCCGGGGCAGAGCGGACCGGCCGACCCCGGCCTACCCTTCAACCCCAGTCCCTCCCTTCAACCAAGACTTTCCGTTCAACGCAGTCCTGAGCCCAACTTCCGAAAGGACCATCATGAAGCGCATCGGAGTAGACGTCGGCGGCACCTTCACCGACCTGTATTTCTCGGACGACGACCAGCGCATCGCCGTTGTGGAAAAGGTCCCATCCACTCCACACGACCCCTCTGAGGCCGTGGTCAACGGCATTAAGAAGCTCTGTGCAAAGGCCGGAGTGTCGCTCTCGGAGATCGACCAGCTGGTGCATGGGACCACGGTGGCAACGAACACCGCGCTGACGCACACCGGTGCGGAGGTCGGGATGATCACCACCGAAGGTTTCCGGGACATCCTGCACATCGCCCGCCACAAGAAGCCGCACAACTTCTCCCTGCAGCAGGACATGCCGTGGCAGACCAAGCCCCTGATCAAGCGCCGTCACCGGCTCACGGTCAAGGAGCGCATCACTGCCCCGAACGGCGACGTCCTGGTTCCCCTGGACGAGGATGAGGTCCGTGAGCGTGTGCGCGAGCTCAAGGCTGCCGGCGTCGAGGCCATCGCCGTCTGCCTGCTGCACTCTTACCTGAATGCCGCCCACGAGCAGCGGATCGGGGAGATCGTCGCGGAGGAGTTCCCCGAGGCCTACCTCTCCCTATCCAGTGACATCGTGCCCCTGTACCGGGAGTATGAGCGGTTCTCCACCACCGCCTTGAACGCCTATGTGGGGCCCAGGGTCTCGCGTTACCTTTACCGCCTGCAGGAGCAGGCCGAAACCCTGGGCTACCAGCGCGAGATCCTGCTCATGCAGTCCTCGGGCGGGATGGTCCCGATCAAGGAGGCCGCCAAGCGGCCCGTCACGCTCATGATGTCCGGACCGGTCGGCGGCCTGATCGGCGGCATGTGGGCCGGCCGACAGTCCGGATTCGAGAACGTCGTCACCCTGGACATCGGCGGCACCTCGGCGGACATCGGTGTGGCCTACCAGGGCGAGCTGCGCATGCGCCACCTGCTGGACACCAAGATCGGCGACCACCAGGCCATGGTCCCCATGGTGGACATCGACACCATCGGCGCCGGAGGCGGCTCCATCGCCTACGTCGACGCCGGCGGCGTCTTCCGGGTCGGACCGCAGTCGGCGGGCGCCGATCCGGGCCCGGTCTGTTACGGCCGCGGCGGGACGGAGCCGACGTCGACCGACGCCCAGGTGCTGCTCGGCCGCATGCGCCCCGACCGGGTCCTGGCCGGCTCAGGCATGGATCTGGATCTCGACGGCGCCCGAAAGGCCATGGAAGGTCTCGCCGGAAAGCTGAACATGTCGGTGGACCAGGCCGCCCTCGGCGCCCTGCAGATCCAGAAGTTCGGCATGACCCAGGCAATCGAGCAGAACTCCGTACGCCGCGGCTACGACCCGCGCGACTTCACCCTCGTCGCCGCCGGCGGCGCCGGCGCCCTGTTCGCCTGCGAAATCGCCGCGGAACTCGAGGTCCCGAAGGTGCTCATCCCGGCCCACCCCGGCATCATCGCCGCGACCGGCCTGCTGGCCACCGACGAAAAGTACGAGTTCGTCGCCACCCGGCGGTTCACCTTCGCCAACGCCGACCCCGCCGCCATCCAGGCCTCCTACGAACAACTCGAGCGCGAAGCCAACGCCCAACTGGATGCCGAGGACGTGCCGGCCGAACGCCGCAGGCTCGACTGGCTCGCCGACGCGCGCTACGAGGGCCAGGGATACGAAATCCGCTTCGATGCCCCCGAAGGACCGGTCAACCAGGCCTGGCTGGAAAAAGCCGAGGCAGCCTTCCATGCCGCCCACTTCGAAGAGTATGGCCACCAATTCAAGAACGGCACCGTGGAGGTCATCAACATCCGCGTCGAGGCCAGCGCCCTGATGGACGAACTGCCCACGCCGGCCGCGACGAAGTCCGGTTCCCTCGACGAAGCCCTGGTGGAAACCCGCCCGGTGACCTTCGAACAGGACGGCAAGCCGGTCACCCTCGACACCGGATTCTACGACCGCGAGAAGATGGGCGTCGGCACCGCCTTCGCTGGCCCCGCCATCATCGAGCAGTACGACTCCACCGTCGTCATCCCGCCGGGATTCTCCGGCACAGTCGACCCGGCCGGCAACCTCGTCGTCGACTGCCCCGCCGCCGCCCAGACGGCCGAGAAACTGGCCACCCCGATCCTGATGCGCGTGATCGGCGGCGCCCTGAACTCGGCGGCCAAGGAAATGGCCTCGGTACTGTTCCGCATGGCCTACTCCTCGATCATCCGCGAGTCCGAAGACCTCGGCGCCGGCCTGTTCGACAAGGACGGCAACGTGCTGGCCGAGTCCGACTCCACGCCGATGTTCATGGGCTCCATGCCCAAGATCGTCAAGGGCGTGATCTCGGTCCTCGGCGACGACATCCACGAGGGTGACGTCATCCTGCACAACGACCCGTACCTGGGGGCGACCCACTCCCCCGACGTGGCGATCATCGAACCGATCTTCCATGACGGGGAACTCGTCGGCTTCGCCGGCGCCTCCGGCCAGCTGATCGACAACGGCGGAGCGTTCTCCGGGCTGATGGTGGACATCCAGGACATCCAGTCCGAAGGCACTATCTTCCGGGCTGTGAAGATCTATGAGAAGGGCGTCCGCCAGGAATCGCTCATCCGGCACATCCTCAACAACACCCGGACACCAACCTCCAACGAGGGCGACTTCCAGGCCATGATCGCCGCCTGCGAGCTGGCCAAATCCCGCTACCTGGCCCTCATCGAGCGCTACGGCTTCGGCGCGGTGCGCGATGCCGGCCAGAGCTGGATCGACTACTCGGAGCGGATGCTGCGCCAGGAGATCGCCAAGATCCCGGACGGCGTCTACGAGACCGAGGTCGGCTACCTGGACGATGACGGCCGCAACTACGGCAAGAAGCTGCCAATCGTCGTGAAGGTGATTGTCGAGGGCGATGAGATCACCTATGACCTCACCGGGTCCTCGGAACAGGTGCCCACCGCCTATAACTGCGCCTTCGAGGGCACGACCGTATCGGCGTTCACGTTCATCACCCGCATGATGTTCCTGGACGAGGTCGCCTTCCCGGTGTTCGTGCCGCAGAACGAGGGCATGCTCAAACCGCTGAAGGTGATCGCCCCGGAGGGCACCATCTTCAACCCGAAGTACCCGGCCGCGACCTTCTCACGGTTCTCCCAGGTGCAGCGTGCCGTCGATCTGGCCCTGCGGGCCCTCGCCCCCGTCATCCCCGACAGGGTCACCGCCGGCAACTCCGCCCACATCCACTTCATCTCCTACTCCGGGTGGGACGAGAAGCAGGGCGAGTACTGGGTCTACCTCGAGGTCAACGAGGGCTCCTACGGCGCCCGCGCCACGAGCGACGGGCCGGACTCCGTGGACAACCTCATCGCCAACACCCGCAACAACCCGATCGAGGAGCTCGAGTGGCGGTTCCCGATGCGCACCGACCGTTACGAACTGCGCTCCGAACCGGCGGCCGCCGGCGAGTTCCGCGGCGGCATAGGTATCGTCCGGGAGAACACCTTCCTGACCGACACCGCGATCACCTGCGAGGGTGAACGCCACGAGTCGGACGTGCCGTGGGGCGCCTTCGGCGGCCATGAGGGCCTCAACGGCTCGCTCGTGAAGAACCCGGGCCGGGACGGCGAGGAATCGTGGCCGTCCAAGGTCACCGGTCGCCAGCTGCTGGCCGGCGATTCCCTCCAGATCACCGTGCCCAGCGGTGGCGGCTTCGGCGACCCGCACCTGCGGGACCCGCTGAAGGTCCTTGAGGACGTGCTGGACGGCTTCACGACCGCCGAGGCGGCCGCCCGGGACTACGGAGTGATTCTCAGGGAGGTCGACGGCCAGCTCACGGTCGACCTGAAGTCCACCGCCGAACGTCGCGGGATGGTGGTCGCCGAGCTGAGTTCCACCAGCTAAACCAGCAGCTGCAGCAGTAAGGGGCGGCCTGGAGGCCAGCTAGCAACGCTGGCCACCAGGCCGCCCCCTTTTCGTTCCGGAATCATCACATCGCTATCCCTATCCCAGTGAATTAGGAACCGTCATGTCCACTGCCCCAACCTCCCGCTTCGTCGAGTCTGATGTCAGGCCAAAGGACGTCCGGCTGGCCACCTGGATCTGCTTCTTCGCCTGGACCTTCGCCGTCTATGACTTCGTCCTCTTCGGCAACCTCCTGCCAAAGCTGGCCTCGGACCTCGGCTGGAGCCCGGCCCAGTCCACCGAGATCAACACCTGGGTGACCGCCGGCACCGCGCTCGTGGCCTTCGCGATCGGCCCGATCGTGGACCGGATCGGCCGCCGCAAAGGCATCCTGATCGCCGTCGCCGGTGCCGCAGTCGCCTCACTGCTGACCGCCGCTGTCGGCTGGGTCGTCGGCATCGCTGCCGGCCTCGGACTCGTCTTCCTGGTCCTTGTGCGTTCACTCGCCGGCCTCGGCTACGCCGAACAGGCCATCAATGCGGCCTACCTCAACGAGATGTTCGCGCACAACAGCGATCCTGCCAAGGCCCGGCGCCGCGGTCTCATCTACTCGCTCGTCCAGTCCGGCTGGCCGGTCGGCTCCGTACTGGCCGCCGGCTCCGTCTACCTACTGTTCCCCATCGGCGGGTGGGCGCTCTGCTTCGTCGTGGCCGCCATCCCTGCCGTCTTCATCATCATCGCCGGACGCTGGCTCAAGGAAAGCCCCCAGTTCACCCACCGACACCAGATCGACAAGATGATCAAGGACGGCAGGGTGGAAGAAGCGCAGCAACTCGGAAAGAAATACGGAATCGACGTCGCGGAGAAGGCCGCCCCGCTCGTCTCCGTCTTCCGCGGGGAATCGCTGCGATCCACTCTGACGATCGGCGGCGCCTTCCTCCTGAACTGGCTCGGTGTCCTGGCATTCGCGATCCTCGGCACCTCACTGCTTACAGCCACGGACGGCAAGAATATCGAGTTCGACAACGCGCTGCTGATCCTCATCATCTCCAATGCCACCGCCTTCGCCGGCTACCTGTTCCACGGCTGGCTGGGAGACCGGATCGGACGCCGCAACGCGATCGGAATCGGCTGGATCCTGTGTGCCGTCTCGTTCTTCACCATGCTCCAGGCCCCGAACGGGAACTTCCCGCTCATCATCGGGCTCTACAGCGCCGGACTGTTCTTCCTCATCGGCCCCTTCTCCGCCCTGCTGTTCTTCACCGGCGAAAGCTTCCCCGTCCACACCCGGGCAACGGGAAGTTCCATCATCAACTCCTCCGGCCAAGTCGGGGCGATCATCGGCGGCCTGCTGATCACCGCCACCCTCGCCGCCGGCGGCGGCTGGATCAACGCGACATTATGGTGGGGCGTCCTCCCCATCCTGGGCTCCGGCCTGCTGATCTTCGCCGCCCGGAACGTCGACCCGAGCAAGGTCCGCACAGACTGACAGACCCGGACTCCCAGCACAAACGCATCCGCCCGGCGACAACTCCTGGCCCCCCAGAGAGTTCCCGCCGGGCGGATGGCTTTAATCCGCTGGGCCACAGCAGCCCGTTCCCCTCGGGTGCGGACACCAGGGGCCAGCGCCTGTGCGGATTGTCACACCCTACGCCGGGGAATAGCCGCGCGGCCGAGGACGTTGTACAGCATTCATCCACCTCGAGAAAAGAGATCAAACCAAGTGGCAACCGATTACGATGAGGTCCGAGCCGACGTCAAGGAGTCCCAGGACAAGTCCCTGCAGGCAGTACGGTCCGCAAATGCGCCGGGCGCCCGCAGCGTTGTCCTGGAGCTGGATGAGGCCGACGGCCTCGACGGAGCCGGCGTCCCCGGCGGCGAGTTCATCGCCGAGGAACTCAACGTTCAGGTCATCCCGCAGGCCGAGGACGAATTCACCTGCTACTCATGCTTCCTCGTCCGGCACCGCTCCCAGCTCGCCCGGCAACAAGGCTCCCACGCCTACTGCAGCGACTGCGAGGGCTAAATCCCGCCAGACGAAACGCCGCGTACATAACTCCGGCACGCCCGTCCGGGTGAACTACTCCCCTGCCCGTCCACTCGGCTTCGCAGGCACCCGCTCCTCCTTCCCCTGCCACGGCCACCTGCCTGTGATTTCGAGCTCCAGCGACCAGCTCAGGAATGTACGGATCAGCACGATCACGGCCAGCGCCGCTACGCTTTCCAACGTCGGACTGATGGCCACGGTGCGGATGATGTCGGCCGCCACGAGTAGTTCAAGCCCCAAGAGGATCGAACGTCCAAGGAACCGGCGGAATTCCTCGTATACCCCGGCCTGCCTGCCGAGGAGCTTTGGCACAGCGAACATTGCAGCCAGGACGGCACCGATCACCATGGCAGCGACACCAGCTGCATCAATAATGCGGCCAGCCGTCTCGATCAGTTCTCTGAAATCCATGCGCCCACGCTACAACTGAGTTACGCCCGCGCAACCCCTAGCGCCGTCGCGCCTGCCACTGCGCCGAGATCCACCAGTACGGCGCGCCGGGCCTGGACAGGACGGTCAAGAAGTAGTCCTTCCGGACCTTGGGACCAACGACGGCGGGCCTCCGGCTTCTGGGCACACTGATCGAACGGTTTCCGCCGACGAACCGCGGTCGGCATCCCTGAAGGAAGCCGACGACAAGGTCATCGACGAGGGCTCGCGACGCTCGCGAAAACCTGGCTTTGAGGGCAGGCGACGGGCGGCTGATTCAGCTCCAGTCGTAGAAACCCTTGCCGGTCTTGCGGCCCAGCTCGCCGGAGGCGACCTTGTCCCGCAGGATCTGCGGCGGCGCGAACCGGTCACCCAGGGTCTTGTGCAGGTACTGCGCGATGCCAAGCCGGACGTCGAGGCCCACGATGTCCGTGGTCTTCAACGGACCGGTCGGGTGCTTGTAGCCGAGCACCATCGCGTTGTCGATGTCCTCGGCCGACGCGACACCCTCCTCGACCATGCGCATGGCTTCGAGCGCGATCGCGACGCCCAGCCTTGAGCTGGCGAATCCCGGTGCATCGTTGACGACGACGGCGGTCTTGCCCAGCGCCTGGACCCAGCCGCGCGAGGTCTCGACGAGTTCGGGCCGGGTCTGCCGGCCTATAACGACCTCGATCAGCGTCGAGGCGGGAACCGGATTGAAGAAGTGCAGCCCGAGGAAGTCCCGGGGCCGGGCCAGCTGTTCTGCCAGGTCGGACACGGACAGGGAGGACGTGTTCGAGGCCAGCACGGCGCCGGGCGCGAGCCGCTCCTCGACCGCACGCAACGATGCGACTTTCAGGTCCCAGTCCTCCGGCACAGCCTCGACCACCAACTCGCGGTCCCCGAAGTCCGCGTAGTCCACCGAGACGGTCAGTCGGGAGGCCATTTCGTCGAGGTTGCCGTCTTCCACGCCGCGCTCGATCGATTTCGCCGCGGACGATTCGACGCGTTCGCGGGCCGCCTGCGCCGCGGCTTCGTCGCGCTCAACCACTACGACGTCCGCCCCTTTGATGAGGAACGCGTGGGCGATGCCCGCACCCATGCGGCCTCCGCCGAGCACGCCGACCTTGGTGGGAAGCCCTGCGGGATGTTTGGAGTTGCTCATGGCTACTTCTTCTTCCTGTCGAGGAACGCCTGCATACGTTCGAATTTGGCCGGGGACTCGAAGAGCATGCCCTGGGCTAGCGTATCGACCAGAGGGTGGACTTCGCGCGGGGTGTGGAAGACCGCCTTGGAAATCCGGACCGCCAACGGGTCCTGCGCAGCGATAGCGTCCGCCAGCGCGTTGCCCCGCGTCCAACAGTACATCCGGCTCCACGAGCTCCGTGATCAGCCCGACGGCTAGGCATTCCTCCCCCGTCAGGATCTTGCCCGCCAGCAGGATGTGCTTGGCCATCGGCTCGCCGACGAGTTCCTTCAGGCGCCAGGTGGCACCGGCCGCCGCCAGGATGCCCAGATTGGTTTCCGGGTTGCCCATCCGCAGCGCGGGCGTCCCGATGCGGAAGTCGGCCGCATAGGCCAGTTCCGCACCGCCGCCGAGCGCATAGCCGTCCAGGGCGGCAATGACGGGCATGGGCAGCTTCGCCATCCGGTCGATAATTCCGGAGTTGATCCCGGCCAGCGCGTCGTCGCGGCGCCGTTCGCGCAGCTGCGCGATGTCGGCACCGGAGGCGAAAATCCCCTTAGCCCCGGTCTCCGGGTCCCCCGGTGTACCCGAAAGGATCAGGATCCTTGGGGTGCGCTCAAGGTACGAGCACACCGTGTGCAGATCGTCGACCATCGCCTGGCCGATCGCGTTCCGGACCTCGGGACGGTGCAGCCGGACGGCCAGCCGGTCCTCGCGCTCCTCGCCCAGGAGGGCCTCGAAACCGCCGGTACCCAGCCGCGCACTTGAGTCATTGAGGACCTCCGTCATCACACGCCCTCCAGCAGCAGGGCCGTTCCCTGGCCGACGCCGACGCACATGGTGGCGAGGCCGAGCTTGCGGTCCTGACCGGCTGCCGCTTCCCGCTCGAGGCGGCCGAGCAGGGTGATGACGAGGCGCGACCCGGAGGAGCCCAGCGGATGGCCCAAGGCGATCGCGCCGCCGTCGTTGTTCACAATGTCCTCATCCAGCTTCAGCTCGCGAATGCAGGCCAGGGACTGCGACGCGAAGGCTTCATTAAGTTCGACGGCGGCGAGGTCGGCCACCGCGTAGCCGCTGCGGTCCAGGACCTTCCGGGTGGCCGGAACCGGGCCGATCCCCATGATCTCCTGGGCGACCCCGGCGGAGGCACCGTCCAGGATGCGCGCCCGGGGCGACAGGCCGTACTTTGCGACGGCAGCCTCCGAAGCCACGATGATCGCCGAGGCGCCGTCGTTGAGCGAAGACTCGGTGCCCGCGGTGACGACGCTGCCGCCCTTGACCACCGGCCGCAGGCCGGAGAGCACGTCCATGGAGGTTCCCGGGCGGGGGCCCTCGTCGGTGTCGACCACGGTCTCGGCGCCCTTGCGTCCCTTGACCGCCACAGGAACGATCTCGTCGGCGAACCGGCCGGCCTCGATCGCCGCGAGTGCCCGCTCGTGGGAGCGCACCGCGAAGGCATCGCAGTCCTCGCGGGAGGTCCCCAAGACACGGGCGACTTCCTCGGCGGTCTCCGGCATGGAGTAGGTGGCCTTGCCGTCCCGGGAGTACTCGCCGGAAAGGAACGCCGGGTTGGGGAAGCGCCAGCCGATCGAGGTATCGAACACGGCGCCGGGCTCGGCGAAGGCCTTGTCCGGCTTCTCCATCACCCACGGCGCGCGGGACATGAACTCGACGCCGCCCAGCAGCGGCATGAGTACGACGGCGGACATCACCACGTGCACGAATGCGTTCCACGTCGTCGTGTAGGAGGCCGTAACTGGAACGCCGGGTCAACAACACTTTATGGACGGGTAGGAGGCGCAGCTCCGCAGTCAGCGCAAGGCAGAGTCGGAATGCCCTGTCGACATAGGGCACGGGCGCCGATTCTTGATTCAGGAAGGACACTGCTGCCTGTTCGGCCTGCCGGTCTCCTCCGAAACAATACGAGAGGAAGTCAGATGGACGTGCGGATCGTGGAGAGCGTGGCAATGTTCGGCATCGGCGACGGGTTACTCACCGTGCTCTTCCCCGACGAGCACTGTTCCCGCTGGGCAACGGGCCCGTTCCAGCCGATTATGGGGTGGTGCCGCCAGCACCCTGGACTAACGCGGACTCTTGGTGCGGTGCAGCTCGTCGCCTGTACGGCCCTCGCCGCGAGCCTGTCGAAGGAACCCGGCCCGGCAAGGCTGCGTTCCTAAGTAAGCGGAGCAGGACCTCCCGCATCTTGAATGCCGGTAACCGATTCCCCTCCGCAGGGTGCGCTAGAAGAGGCCGGTGATCTCACCGTCGTCGTTCACGTCCATGCGCATGGCGGCAGGTTCCTTGGGCAGGCCGGGCATGGTCATCACGGCGCCGGTGAGCGCGACGATGAAGCCTGCGCCGGTCCTGGGGATCAGCTCGCGCACCGTGATGGTGAAGCCGGACGGCGCGCCGAGGCGGGTGGCGTCGTCCGTGAACGAGTACTGGGTTTTGGCCATGCAGACCGGCAGCTTGCCCCACCCGTTGGCGTCGATCTCGGCCAGCCGGTTCTTGGCGAGGGTGGAGAACTCGACGTGGTCGGCGCCGTAGATCTGCTGGGCGATGGTCTCGATCTTCTTGTCCACCGACAGGTCCAAGTCGTACAGCGGCGCGAAGTGCTGCTCCGCGCCGATGGCCTGCGCGACCTTGGCGGCCAGCTCGTCACCGCCGTCGCCGCCACCGCCATGGCCCCAGACATCCGCCGAGGCGGCCTCGACGCCCTTCTGCCGGCACCACTCAAGCACCCATTCGACCTCCTCGTCCGTGTCCGATGTGAAGCGGTTGATGGCCACGACCGGCGTGATGCCGAACTTCACGGCGTTGTCGAGGTGCCGCTCGAGGTTCGCGGTCCCCTCCTGCAGCGCGGCAAGGTTCGGGGCCGACAGCTCCCCCTTGGGCACGCCGCCGTGCATCTTCAGCGCGCGGATGGTAGCGACGATGACGATCGCTGAGGGGGCGAATCCGGCGGAGCGCGCCTTGATATCCATGAACTTCTCGGCGCCCAGGTCCGAGCCGAAGCCGGCCTCGGTCACGACGACGTCGGCCAGCCTGCGGGCGGTCTGGGTGGCGATGACGGAGTTGCAGCCGTGCGCGATGTTGGCGAACGGGCCGCCGTGGACAAGGGCCGGCGTGCCCGCGATGGTCTGGACCAGGTTCGGCTTGATGGCGTCCTTGAGCATCATGGTCATGGCGCCCTCGGCCCCGAGCTGGGCGACGGTCACGGGCTTCTTGTCATAGGTGTAGCCGAAGGTGATCCGCGACAGCCGCCGCTTGAGGTCCTTCAGGTCCGTGGCGAGGCAGAAGACGGCCATCACCTCGGAGGCGACCGTGATGTCGAAGCCGGCCTCGCGCGGGACGCCCTGGCCAGGCCCGCCGAGGCCGATCACGATTTGCCGCAGTGCCCTGTCGTTCATGTCCAGCACGCGCCGGAAGGACAGCCGCCGCGGATCGATGTTGAGCGCATTGCCCTGGTAGATGTGGTTGTCCACCAGCGCCATCAGCGCGTTATTGGCGCTCGTGATGGCGTGGAAGTCGCCGGTGAAATGCAGGTTGATCTGGTCCATCGGCAGCACCTGGGAATAGCCGCCGCCGGTGGCGCCGCCCTTCATGCCCAGGATCGGTCCGAGCGAGGGCTCGCGCAGCGCAATCATGGTCCGGTGGCCGGCCTTGGCCAGGGCGTCCCCCAGGCCCACGGTCACGGTGGACTTGCCTTCTCCAGCCGGCGTCGGAGACATGGCGCTGACCAGCACCACCTTGCCGCGGGGCTGGGCTTGGTCCGGGCCGAGCCTGGCCGGGTCGATCTTGGCCTTGTAGTTGCCGTAAAGCTCGACGGCGTCGCCCGGAATCCCGGCGGCCAGGGCCACCTCGGCGATCGGCTTCAGCGTGGCGCGACGGGCAATTTCAAGATCGGAAAGCGGAGCCGGGTCAGACATCATTGTCCTCCAAACTGGTGCGTCAGCGAGCGACGGCCGGGGCCGTCACAGCCAACGTACCAGCCGATCAAGCCGCCGTCACGGGCGAGGGAACCCGGTGGTTCAGCGGATGAGCTGCCGGTACGCCAGCAGTTCGTCGCGGGCCTCGTCCAGCCTTTGCTCGTCGATGCTTGTGCCCTGTATCCGCTTCCAGAACGAGTAACTCTGGCGAAGTTTGCGGATCACGATATTCACCTCTTCCCGTTCCAGGTAGTTCGGCATGGCCGAGCCGGGGCTGGTGGAGCCGTCCACGCCGCTCAGGGAGCCGGCGGTAACCAGCTCACCGTGGGGTTCCGGGCCGCGGCCGCGGGAGTCCTGGCTGGCCCGTTGGGCCGGTTGCGCCGGCTTCATCGAGTTCATCGAGCGGACGTCGGGGCGGATGGACTGTTCGGGGGCCGGACGGACAGCGCTGTCCAACGGTTTCATGAGTGGTTCCTCTTTCGGGCAGGACTCCGAAGGCAGACCCCAATGCGGGAATGGTCGGCCGACGGATATATGCGAGTGCGGCAAGCAGAGGCGTGGCCAAGGGCTTGCACAGAAGGCGCCGGCAAACGTAGGGCCCTCGAGGGGATTACGTGCGGGAGCCGAAGGAGGCTGGCTTTTCAGCTGGAGCGGCCCGGCGGACGGCCGGGTGCTGCGGTGGAAAAGCTAATGCGCAGCGAGGAGCGGCGAGATGCCCCGGAGGCGGGCAGCAACGGCAAACGTTCCGGCCGGCGTGAGGATAATCTTCACGGGACTCACCTCTCTTTCCTGCACTGCATCGGTCATGAAAAGCCCGGGCCGACCCGTGATTGGGAAGGCTCAATCGGACAGGTTTTAGGCTACCCCAAGCCAGCCTTTCTTGCCTAGTGGAGAAGGAAAAAAGAGGCGGAACATCCCTTTCCCCCGGCGTGTCCGCCGAGACACGCCGAACCTTTCGACGCCGGGGCTTGAGTTCGGCGTCGAAGACGCCTGTCGCCGGGGTATTGAACGTGCAAGACTGAAGCGGCCGAACTCGACCTGCACGTGCCGATGAACAGGAAGCAGCATGACGGGCAGACCCTTGGACCGCATCCCGGCAGCCTCTGCCGGAGCGGTGCAGCGTGTGGCGGATCTGGACGCACTGCGGGCTTTCGCGCTGCTGGGCATCCTCTGCGTCAACATCTGGTACTTCGCCGACCCGTACGCGATCACCGGCATCCCGAATCCGGACTACAGCAGTCCGGTGGACACCGCCGTGCGGTTCATGGCCAGCGTCTTGTTCGAGGCCAAGTTCTACATCCTGTTTTCATTCCTTTTCGGTTACAGCTTCGTCCTGCAGTGGGCATCCGCTGCCGCATCCGGCGCATCCGAAGTCGGCCGCACCCTGCGCCGGGCCGCGGGCCTGGTTGTCCTCGGGCTCTGCCACGGACTGTTCCTCTTCTACGGCGACATCCTGCTGACGTACGGACTGCTCAGCCTGGTCCTGCTCGGTACGCGGTGGATCTCCGGCAAGGCCGCCGTGACCTCCGCTTCCATCCTGATCGGCGCGATGGGCGTGTTCGTGCTGCTGACGGGCGTCATAGCGGCCGCCTTTGAGCCGTCGGCACCCACAGACGCCGGGACCCTCCCGCCCGCCTTCGGGCTCGCCGGCCCGCCCGCCGAGGTTATCGCGCAGAACCTCGCCCTTTATCCGATCGTCGGCGTCAACGTCCTGTTCCTGCAGGGACCGATTGCCCTCGGCGCCTTCTATGCAGGGCTGGCCTGTGCGAAACAGCGGGTATTCGAGCACGGACTCAGTCCCCGCCTGCTGCGCCGCCTGACAGCCATCGGACTCCCGATCGGCCTGACCGCTGCCATTCTGCAGGCCTATCTGGTGCACTACGTAGGCGGCACGGGCACGGCCCTCATAGCGTTCGGCATCTCCACCTTCACCGCACCAGCGCTCACCGCAGGCTACGTGGCCCTGCTGCTTCTGGCGTTCCGCACGCGGCGCGGCCAACGGCTGCGAGCACTGCTGGCCCCGGCGGGGAAGCTGGCTCTTTCCAACTACCTCGGGCAGTCGGTTCTGATGCTGTTGGTCTTCACCGGGTTCGGGCTCGCCCTGACCAATCGGTTGCCGCCGCTCGCCGTACTCGGCGCTGCGGCGCTCATCTTCGTCCTCCAACTGCTGGCCAGCTATGGCTGGGTCAGGCAGTTCCGGTACGGTCCCCTGGAAGCACTGCTGCGGGCGCTGACGTATTGGCGCAGGCCGACATTGTCCGGAGCCACGACAGAACGGTCAGAGTCCTTATAGTCCATCCGTGGAATCGGCTCCCGGAATCAGATGTTCCAGCCTGTGACCGCCGGAGTCTGCTTGTCCCAGCCCAGGCTGCAGACCGCCGCGGTGTCGAGGACAAAGCGGCGCCCCTCGACCGGCGGCAAGTCGAGCCAGCGGGCGGCCAGCACGCGGAGAAAATGTCCGTGCGCCACCAACAGCACGTTGCGCTGGACTATGGGATCCGGTTGAAATGGAGGCTCGGAAGGACTGTCCAGCACTTTGGCAATGACATGGTCGGCCCGGTCGGCTACCTGCTCGAGCGTTTCACCGCCGCGCACGCCGTGGGTCCAGATCAGGTAGGACGGGTCCTTGGCGCGGATCTCGGCGCTGCGCAGCCCCTCGTACTCGCCGTAGTCCCACTCATGCGCGTAAGGAACAATCTCCGGATCGGAAAATCCCGCAAGCTCAGCGGTTCTTACCGCACGCTTCAGCGGGGATGACAGCACCGTTGAGAATTTGAGCCCTGACAGCTTCCTTCCGGCCTCCCGGGCCTGCAGCACCCCGTTTTCGGTCAGTTCCAGATCGGTCAGGCCCGTGTACTGGCCGCTCCTGGACCACTCCGTCTCCCCATGACGCACAAGCCAAAGCTTCGGATAGTCATTACTGACAGGCAGGTAGCTCATGAGCCATCCGCATCTGATGCGGATTCCGGCTGTTGGGTCCACCACTCCAGAAGCTTCTTCTCGGCAACGTCCGGATCCTGCGGCCCGTTCTCCATCCGCTCGTCGAGCAGGAACTTGTAGGCCCGTCCCACCGCCGGGCCGGGCTTGATCCCGAGCAGGGCCATGATCCGCTGTCCGTCCAAATCCGGCCGCACGGAATCGAGCTGCTCCTGCTCCTTCAGCGCAGAGATGCGCTGCTCCAGGTCGTCGTACGCGAACGCGAGCCGCTCGGCCTTGCGTCGGTTGCGGGTGGTGACGTCCGAGCGCGTGAGCCGGTGCAGCCGCTCGAGTAGCGGTCCGGCATCCGTCACGTACCGGCGGACCGCCGAGTCCGTCCAGCCGGCCTCGCCATAGCCATAGAACCGCATATGGAGTTCCACGAGCCGCGAGACGGCCTTGATGGTGTCGTTGTCGAAGCGTAGCTTCTTCATCCGCTTGGCGGTCAGCTTCGCGCCGACTGCGTCGTGGTGCCGAAAGCTGACGGCGCCCGAAGGCTCGAACCGCCGCGTCGCCGGCTTGCCGACGTCGTGCATTAACGCCGCGAACCGCAGGACGAAGTCCGGGCCGGGTACCGCACCGCCGTCGTCGGTTTCCAATTCGCACGCCTGCTCCAGCACGGTGAGCGAATGCTGATACACATCCTTATGCCGGTGGTGCTCATCGATTTCCAGCTTGAGCGCCGCAACCTCCGGCAGCACATACTCGGCTAGTCCGGTTTCCACCAACAGATCGATGCCGGCCCGCGGGTCCTTGCCGTTGATCAGCTTGACCAGTTCGTCGCGCACACGCTCGGCCGAAATGATCTCGATCCGCTCGGCCATGTCCGTCATTGCCGCGGCCACCTCGGGGGCCACTGAGACGTTGAGCTGGGAAGCAAAGCGCGCGGCGCGGAGCATGCGCAGCGGGTCATCGGAGAACGACGTCGAGGGCTCCCCCGGGGTGCGGACCATGCCGGCATGCAGGTCCCGGACGCCGCCGTACGGATCGACCAGTTCCAGGGAGGGCAGCCTTAGCGCCATGGCGTTCATGGTGAAGTCGCGGCGGAAGAGGTCATCCTCCAGGGACTTGCCGAACGCGACCTGCGGCTTGCGGGAATCCGGGTCATAGGCATCGGCCCGATAGGTAGTGACCTCGATGGTGAAGTCGCCCTTGCGGAGGCCGATGGTCCCGAAGTCACGGCCGATTTCCCAGAAGGTGTCGGCCCATTTGCGGATGACGGCGACGATGGCGTCCGGGTCGGCGTCGCTCGTGAAGTCCAGGTCCGGCGACACGCGGCCCAGGAAGAGGTCCCGCACCGGCCCGCCCACCAGGGACAGTTCATGTCCGGCGTCCACGAACCGCTGCCCCAATTCCATGACGACATCGGGCAGCTGCAGGGCGGAAGTCCCGGGGGCGTTTGCCGGGCCAAAAACGTGAACCATAGTGACTTAAGGGTGCCAGAAACCCATCCCTCGCGCTGAAGAATTCCGGCACCCCGCGGTGTCATCATCCTCGGCTACCAAAAATCGTTAGAGTGGACTGCATGGCATATCCGGTCCCAAGTGCACCAAAGCGCACTCCGCTAACAGCGGCAGTGGGCAGCACCGCGCCCGGACACCATGCCCTGCCCACGGTGGAGGAGGTTTCCGCCGGCGGCGTCGTCGTGGATACGGCCACCGATGAGCTGCGCGTGGCCATCATCGCGAGGTTCAACCGCGGCGGACGACTGGAGTGGTGCCTGCCGAAGGGCCACCCCGAGAACGCGGAAACCAACGAGGAAGCGGCCGTCCGCGAGATCGAAGAGGAAACCGGAATCCAGGGCAAGGTCCTCGCCACCCTCGGCAGCATCGACTACTGGTTCACTGTCAGTGGCCACCGCGTCCACAAGACCGTCCACCACTTCCTGCTCCGCGCCACGGGGGGCGAACTGACCATCGAGAACGACCCGGACCACGAGGCAGTCGATGTCGCGTGGATTCCGCTGGCCGAGCTGGGGCGGAAGCTTTCTTTTCCCAATGAGCGCCGCATCGTCGACCTGGCCCGGGAAGTCCTGCCCGAGTACCTCTGACCAGTGGTCGGAGCAGTCGCCGGCCCGGCCGTCGAGCCGGGAACACGATCAGGCTGGGTGTTGTCTGGACGGCCGCGGCGGCCCTCAATGAGACGATAGACAACGATGTCTGCTTCCCGCCCCCAAAGCACAGCCCGCGCCAGCGCCATCATGGCCGCCGGCACCATGGTCTCGCGCGTGCTCGGCTTCGTCCGCACGTCGCTGCTGGCCGTCGCCATCGGCGCGAATACGACGATGGGCGACATTTTCGAAAAAGCCAACACCATTCCGAACATCATCTACCTGCTGCTCGCAGGCGGCGTGTTCAATGTGGTGCTGGTGCCGCAGATCATTAAGGCCAGCAACAACAACGACGGCGGCGCCGACTATGTCTCGCGCCTGCTGTCCCTCACGGTGCTGGTCTTGGGAGGCATCGCCCTCGCGGCGACGGCGCTGGCCGGGCCGATCATCTCGACGCTGACCACCGGCTGGACCCAGCCCATGCTGGAACTGGGCACGATCTTCGCCCTCTGGTGCCTGCCGCAGATCTTCTTCTACGGCCTGTACGCCGTCGTCGGCCAGGTGCTGAACGCCCACGGCCGCTTCGGCTGGTACATGTGGGCCCCGGTGGTGAACAACGTCGTTGCCATCTCGGTCCTGGTGCTCTACATCTTCCTCTTCGGCTCCTACACGCCCCAGGGAGACCATCCCGAGGCGTGGACGTCGCCGCAGACCATGGTGCTGGCGGGCGGGACCACGCTCGGAATCGTGCTGCAAAGCCTGGTCCTGCTGTGGCCGCTGAGCCGGCTGGGCCTGGGCCTGAAGCTGAAGTTCGGCTGGCGCGGGATCGGCCTGCGGCAGGCAGGCAAGGTGGCAGGCTGGACGCTGGGTACCATGGTCGTCGGCAACTCCGCCTACCTCCTTTACGGCACCATCGCGTCCGCGGCCACCGCCGGCCGCCAGGAGCTGGCCGACGGCGGCGCCGGCGTCCCCGGTGAATATGCGCTGAACACCGGAACCCTGATCGCGATGCTGCCGCACTCCGTTTTCGTGCTCTCGCTGGCCACCGTCCTGTTCAACCAGCTCTCGCGCTCCCAGGCGACGGGCGACATGGAGGCCGTCCGCGGAACCATCAACTCCGGCCTGCGCACCATCGGCGTGGCCACCATGTTCGGCGCCGCGGTCCTGGTGGTCCTCGCCGGGCCGCTGGCCCGCCTCTTTGCCGGTTCCGGCCCGACGGCGGAGGCCTCGGCGGGCGCGATGGGCCAGATCGTCGCGGTGCTGGGCGCCGCCATGCCGTTCATGAGCATCTACTTCTTCCTCAGCCGCGTCTTCTACGCCGAGGAGGATGCGAAGACGCCGCTGATCATGCAGTCGATCCTTTCCGGCACCTGTGCCGTCATTGCGATCGTCCTGGGCCAGTTGCTGCCCTCTACCCAGATCGTCTTCGCGCTGGCCATCCTGTTCGCGATCTTCCACCTCTTCTCGGCCGCCCTCGCGCACCTCTTCGCCGTCCGCCGCCTCGGGGACTACGGCACCGCTGGCGTCGCGGAGAGCTACATCCGGTTCGGCTACGCCGCCCTCGGTTCCGCCGCCGCCGGCGCAGCCGCCCTGTGGCTGCTCGGCGGCTACCAGTCCGGCGGCTTCGCCATGGGCAGCATCGTCGCCGCCGTCGTCAGCCTGGCCATTTGCGGCACCGTCATGGCCGCCGTCTATCTCCTGCTGCTCAAACTGCTGCGCGCCTCCGAGCTGGATGGCTTCCTGGCCCCGATTCTTGCGCGGCTGCCGGGACGCGCCTGAATGCGCCCCATCCCGCCAGTACCACCCGGTAGCATGGAAACAAAGTACCTACTCATCGGCGCCAGCCTGCCGACTATCCGCCTGGAGGAACACCCGTGCCACTACCAGTAGATGTGGGGACCTTGCTTGGAGGCCGCTACAAGGTTACCGGCCAAGTCCTCGCATCCGCCGAGCAGGACCTGGTGCTCAACGGCATCGACCAGGTGCTGAACAGGCCGGTAAGCATCCTGGTGGCCGCGCCGGAAAACGCCAGTCAGGCCGCCATGAGCGCACGTGAAATCGCCACCGGCGAGCGTACTGGCAACGTCCAGGTGCTGGATCTTGGCATCACGGACGGCTACACGTACCTCATCACCAACCAGGCCGAGGCCGCTGACCTGCTGGATCTCGTCATCCAGCAGGACGCCCCCTACGTGGAACCGTTCTTCACCGAGACGCTCGGTTCGGAAATCTTCGGCAAAGCCCGTACCTATGAGCCGGAGACGTACGAGGATGAGGACTACTACGACGAAGAGGAAGAGGACGAGCCCCGCGCCAGCCTGCGGGACCGCCTGAACCGGCTGGAGCTGCCCAAGCTGGGACGGGGCAACGCTAACGACGGCGCCGGCAAGCCATTGTTCGGGCGTCGCCCGGGTGCCGGTGCGGCTGCGGGCGCCGGAGTTGCCGGAGCTGCTGCGGCGGCCTCCGTTGCGGGGCAGGGCCGGGCGGACACCGGCCAGTTTGACCGTGCGGAGACCGCCTGGCAGGACCACGCGGACACCGGACGCCCGGAATCCGTTGCCTCGCCGCGGCAGACCATCGCGCCGCCGCCTCCGGCTTCCCCTCCGCACGTCCCCGCGGACGCCGATGCCCCTGCAACCGCGCCCGTTGGCCGGCAGACCACCGGGAATCCCAAGGTCAGCCTCTGGCAGGACCAGGAAGACTATGCTCCCGCTGCCGAGCCTGCCCGCCCCTCCGCCCGACGCGGCGAGGACGAGTATGGCAGCGCTGCCTCCGTGTTCCCCGCGGGAGCCGGCGCCGGCCCGACCCAGCCGGAGGACTATGACTACGATTACGACGACGACGAGCGCAACCGTCCGCGGACCTCGCGCCTGCTGATCGGCGGGCTCCTCGCCGTGCTGCTCATCGTGGCCGTCGTCATCGCCGTCAATCAGCTCAACCTCTTCCGCGGCGGCCCCGTGGCCGGAGAGAACCAGGAGACGAACAACTCTGCTCCGGCGACCGAGCCCCAGGGCAGCGAGGAAACCAGTGCGCCGGCCGAGGAAGTCGTCGAACCCGCGATTGCCGGCCTGAGCCGCCTTGTGCCGGACATGCCGGAACTGGATGCCGAGAACGACGGCCGCTTGCCGCAGGCCATCGACGGGAACCCTGCGACCTACTGGACGAGCTTCCAGTACCAGTCGGACGACTTCGGCCGCTACGCATCGAACCTTGCGCTGGTCGTCGAGCTGGAGGAGTCCTCGAGCATCAGCTCCATCGAGCTGACCCAGCTCAGCGGCAGCGGCGGAAAGTTCTCGGTCATGCTCAACGACACGGCATCGCTTGAAGGCGCCACCCCGGTCGCCCAGGGCAGCTTCACGGCCCAGAACACCACCATCCCGGTGCCCGAAACCGACGGCGCGGCCCCCAAGGCCCAGTACGTCATCATCGATTTCACCCAGTTGCCCCGCCTGGCCAACCCGCAGGGCGGCCCGCCCTTCGGCATCCGCATGGCGGAGATCGAAATCTCCTGACCCTTTAGGCAACAGGATCCACCTTCACAACAGCGCGGAATAAGCTGGGTAGACCGCTCGTTGTGAGAAATGGCTGCCCGGGCCGCCGAACAGGCCCCAGCGCAACGTAAGCAGAACAGGAAGAGGTTCACACGCAGTGAGCACAGAAACCAACCAGTCCGTGCGCGACGTCATCATCGTCGGCTCCGGCCCGGCCGGCTACACGGCCGCCGTGTACACCGCACGAGCCAACCTGAAGCCGCTGCTGATCGCCAGCTCTGTTGAAGCCGGCGGTGAACTGATGAACACCACCGACGTCGAAAACTTCCCGGGTTTCCCTGGCGGCGTGATGGGCCCCGACCTGATGGACCAGTTCCAGAAGCAGGCCCAGCGCTTCGGCACAGAGATCCTCTTCGAAGACGTGACTTCCGTGGACCTGCAGGGTCCGGTCAAGCGCGTCACGATCGGGACCGGCGAGACGTTCGAGGCCAAGGCCGTCATCATCTCCACCGGCTCTGCCTACCGCGAGCTGGGCCTCGAGGATGAGAAGCGGCTCTCGGGCCACGGCGTCAGCTGGTGCGCAACCTGCGACGGCTTCTTCTTCAAGGGCCAGGACATCGCCGTCATCGGCGGCGGCGACTCCGCGATGGAGGAAGCCCTGTTCCTGACCAAGTTCGCCAACTCGGTCACCGTCGTCCACCGCCGCGACTCGCTGCGCGCTTCCAAGATCATGCAGGATCGTGCCCTCGCCCACGAGAAGATCAACTTCCGCTGGAACTCCGAGGTCGTGGGCATCGACGGTACGGATAAGGTCACCGCGCTCCGCCTGCGCGACACCACCGACGGCACGGAGAGCACGCTCGCTGTCACCGGTGCCTTCGTCGCTATCGGCAACGACCCCCGGGTCGCTTTGGTCAAGGACCAACTGGAGCTGACTCCTGAAGGAACCATCGCCGTCCAGGGCCGCTCGTCCAAGACCACCGTCCCCGGCGTTTTCGCCGCGGGCGACGTCATCGATCCGACCTACCGCCAGGCAATCACCGCCTCCGGTTCCGGCTGCGTGGCCGCGATCGACGTCGAACACTATCTTGCAGAGGTAAGTGACCTGCCCGACCTGGTCACCGAGACTGCTGCCGTCTAACACCCAACCCCGGAAAGAGAGATACCCATGAGCACTGCAAAAGACGTTACCGACGCCAGTTTCGACGCCGACGTCCTGAAGTCCGACAAGCCGGTCATCGTGGACTTCTGGGCTGAATGGTGCGGCCCCTGCCGCATGCTGTCGCCGATCCTCGATGACATCGCGCAGGAGCACGCCGGCAAGGTCGAGGTCGTCAAGCTCAATGTAGACGACAACCCCGCCACCGCAGCCCAGTACGGCATCACCTCCATCCCGGCGGTCTACGTCTTCAAGGACGGCCAGGTCGCCGCAACCTCCATCGGCGCCAAGCCGAAGCAGGTTATCGAGCAGGAATTCGCTGAGTTCCTCGGCTAACTGAATGATGGAATCTGACGCTGCAGACCGCAGTCTGCGCCGTTCCGACGCTAGCCCGCGCGTAGTAGCCCTCCGCGAGAGGCTGCTGCGCGCGGGTGTTTCCATGGCCTACCTGGCACCGGATCAGGTCAATGACGCCTCCGTCTTTGACGACCACGTCGACGCAGCCGTCCGGACCTTCCAGCAGGCGCGCGGGCTCATGGTGGACGGAGTCGCCGGCCCCGAGACACTGCGGGCTCTCTCGGAGGCACAGTTCAACCTCGGCGACCGCCAGCTCGCTTGGTTCCCGGGAGCCGATCTGATCCGCGGAGACGACGTCGCCGAACTGCAGCGACAGCTGTCCTACTTGGGCTTCTACTACGGTCATATCGACGGCGAGTTCGGCGAACGCTGCTACTACGCCGTGCGCGAGCTTCAAATGAACCTCGGCTTGGAAGTAACCGGAGTTTGCGACGCTCCGCTAATCGGTGCCATGGCCCGCGTCAGCCGGACCATTAGCCCGAGCCAAGCCTTCTCCCTGCGCGACTACGAACATCTACACCAGTCCTCAGCCGCTTTGAAGGGCCGGGTCGTTTGCTTGGGAGCAGGGCAGGGGTCGGCGAAGGCCGAACACGCCATCGACAGGGCCAGCGGTCAGGCACTGTCCCAGTGGTCCGTGGCATCCGACATCACGCACCGCATCGAAAGCATTCTTTCTGCGCTCGGCGCCGACGTCACCGTCATCGGGGACACAGCAGAGATGCCACACGCCGAGCGAATGCAAAGAATCAAGAGCTCAAATGCAAGCCTAAGCGTGACTATCAACTGTGACTGGTTGGACCAGCCGGCGGCTAACGGCGTTTCAGCCTTTTACTGGGGAAGACCGGAAACAGGTGAAATCCGATCGCCGATCGGGCACCGGGCAGCCGAGTTGGTCCTCAAAGAGATCCTCGCCCGTACATCCATGACGGATCTCGGTATCCACGGCAGAAGCTGGGACATTCTGCGGATGACATCGGTACCGTCCATCGAACTCGATCTCGGCTACCTCAGCAGCCCGGTCGACAGCGAACGGCTGGCCGATCCCGTCTTCCGTCAGGTCCTGGCGGATGCCGTTGTCATTGCCATTCAGCGGCTTTACCTCCTGGAAGAAGAGGACGAGCCAACGGGAACACTAGCTGTCGACGACGTCCTACGCTTCAACCCCGGCCTCTGACAAAGCCCTGCCAGGGGTAGGGGACGCCTACCCACAGTTCGCCGCGCTGCCGCCTTGGAGCCTGGGGCGAAGGACGTCTCGCGGCCTGGGGAGAAGAGCGTGACGCAGCTGCCGCCCGAGCGCTGAATCGCTCAATAGAGGACGCCGCTCGGAACTCCGGACGAGAACCCGCCCTCGGCCCGTAGAGGTCCCATTAGCGTTCCACGCCAGTTGGATGATCGCGTAGCTGCAGAAATGCCGGAGCAATTTTCACGGCTCCAACGGGATGCTCTTGCCGGCCTGGAAGACGGGCCGCTTCGCCCTGAGAAGGAGTCCCACCACCCCTCCGCTAAAGAGAATCCGATTGCCTCTGCATGTTGAACGCCACGGATCTCTGTTCGCCCTGACTGTTCCACGTGAAACCGCACCCGTCCCGTCGTAACCGTTCCTCGTGAAACCGCACCCGTCCGGTCGTAACCGTTCCTCGTGAAACCGCGCCCGTCCGGTCGCAACCGTTCCACGTGAAACCGCACCCGTCCGGTCGTAACCGTTCCACGTGAAACCGCACCCGTCCGGTCGTAACCGTTCCACGTAAACCGCACCCGTCAGGTCGTAACCGTTCCACGTAAACCGCACCCGTCAGGTCGCAACCGTTCCACGTGAAACCGCACCCGTCCGGTCGTAACCGTTCCTCGTGAAACCGCGCCCGTCCGGTCGCAACCGTTCCACGTAAACCGCACCCGTCAGGTCGTAACCGTTCCTCGTGAAACTGCTGCGGGTGGATTGGCGTGGCTACGAGACGACTCGCGCCCGGCTGTCGCAGATGCCGGAGGGGTACGGCGTTCGCCGCACGAGATGCTCGGCAGCGTCGCCTCTGCAAATAAGTTGCTGCCTTCTCGAATTCCGCTGTCGGAACGATGGTTTCACAAGGTTGAGAAGGAAAGTGCGAATAGTGCAGGGCCACTTAGGCTCTTACCTACTCACGGCGCAAAATGGAGAATGCGGTTTGACCGCTATCTCCTCGAGAGTATTGTTTTCGCTTTTCGGGTGGAGATGCGGCCGCGGAGATGCCGTCATGGCCCGATGCGCCGAGGGCCGACAGGCGGCACCCCAACTGTAGCTCGGCATCCGTTCTTCGCATTCCGTCCGGGAAGGACTAGAGAGAGAACGCGCTACCTGGCTGCCAATCACTCCATAGTCGATCGCCGACCGCCTAACCATCATAAGGAGGTACCCAAATTGTCGTTCACGCATGTCTTCTTGGGAGCACCCGCTCCTAATGACCACCGGTGTCGATCGTCGCCGCCCTACTCAACCAGGCGCGTACTCAACCACGCGTGTCGGCACCAGACGGGCCGAGCAGAGGCTCCCTTCCCGATGCAACGAACGCTCCTTTTCGTCTCCATGCTTCCTGGAGATCAAGGACCAACAACCCCCCTCACGCGGGCAAGGTGATGCAATGTACTGGAGATCGTGGGTGGCACGGGAAGCGAGAAGGGCACGCCCAATGAGCACTGACAAACAATCAAGCGACGGCCGAGCGGCGTTTCACGTGGAACGCCGCGCCGGTCCTGAGCGGCGGGGCACCCACCTTCGCCTGCTCGGCGCTTGCGTCAACATGCAAAGGAGAGGGGCTACGCGAGTTCCACGTGAAACACATGTAGGGAACTAATCGACTGCTCAAACCCGGCGCGATCCCAAGGGAGCCGCGCGGATCGACCGGGCTCCGCAGTCCACCGACGGCGACAGGTAACTACACAGAAGCGGACTTCAGTCGGTCGGTCCGATCTCCATTACCTCAAACCAAGGGGGAAGCTAGAAGCGCGCCAACCTCCTGCAGCAGATGGCCTGAGTGATTCTGCAGCATCCCGAAGAAGCACGGCGGAGCAAAGTCCTCGAAGAACCCTTCTTGAACGAAGCATTTCTTCCTCGAAAGAGTGCTTCTGAGCACGACGCCTTTACGACGCGCGCAGTGATTTTCTAACGCAGAGGCCGCTCCGCAGGCCTGGCAGGTAGAAGCTAGCATTTCCCGGATCCCACCCGTCGTCTACTCACAGCTCGAAAGAGACCATATCCGGGGCGAATCTGGGGAGTGACGCAGAGAGGCTGTCACTGATCCCTCATCAGAAGGCGATGATCGATCCATATGCTTAGCTGTGCAACGCATCTCTGTGCCCCATATGGTCAGTACGTTCCACGTGAAACACGGAGATTGAACGCAGAAGTATTAGGCCGTCAGCCTCGCCCCGATTCATTTGGAAACTCAACCCTCCCGGATGGAGCATATCTGTAATGTGGAGGAGAGCAACGCGATAGTCCTCGGCCCGGGCGAGCACGGGCTACTTCGAGCCCAGGCCGAGTTGGTTCGCGGCCCTTCGGAGTCCTCGGCGTCGATGTGAGCGCCAGGATGTTGTCATGATCCGTGCGTACAGCCCTAGACGCCTGCCCCATGCGCATTTGGGTGTTGTGCTCGAAGGGGTGTTCCACGTGAAACGAAGCCCCCTCCGCCCATTTTGCCGGTAGAGCCATCACAATGCAGCGGCCTCAGGAGCGTATGAGAAGAATGCTGGTGCCCGGCCACGATTCGCAAAGCGGTCGGGCGTTGCAGCATCCAATCGAAATCTTCCGCGGCCACTGGGGCCGCCGCGGCCCTTGGCGGGGTCTCCACCGCCGAAGGGCAACGATGGTTCGAAGAGCTAAGGAATGTGGGGCGGGCTAAGTGTATCCACAGTGGAAATGGCACTCTGCTCAGGGCTTGCTATATGACCACACGCATCTGGCGTACGGAGTTGAACCGTCATTCCCGCACTAGACTGGTGGGCCGGCGCGTAGGCACAGTCCTGAGGACTGTGTCAGACACGATGCCGACCGACAGAAGGTGATTCACCTACCCCTCTTCGGGACGAACAGAGATCTGGGCAGCGTCTTCCACCACAAGGTCCGTTTCACGTGGAACAGCGTCTTTCGCAGGGGGCTCCCCATGCGACACGCAGAAATGAGAACGGAGTGTGTAAACCCCTAGCAGTGGGTTCAAGGTGCTCCTTCGACGCTAACCAATAGCTACTCAGCGGAAGGACAGGATAAAACGAGTGGGCCAACTGTGTTCTCTCGGCAGGCTCAACATCATCCCAATCACACCATCCACCTAGTTCGCCTTCCGAAGGGTTCGATCACTGTCAGAAGCGTACTATCCCTATCGACGGTACTCATGTGAAAGACATACATTGGGCACGGCCATTGGGCCCGTGGTGGATGCACTCTGCAAGCCTAGCCAGCGATCCAGACGACTGGGCGTACTCTTGAATCCCAGCAGTCAACAGCGCCCGCGGCTGCTGCTGCCCGGATCAGTAGTTTTAGAAGAGTCCGAAGCGGAGGGCTCCAATTTCGATCCGGATTCCACACAAGGAGTAGCTCTGACGTGGAAGTAGGAATCGGATGCGCAAGTAGGTCAGGCCGGGGCCACTGGCAATCGCTCGTCTCGGACACAATCGACGCGCCGTTCCTTCTGCGTTCAACCCCTCCATGCGACGATGCCTCCTTCCCGTGACACGTCTCCTTCGGACGCTGGTTTCACGTGGAACAACATCCCGCGCGCGCGAGGGAGAAGGAGACTGTCCGTTATCGATATCCCAACGCACTTGCCCATGGGTGACTGACGCCTACGTATATCGCGGAGGCCTACACGGATGTTGGCTCTGTTTCCCGTAGTAGGGACTGCATTCTAGCATTGCTCCTCGTTGGGGCAGCACCGACAAATTCGATGCCCCATCCCAGCCGCTGATTGTCCTGTGCTGAAACTACTACTTGGCCGCAACAAATCCGTCAGTTCAGACCGAGCGCACGGGCAGTCATGTTTCACGTGGAACAGCTACTCCGAGGGCCAAACGCCAGAACCTTCAGGCTGCTGGGCGGGCCCTCGGTCTGAAACTGCGCCCTCGCCTACCTGGGCGCGGGCCCTCTTCCGGCGGATCCTCCCCCCACTGAACGTGCAGGCGAAATTCAGGGCAGAATCAGAACACTCGTGATCTGGAGAGCCGGACTGAGCAACAGCATGCACGATCTCCGTGTCACTCTTGCTAGTAGCGCTACATCCAGCCCAGCGAATTGAGTCTTGAACTGCGCAGCAGTACCGACGCGGGATGCAAAGAGGATGACGTCACATCTGGTCCCGGTTTGGCCTGCTCCTCCCAAACGCCAACTTGCGTCATCCCCACACGCACGAGCAATGCCGGCCTACAGTCTATGGAGGCAGGAGATGGTTGCACGTGAAACGACCGATTGTTGCACCGAACCAGTGAAAATTTGTACCTGACCGACTCAGCACCTTATATTCTGCGGAATCTTCCTAGACGCTGACACCCGGCATCTGATGTGACCATCTGAACGCCCAGCGAGGCGAAGTGGCAGTAGAGGCGGAATCAGATTCTGGTCCTCTAGCTCGCAGGCAGCGCGGTCGCCGGGCGGGGCGGAGCGAGCGAGCAGTCCCTATGCAGCCAGTGCGAGGCCTCGGATGAGGTGCCTGGACGAGTCCAGAATCTGAATTGCCCACCCGCCTCGGCTGCGGGAAAGCCAGGCAGGGGCCTCACGGCACCCCTCTAAACCCGTCTTCTACGACCGAAACTACCCACACTACGGCTGAGTGCTGGTCAAGACCTGTTCCACGTGAAACCGAACTGCTTTATGTTTTGCCCATGTAAACGCCCGCCGTGCCACCGAAAAGGAGAGGGAATATGCAAGAAGGGTGGCGCCGCGTGAGCGGGGCCACCCTTCTCGGATGCTGGCGAGGCTTAGTTCTCTGACGGACTAAGCACACCCATGATGCGATTGAGGTCGTCAACGCTGGCAAACTCAATACTGACGCGCCCCTTTTTCGCCCCCAAGGTGATCTTCACATTCGTATCCAAGCGATCCGACAACGATGTAGCTAGGAAATCTAGGCGCTCGTGCCGAGCGCCTAAACGAGGCTTGGTCTCCCGCTTCGGCCTGCGGAGACTGTCACTGAGGGCGACAATCTCCTCGGTGGCCCTTACAGACAAACCCTCGGCAACGATCTTCTGTGCCAGCTTCTCCATCTCCGCGGGATCCGCTAAACCGAGCAGGGCACGCGCGTGCCCTGCCGAGAGCACTCCCGCCGCTACGCGACGCTGCACCAATGGCGGAAGCTTCATCAAACGGATCGTATTGGACACCTGCGGGCGTGAACGGCCGATTCTGTCAGCCAACTCATCGTGCGTGCAGCCGAAATCCTCAAGCAGTTGTTGGTAGGCCGCTGCTTCCTCGAGTGGATTCAGTTGACTGCGGTGGAGGTTCTCCAAGAGGGCATCACGAAGCAGGTCATCATCAGACGTAGAACGAATGATCGCCGGCACGGCTTCGAGTCCTGCCTGCTGGGCCGCGCGCCATCGGCGCTCACCCATGACCAGTTCGTACTCGTGATCGTTCTGCTCAGAGGAAGGCCGAACGACGATGGGCTGCAAGATGCCGATTTCGCGCACCGAGTGCACAAGTTCGGCCATGTCCTCTTCATCGAAGACCGATCTGGGCTGCTTGCGGTTCGGATGAATGGATCCGACAGGGACTTCCGCAAACTTGGCGCCCGGTACCTCCACGAGAGTTTCACGTGAAACGTCGTCCGTGGCGGGATCGGACTGTCCACGGGTGTCGTCAGATTCGGACTTCTCAAGGTTTCCACTGGACTCGCGCGGGACAACGGCGTTGGGGGCATCGCCCTCTAGGCTCGCCTCTACCTCGAGCGGATCTGCCTTGGAGTCCGCTGTCTCCGTCTCCTGGGCTGTCTCGGGCTTGTTGGTCTTTGCCCCTTTTGCACCGCCCGCAGCAGCGCTCTTGCGGCCCCCTGCGGCCGATCGGCGGGGCCCACGCAGCACTTCTGCGACCTGAGCAGCGGACGAAGAGGGACGTCCCGCGGCACGGTCGGCCTCTCCGGTGCCCTCAAGATAGGGACGGGTACCGGCCGAGGGGAAAAAGACGTCGACAGGCCGCCCCTTCGGTGCGTTCGAACCGCCTTCCGGCGCTGAGTCTTCAGTGGCCACTGCAGCATTCGGAATCAAAGCGCCTAGGCCCCTGCCCAAACCGCGGCGTTTCTCACTCATCAAGGATCCTTCCTGAATGCATGCCTACATGCATTGTTGCGATCTAAGCAGTCATTCTACTGGGGGACGTTGCCACCCATACGGAACTAAGCACCGCGTTCTGCTATTTCCGCAGCCGCTTCCTGATACGAGAGTGCACCACTCGACGATGGGTCATACGTAATCACGGTCTGCTGGTAGCTGGGCGCTTCGGAAATGCGGACCGACCGCGGAACGACCGCGCTAAGGACTTGATCCGGGAAGTGCTCACGGACTTCCGCGGCAACCTGGGCAGCCAGATTCGTCCTGCCGTCATACATGGTCAGGAGAATAGTCGATACAACCAGTTCTGCGTTCAGATGCTTCTGGATCATTTCGATGTTGTTCAGAAGCTGGCTGAGACCTTCCAGTGCGTAGTACTCACACTGGATGGGGATAAGCACCTCTTGGGCGGCAACGAAGGCGTTGACCGTAAGCAGTCCGAGGCTGGGAGGACAGTCGATGAAGACATAGTCCAAGCGCTCCAAGCCAGCCTTTTCGCGCTCACGACCATAGACTTCTATGGCCCGCCGCAGCCGCTGTTCCCTTGCGACGAGAGACACGAGCTCAATTTCAGCTCCGGCCAAATGAATGGTTGCAGGAGCGACAATCAGATTCCTGATATCCGGGCAGGGCGCAACCACGTCTGCCAGCGGCATGTCATTGATGAGCACATCGTAAATACTGTCGACCTCCGCATGGTGCTCTACACCCAATGCTGTGGAGGCGTTGCCCTGCGGATCAATATCCACTACGAGGACGTTGAGGCCCGCCATGGCGAGGGCGGCGGCAATATTCACCGTCGTCGTGGTCTTGCCGACTCCGCCCTTTTGATTGCTGACAGTCAGCAGACGGGTCCTGGTCGGCCTTGGCAGCGGGCGGCCCCGGAGTCGTTCGCGGCGTCGGTTCTCGTTGGCTAGTTCCCGTGCCAGTGGAGTAGTTTCGTCGATCGTATCCATAACGTTGGGAACCGTAACCTCTGCTGTGTGTATATCGCCCATGTCTTGTGTTTCACGTGAAACGGCCGATTCATTCACCGCGTACAACCTCAATCAGTTGCCTGCGGCCGGGACGTTCGACGGTCTTAGCCACTGGCTGGCAGCCAGTATCAGAGATGGTTGACTCGAATCGCACCTGAACCTGCTCACTTCCGTTCTCGTGGCCTCAGTGTCTCTAGCCTATCCGCATATACCGATGGAGCCGTCCAAGCACGCCGTCCAGCCCCTAGCAGAGTCGCGGGGCACTAGGGAATTAGTGGCCGACTACGATGCGGACCACCGTCGTCGGTTCTTCAAGGAGAGCGGATCCGACGCTCACAACAGAAGTTTCGGTACCGCCCAGCTTCCGGATCACCTTCGCCGCTTTTTCAAGCTCTTCCGCAGCGCTCCTGCCCTTGATCGCGAGCACTTCGCCTCTACCCTCAAGCAGCGGGATGGTCAACGGTGCGAGCTTATTTAGCGCGGACACGGCTCTCGCGGTAACTACGTCAGCTTTGACCTGGCCAACCGCAGCCTCCGCGCGCGCACGCAATACGCTGACATTCTCAAGTCCGAGGTCCTCGATGACCTCATTCAGCCAGTTGACGCGTCGTTCCAGAGGTTCGATGAGGGTGATCTTCAGATCAGGACGAGCCAGGGCGAAAGTCAGACCGGGCAGCCCAGCCCCGCTGCCGACGTCAGCGACGAATGCATCGGCCGGAATCAGTTCCGCTACGACCGCACAATTGAGGACGTGGCGTCCCCACAAACGTGGAACCTCGCGAGGACCCAACAGCCCCCGTTCCATGCCGGAGGTGGCCAAATGCCCGACGTAGCGTTCCGCTAGGTCCAGACGGTCCTTGAACACTACTTCGGCAGCAGACTTTTCCTGTGCCGTAATTTCGACCACGCGCAGACTTTCTCCCGTTAAGCGGATCTGAGGATCAGGAATCGATGGATACGACGATGTGGCGGTTTTCGCCTTCGCCTTCGGACTCGCTGACAAGACCTAGGTCGGCGACGGCGTCGTGAACGATTTTCCGTTCGTAGGCGCTCATCGGCTCCAGTGCAACATCCTCGCCCGAATCCTTGGCCTTAGCGACAGCTTCCTCTGCAATGCGGTGCAGCTCGACGCTGCGCTCCTTGCGGTAATCGCTCACGTCCAGGACAAGCCTGGAGCGGTTGTCGGTTGCCGTCAGGACTGCCAGCCGCGCGAGCTCCTGGAGGGCCTCCAGCACCTCGCCGTCGCGGCCGATGAGCCCTTCCAGAGCGTCATTGTCGTCCTCTTCCGAGACGATGGAAATGTAGGTCCTGCCGTTGCGGACTTCGATGTCGATATCGCCATCGATGTCGGCGATGTCCAGAAGCTCTTCAAGATAATCCGCAGCGACGTCACCTTCTTCTTCCAGGCGACCCGCCGCCGAAGTGCTCGTGGCTTCCTCGTCAGCGTTATCCGTGACGGTCGGCTCAGCCGACGTTTCCGAGACGCTTTCAGTGCTCATTTTCTCTTCCTGTTCTTACGCTGCGGCTGCTGGCGCTGGATTTTCGGACCGGCCGGCGCCTCGACTGCGGGTTCCTCGGACTTCTTCTCACCGAGCAGGGGAACCATGGGCAGCCCCTTCTTGGCACGGCGTTCGGCAAGAGCCTTAGCCGCCGGCGACCCTGGCGTGGGCATACGGCGGATCACGATGAACTGCTGCGCCATGGTCCAGAGGTTGGTGGTGGTCCAGTAGATCAGGACACCGATCGGGAAGTTGATGCCACCGATACCGAAGACCAAGGGCAGAATGTAGAGCATCATCTGCTGCTGCCGCATAAAGGGGCTCGCCAAAGCCTCTTCGGACATGTTCTTCGCCATGATCTGCTTCTGCGTGATGAACTGCGAGGCAGTCATTGCCAGGATCATGAGGATGGAGAGGACGACGACGGCGACCTGGTTATCGCCCCCGCCGCCGTGAAGCAGTGAAGCCGAAAGGGGCGCGCCGAAAATGGTGGACTCATCGAACTGGCGGATGTCTTCGGGACTCAGCGCGCCGATGCCCTCGCCGCCCCCGCTGGCCTTGGACGTGTTGTTCAGGACATTGAACAGTGCGAAGAAGAAAGGCATCTGGATAAGCAGCGGCAGGCACGCGGAGAACGGGTTGGTCCCGTGCTTCTTGTAAAGAGCCATCTGCTCTTGTGTCATCGCCTGACGCGAGAGCTGATCAGTCTTGCCCTTGTACTTCTGCTGGAGCTTACGCAAGTCAGGCTGCAGAGCCTGCATGCCGCGCTGCGCTTTGATCTGCTTGACGAAGACGGGGATCAAGGCAGCCCGGATAACCAGAACAAGACCGATGATGGACAGGGTCCAAGTCCAGCCGCTCGCAGGATCCATACCCAGCCAGCTGAAGGCTTCGTGGAAGGCCCGCAAGATCCAGGACACGACCCACGTAAAAGGCGTCAGTAGCGCGTTGATGAAGTCCATGATTTTTCTTCTAGCTCCTCAGACCGCGGGGCGGCCATCATCGTCAGCCGGAATCACCGGGTGGTTGAGTACCAATATCCGTGGGGTCAGCGAAGGATTCTCCCGCAGTCTCCGCTCGAAACCAGGAGAGGTCGGCACATGGTCCACGCCGCCCTCATTCCACGGATGGCAGCGTAGGATTCGCCTTCCCGCGAGCCAGCTGCCCTTGACAGCGCCATGAACTGTCACTGCTTCCAATGCATAAGCGGAGCAAGAGGGGAAAAAACGGCAGACCTGTCCATACAGGGGTGAGATCGTTTTGCGATAGCCAATGAGCAGGAGGATGAGGGACCTTTGGGGCAACGTCCAGATGAACCGCGCGACGGTCTTGCCGTCAAGCGCGCGCTCCGGGGAATGGCCTGAAGCGGTCATTCGGCGGATCCCTTCTGTTCAACTGGCGGCTCGGCCTGCCTGGCTTTCGACACTACTGTAGAGAACGCCTTGCGGAAGTCCTTTGCTAAAGCATTGAAATCGGAAGCACCCGCCGACGGAAGCGCACGTACGACGACGGAGAGTCCCTGAGGGTATTCTTCCAGAATCCGTGCAGCTATTTCCCGGAGTCTCCTCTTAACGAGGTTCCGGGTAACGGCGTTCCCGATCGCTTTGGACACGATGAAGCCAAAAGACGAGGGCAGGCCGGCTTCCCGACTTGTCGCATATAACACTAAGTTCCGGCGCCCAGAACGGGCGCCGGAACGTACAGTATGGGAGAAGTCCGTCGAACGACGCATCCGGTTCCTGCTGGAAAGCATGACCGCCTATCTGATGCCGGGCCGCAGTTGGAAGGTAGCGGCCTGATTCGACAAACTGCCGCTATTTAGGCCGACAGTTCGCTGCGGCCCTTGCTGCGGCGTGCGGCCAGGATGGCGCGGCCTGCACGGGTACGCATGCGAAGGCGGAAGCCATGCTTCTTGGCACGACGGCGGTTATTCGGCTGAAAAGTCCGCTTGCTCACGGTGGTTACTCCAAGACGATCGACAGATTTGCCTGGCCCCGTGTTGCTCCAAAGGTGCAGGAACGGGAAGGCGCTCTATTGGGCATCTGATTCGCTGACCCGCAAAAGGCATGCATGAGCGCACGAAACAGACACAAGGACTACATAACGTTAGGGGTTGGGAGGCCTCCCCGTCAAATGAGGCGTCCACAACACATTATCCACCAGTGGATTAACACCTGTGGACAACTACTGCGGTCCGGGCTCCTCGGGGTGCCGAAGGCAGGCGTTCCCGCCCCAAACTTCCCGGCTGTCTTATGCCCGATTCATCATCTACCCTTGCAGGAGCACTTTATCCACTGTCTGTGCATAACTCTGTGGATGAAGGCCCCGAATCCGGTACAACCGGACGTGGAGGTTTATTGCACGACAGTTATGAGGGGTACTCAGTGGACGCGGACCAGATCAACGACGTCGGAAGCTCCTGGCGCAAAGTGGTTCGGACGCTGGAGCGTGACGACAGGATCAGCCCCAGAAACCGCGGTTTCGTGGGGCTTGCGCAGGCAAAGGGCCTGATCGGCACGACGCTGCTGGTGGCGGTTCCCAATGAGTTGACCCGAGAGGTCTACCAGTCGCAGCAGCTCAAGAGCCCTCTGCAGGAAGCCCTTCGGGAAGTTTTCCAGGACGACATCCTCTGCGCTTTTTCCGTCGACACCGACATGATGGCTGTGGAGCCGGAACCCGAACCCGAGCCGGCTCCCGTCCCGAATCGTGCCTCGGCGGCTGCCGAGAACCGCGCCCAGCCTTCACCCCCCAGCACCTCGCAGGAGTTCGGCCGGCTCAATCCGAAGTACATTTTCGACACGTTCGTTATTGGTTCTTCCAACCGGTTCGCCCACGCAGCCGCCGTCGCGGTGGCCGAAGCGCCTGCGAAGGCCTACAACCCGCTGTTTATTTACGGGGATTCCGGGCTGGGGAAGACCCACCTGCTGCACGCCATCGGACATTACGCCAGGCATCTCTACAACGGCATCCGTGTCCGCTACGTCAATTCGGAAGAATTCACGAACGACTTCATCAACTCGATCCGCGACGACGAGGGCGCCAGCTTCAAGCATCTGTACCGCAACGTGGACATCCTCCTCATCGACGACATCCAGTTCCTTGCCAATAAGGACGCGACGCAGGAAGAGTTTTTCCACACCTTCAACGCGCTGCACAACCACAACAAGCAGGTGGTCATCACCTCCGACCTTCCGCCGAAGCAGCTGTCAGGCTTCGAAGAGCGGATGCGTTCCCGCTTCGAATGGGGACTCCTGACCGACATCCAGCCGCCCGAGCTGGAAACCCGCATCGCGATCCTCCGCAAGAAGGCAATCAGCGAAGGCCTGTCCGTACCTGACGAAGTCCTGGAATACATCGGCACCAAGATCTCCACGAATATCCGCGAACTCGAAGGCGCCCTGATCCGCGTCACAGCTTTCGCCAGCCTCAACCGCCAGGCTGTGGACATGGGCCTGGCCGAGATTGTCCTCAAGGACTTGATCACCGACGACGGCGCCCAGGAGATCACGTCGGCCACGATCCTGGGGCAGACAGCTGCCTACTTCAAGCTGAGCCTTGATGAGTTGAAGAGCAAGTCCCGGACGCGCACGCTGGTCACTGCACGCCAGATCGCGATGTACCTGTGCCGCGAGCTGACCGACATGTCCCTGCCCAAGATCGGGCAGGAACTTGGAGGACGCGACCACACCACCGTGATCCACGCGGACAGGAAAATCCGGGAACTGATGGCAGAGCGGCGCGCCATCTACAACCAGGTGACGGAACTGACCAACCTGATCAAGCAACAGCAGCGCGACAACTGAAACCCGGGCCAGTCGGCAAGGGCGGTACCTCACGACTCCCGGTTCCTGAACTACGCGGGCCGGCCGGAGGGCAAGCTTTTGCTTGCCGTCCACAGATAGATCCCTCCAGCGCCCGACTCAGCCCCCTGCACTCCAGCGCACCATGGCATTCCTGGCCGTTGGAGGGAAAGCCACTAAACAAGCACCCTGCCTTGAGCCATCCAGGCGGACGGGGCGCCGCGTCCCGGAGATCGCCTTAGGCAGTCAGCCCCTTGGGCAGCGCTCCGAATGCCCGATTTCGTGCCGTTTCTGTTCAACACCCCGAAATTAACAGGTGTGGACAAACCTGTGGATTCTTAAGTGGAGAACCACCACCCATCGAGGGAAAACTGAGGGGGTTGCTGTGGATCTGCGGAACACCGGGATTTTTCATCCACAAGATGTGCCTCCTGAACCCCTCTATGGATGCACATCTTGTGAACAGCCGAATTTCGCGTGCTGACGGGGCCAAGTGGAGTTATCCACAGTTTCCACAGTAGTTATTAACACTACGAATCCCATTTTTTGGGCTTTGCCAAATAACATCTGCTTTCCCACCAGCCTCGAACCTTCGCAAACCCACAGACCGCTACCGCTCGATGCGTGAACCGCCGCGCGGCGGCTAAGCTTGCACAGAGAATTGTTGTCATTGGCCTTCCGCTGCCGAACCGCCCCGACTGGAGCCGGCCGGAGAACGCCAATGACCTTCCCCGGCATGTTCGTTGCGAAAGGCGGCACACTTCAGTGAAGTTCAGAGTTGATCGGGATGTCCTGGCTGAGGCCGTTACGTGGACAGCCCGCTCGCTGTCTCCTCGCCCACCCGTACCCGTGCTTTCGGGCCTGCTCATCAACGCCGAAAACGGCACGGTCAGCCTGGCCAGCTTCGACTACGAAATCTCGGCACGCCTACAGATTCCAGCCGACGTCAGCGAAGAAGGAACGATCCTCGTCTCCGGCCGGCTGCTGGCCGACATCTCACGCAGCTTGCCGTCGGCACCGGTCGATATCGAAACGGACGGCTCCAAGGTCACGCTGACCTGCCGCAGCAGCCGGTTCAACCTGGCCACCATGCCGGTTGCGGACTACCCCGAGCTGCCCGCGTTGCCGGAAACCAGCGGAATTGTCGACGGAGACGCCTTCGCCGAAGCCGTCAGCCAGGTCATCATTGCTGCCAGCCGTGATGACACCTTGCCGATCCTCACCGGCGTGCGCATGGAGATCGAGGACGACCAAATCACGCTGCTCTCGACGGACCGCTACCGGCTTGCCCTTCGGGAACTGAAGTGGCGGCCCGCCACACCGGGCATTTCCACCAGTGCCCTGGTCAAGGCCAAGACCCTCAGCGAAGTCGCGAAGACTCTTGGCGGAGCGGGCGATCTCAGCATCGCGCTGTCCGACAACAGCGAACTCATCGGCTTTGAAAGCGGCGGCCGGCGGACAACGTCGCTGCTCGTGGACGGCGACTACCCCAAGATCCGTTCGCTGTTCCCGGAGAACACCCCGATCCATGCCACCGTGGAAACGTCAGTCCTGGTTGAGGCAGTCCGGCGCGTCTCGCTGGTGGCCGAGCGGAACACCCCGGTGCGGCTTGCCTTCACCCAGGGCCAGCTGGCCCTCGACGCCGGCACCGGCGAAGATGCGCAGGCCTCCGAGGTGCTTGAAGCCGCGCTGATCGGCGACGACATCACGGTCGCCTTCAACCCGCATTACCTGTCCGAAGGCCTGAACGCGTTCAGCAGCAAGTACGTCCGGTTCTCTTTCACGACGCCGCCAAAGCCTGCCGTCCTGTCGGCCCAGGATGACCTCGAGGGCCAGGACCGGGAAGACTATCGCTACCTGCTCATGCCGGTTCGCCTGCCCAACCAGTAGGCGGCGCCCCACCCACCGCCTGCACGTCCGGCCACAACCGCGGAAAGAGGGATCCACATGCACATAGGCCTGATCGGCCTCGGCAGAATGGGTTTCAACATGCGCAAACGCTTCCGGGAAGGCGGGATCGAGGTCACCGGGTATGACCGAAATGCGGACGTGACCGACGTCGAAACCCTCGACCAGCTGGTGGCGGCTCTTCCGGCTCCGCGGACCGTGTGGGTGATGGTTCCGGCCGGCGAGGTCACTGCATCGGTTATCGCCGATCTTGCGGACAAGCTGGCGGCGGGCGACCTCGTGATCGACGGCGGCAATTCGAAGTACACCGAGGACCAGAAGCACCATGAGTTGCTCGCAGCGCGCGGGATCGATTTCATCGATGTCGGCGTTTCCGGAGGCATCTGGGGCCTGGCCAACGGCTACGGCCTGATGGCCGGCGGCAGCCCCGAACGTATCGCCGCCGCAATGCCGTTGTTCGACGCGCTGCGACCGGAAGGGCCGCGCGAACAGAGTTTCGTCCATGTCGGTGAAATCGGGGCCGGGCACTACGCGAAGATGGTGCACAACGGCGTCGAGTACGGACTTATGCAGGCCTATGCCGAAGGGTACGAGCTGCTCGAGGCCAAGGACATCGTCAAGGATGTTCCCGGGACCTTCCGAGCTTGGCAGAAGGGCACCGTAGTGCGGTCCTGGCTGCTCGATCTGATGGTGAAGGCCTTGGAGGAGGATCCGGGCCTCGCCCGGACCGCCGGCTACGTCGAGGATTCGGGCGAGGGCCGATGGACCGTCGCGGAAGCCCTCGACAACGCCGTTCCCGCCCCGGCCATTACGGCCGCGGTTTTCGCCAGGTTCGCCTCAAGGCAGGAAGACGCCCCGGCCATGAAAATGGTGGCGGCCCTTCGCAATCAGTTCGGCGGACACGCCGTACGCAAGCCCGGTCAAGGCCGGGAGACCAACCAGAAGTAGCCCGTTCAAGGTGTTTGTAGAGTACTTATCGCTGACCGATTTCCGGACCTACCCGCAGCTTGACCTCGCCCTGCAGCCGGGGACAACCGTGCTGGTCGGCCCCAACGGCATCGGCAAGACCAACATTGTCGAAGCCATCGGCTACCTGGCCTCGCTGTCGTCCCACCGCGTGAGCTCGGACGGACCGCTGGTTCGGTTCGGAGCCGAGCAGGCTCTGGTCCGGGCCAAAGTGGTCCGCGGCGGACAGGCCACCTCTCTTGAGCTTGAACTCAATCCCGGCAAGGCGAACCGGGTGCGCATCAACCGGGCCAACCCGGTGCGGGCCCGGGATTCCCTGGGCATCCTGCGGACGGTCTTGTTCGCGCCGGAGGACCTGGCACTGGTGAAGGGCGACCCGGGAAACCGACGCCGCTTCCTCGACGAACTGCTCACAAGTCTGGTTCCCCATCACGCGGCGACCCGGAGCGACTTCGAGCGGGTACTCAAGCAGCGCAACGCCCTGCTCAAATCCGCCCGCAGCAGCGGTCGCTTCACGGCAGCCCACGAGTCGACGCTTGAGGTCTGGGACCAGCACATGGCACAGGCCGGCGCCGCCCTGCTGCGCGGCAGGCTGGATGTGGTGCGGCTGGTCCAACCGCACCTGCACGCCGCGTATGCCTCGCTGACCGACGGGTCCAAGGCCGCGCAGGCTGTCTACAGGTCCACGATCGACACCCAGCTTTCGGACGACGGGGAGATAGAGAACGACGGCGGAGCATCACCGGGGCTGCTGGAGGACCTGAGCGTTCCTGAACTGGCGCAAAAATACCTCGACGAGTTCAAGCGACAGCGGAAAAAGGAAGTCGAGCGCGGTGTTTCGCTGGTCGGACCGCATCGTGACGAGCTGGAGTTGTTGCTCGGTCCGGCGCCGGCCAAGGGGTATGCGTCGCACGGCGAAACCTGGTCGATGGCGTTGTCGCTTCGGCTCGCCTCCTACCATGTCTTCTGCGAGGACGACCGGTCGCCGGGAGCGACTCCGGTGCTCATCCTGGACGATGTCTTCGCCGAGCTGGACACCGGCCGCAGGAACCGGCTGGCCGAGGTGGTCTCCGGGGCGGAGCAGGTCATCGTCACGGCCGCTGTCGCGGAGGATATTCCGGCGGCGCTCCAGGGCGCACAGCTGGTGGTGGTTTCCGGGGGTGTGACCGCCGGTGCCAGCTAAGGAACCTCATCCTGAGGAACGCGACGAGATCGACGCCGCCAAGGCGATGCTGAACCGGGTCAGGGAGGCGGCCACCAACCGCGGCGAGGTGCGCGCCCGAGGCGGGAACCGCCGTCGTACTTCCGGCAAATCCCCCGTTGAGCGCGGCACCCTTTCCCACAGCGGCGGGCGTGATCCACAGGGGCTCGGCACGGTCTTCGGCCGCCTGGTCCGCGACCGGGGCTGGGCGTCCCCCGTTGCGGTGGGTTCGGTCATCTCGCGCTGGGACGAACTCGTCGGCGGGGACATCGCCGCGCACTGTCGGCCGGAAAGCTTCCAGGATTCGACCGTGCAGGTGCGCTGCGATTCCACGGCCTGGGCGACGCAGCTGCGGCTGCTCACCACCCCTTTGCTGAAGCGGTTCGACGAGGCTCTGGGCCCCGGCGTCGTCACTAAAATCCAGGTCTTGGCGCCGGCTGCCCCGAACTGGCGCAAGGGCAAGCGGACTGTGGGCGGCCGCGGACCGCGCGATACCTACGGCTGATTTCCACAGAGATATCCACAATCCGGGCCGAGGCAGCGGCGGAATGCGCAGGCGGCGTGTAGAGCGTAGCGGAGCCCTCCGGACATACCGGCCCCCATCCGGCACCCGGAAAATGCCGCACGTGCCATGTTCTTGCCCGTTCAGGGGCATTTAAGGCAAGATTCCACCCCGCGACACGGTAGAATTGCGGGTGCGGCGCCTTTCCCGTACGGGAGGGCGCCGGAACATGAGACGGAACTTGAGGAGTCGACGGCAACTGTGGCGCAGGACAACGAGCAGGCAAACACCGGCCCAGAATCTCCGGAGCAGCAGGAAACCCCCGCGCACGGGTACGGCGCCGGCGACATCACCGTCCTCGAGGGGCTCGAGGCAGTCCGCAAGCGCCCGGGCATGTACATCGGTTCCACGGGACCGCGCGGCCTGCACCACCTGGTGTACGAGGTGGTCGACAACTCGGTGGACGAGGCGCTGGCCGGCTACTGTGACACCATCGACGTGACGCTGCTGGCCGACGGCGGCGTCCGGGTGAGGGACAACGGCCGCGGCATCCCGGTGGACATGCACCCGAGCGAGGGCCGTCCGACGGTCCAGGTCGTCATGACCATCCTGCACGCGGGCGGCAAGTTCGGCGGCGGCGGCTACGCCGTCTCCGGCGGCCTCCACGGCGTGGGCATTTCCGTGGTCAACGCGCTCTCCCGCCGGGTCGAGACGGAGGTGCGGCGCCAGGGCTTCGTATGGCACCAGTCCTTTGCCGACGGCGGCAAGCCGGTCGGTGACCTGCGCAAGGGCGAGCCGACGGAAGAGACCGGCACCATCCAGACGTTCTGGCCGGACCCGGAGATCTTCGAGGTCACCGAGTTCGATTTCGAGACGCTCCGCGCGCGCTTCCAGCAGATGGCGTTCCTGAATAAGGGCCTGAAGATCACGCTGACGGACGAGCGCAACCCGGAATCCAACATCTCCGAGGACGAGGACGTCAACCTGGACGCCACGGCGTCGGACGTGGAGATGACCCCCGAGCACCGCAAGGTCGTCTACAAGTATGACAACGGCCTGCTGGACTACGTCACCCACCTGAACTCCTCGAAGAAGGTGGACGTGATCCACCCGGAGGTGATCGCGTTCGAGAGCGAGGACCCCGAGCGGCGGATGTCGGTCGAGGTCGCGATGCAGTGGACCACGTCCTACTCGGAGAGCGTCCATACCTACGCCAACACGATCAACACGCACGAGGGCGGCACCCACGAAGAGGGCTTCCGCGCCGCCATGACCACCCTGATCAACCGCTATGCGCGGGAGAAGAACCTGATCAAGGAGAAGGAAGACAACCTCACCGGCGAGGACATCCGCGAGGGCCTGACCGCGGTGATCTCGATGAAGCTGGGCGAGCCGCAGTTCGAGGGCCAGACGAAGACCAAGCTCGGCAACTCGGAGGCGCGCGGCTTCGTCCAGCGCGTCATGGGCGAAGAACTGAGCGACTGGCTCGAGCGCAACCCCGGCCCGGCGCGGGACGTCATCCGCAAGTCCGTCCAGGCCTCGCAGGCCCGGCTGGCCGCGCGCAAGGCCCGGGAATCCACCCGCCGCAAGGGCCTGCTGGAATCCGGCGGCATGCCGGGCAAGCTCAAGGACTGCTCCTCCAAGGATCCGTCCGTGTCCGAGATCTACATCGTGGAGGGTGACTCGGCCGGCGGTTCTGCCGTGCGCGGCCGGAATCCGGAAACCCAGGCGATCCTGCCGCTGCGCGGCAAGATCCTGAACGTGGAGCGGGCCCGCCTGGACCGGGCGCTCGGCAACGCCGAGGTCCAGGCCATGATCACCGCGTTCGGCGCAGGCATCGGCGAGGACTTCGACGTCGAAAAGGCCCGCTACCACAAGATCGTGCTGATGGCGGATGCGGACGTGGACGGCCAGCACATCACCACGCTGCTGCTTACCCTGTTGTTCCGCTACATGCGGCCGCTGATCGAGGAAGGCTACGTGTACCTGGCGCAGCCGCCGCTGTATCGCATCAAGTGGTCCAACCATGCGCACGACTACGTGTTCAGCGACCGGGAACGGGACGAATGTGTCCGCAAGGGCCTGGCCAACAACCAGCGCCTGCCCAAGGAGAACGGCATCCAGCGCTACAAGGGCCTGGGCGAGATGGACTACACGGAACTGTGGGATACCACGATGGATCCGGAGCACCGCACGCTGCTGCAGGTCACCATGGAGGACGCCGCAGCCGCGGACCAGATCTTCGCCGTGCTGATGGGCGAAGACGTGGAGTCGCGCCGCACCTTCATCCAGCAGAACGCGAAGGATGTGCGGTTCCTGGACATCTAGTCCGGCCCGCATCATCCCTGCCTCGGCGACCCCTGACTTTCACAGAAGGAACTGATTTATGAGCGACGAAGAGACCCCGGACCTGCCGGAGAACGCAACCGGCGGAGACGCTCCCTTGGAGGGGGAGGTGCTGACGGACCGGGTGGAGCAGGTGGACCTGCAGACCGAGATGCAGCGTTCCTACCTCGACTACGCCATGGCTGTCATCGTGGGTCGTGCGCTGCCGGACGTGCGGGACGGCCTCAAGCCCGTGCACCGGCGCGTGCTGTACGCAATGTTCGACGGCGGCTACCGGCCGGAGCGCGCCTTCAATAAGTGTGCGCGCGTGGTCGGCGAAGTCATGGGCCAGTACCACCCGCACGGCGACTCGGCTATCTACGATGCCTTGGTGCGCCTGATCCAGGACTGGATCATGCGGTATCCGCTGGCCCTCGGCCAGGGCAACTTCGGTTCCCCCGGCAACGACGGCGCGGCCGCCCCGCGTTACACCGAGACCAAAATGGCGCCGCTGGCCATGGAGATGGTCCGGGACATCGACGAGGAAACCGTCGATTTCCAGGACAACTACGACGGCAAGAACCAGGAACCGACCATCCTGCCGGCGCGCTTCCCGAACCTGCTGGTCAACGGCTCCTCGGGCATCGCCGTCGGTATGGCCACCAATATTCCGCCGCACAACCTGCGCGAGGTGGCCGAGGGTGTGCAGTGGTACCTGGACCACCCGGAGGCCAGCCGCGAGGAGCTGCTCGAGGCACTGCTCCAGCGGATCAAGGGCCCGGACTTTCCGACGGGTGCCCAGATCCTGGGGCACAAGGGCATCGAGGACGCCTACCGGACCGGCCGCGGCTCAATCACCATGCGCGCCGTGGTCAATGTCGAGGAGCTGCAGGGCCGCACATGCCTGGTGGTCACCGAACTGCCGTACCAGGCCAATCCGGACAACCTTGCGGTCAAGATCGCGGACCTGGTCAAGGACGGCAAGGTCGGCGGCATTGCGGACATGCGCGACGAGACGTCCGGCCGCACCGGCCAGCGGCTGGTCATCGTGCTCAAGCGCGACGCCGTCGCCAAGGTCGTGCTGAACAACCTCTACAAGCACACGCAGCTGCAGGAGAATTTCGCCGCGAACATGCTGGCGATCGTCGACGGGGTGCCGCGTACGCTGACGCTGGACGCCTTCGTCCGCCACTGGGTCACACACCAGCTGGAAGTCATCGTCCGCCGCACCCGGTACCGGCTGCGCAAGGCGGAGGAAGAGGCACACATCCTGCGCGGCCTGCTGAAGGCGCTGGATGCGCTGGACGAGGTCATCGCCCTGATTCGCGCGTCGGCCACCACCGAGGAAGCGCGTGACGGCCTGATTGGGCTGCTGGACATCGACGAGCTGCAGGCCCGGGCCATCCTCGATATGCAGCTGCGCCGGCTGGCCGCCCTCGAACGGCAGAAGATCCAGGACCGGCACGCCGAACTCGAGCGGATGATCACGGAGTTCAACCGGATCCTCGCGTCCGAGCAGGTCCAGCGCGGGATCGTCAGCGACGAGCTCGCAGAGATCGTGGCCAAGTACGGCGACGACCGCCGGACCCAGATCATGATGGGCTACGGCGGCGATATGAGCATGGAGGACCTCATCCCCGAAGAGGAGATGGTGGTCACCATTACCCGCGGCGGGTACGTCAAGCGCACGCGCAGCGACAACTACCGGTCCCAGCAGCGCGGTGGCAAGGGCATCCGCGGCGCGCAGTTGCGCGGCGATGACATCGTGGAGCACTTCTTCGTGACGACGACGCACCACTGGCTGCTGTTCTTCACCAACCTGGGCCGCGTGTACCGGGCCAAGACGTACGAGCTGGCCGAGGGCGGACGGGACGCGAAGGGCCAGCACGTGGCGAACCTGATGGCGTTCCAGCCGGACGAGCGGATCGCCCAGGTCCTGGACCTGAGGGATTACCAGCAGGCTCCGTACCTGGTCCTGGCGACGAAGCGCGGGCTGATCAAGAAGACCCGGCTGGAGGACTACGACACCAACCGGTCGGCCGGCGTTATCGCGATCAACCTGCGCGAGGGCGACGAACTGGTGTCGGCCCGCCTGGTTTCCGAGACGGACGACCTGATGCTGGTTTCCGGCCGCGGGCAGTCGCTCCGGTTTACCGCGACGGATGAGGCTCTGCGCCCGATGGGCCGCGCGACCTCCGGCGTCACTGGCATGAAGTTCCGCGAGGACGACGAGCTCCTTGCGGCCGATGTGGTGACCGATGAGTCCTTCGTCTTCATCGTCACGGCCGGCGGCTACGCCAAGCGCACCAAGGTCGAGGAATACCGGGTGCAGGGCCGCGGCGGCCTGGGCATCAAGGTCGGCAAGTACCAGGAAGAACGGGGCCACCTGGTCGGGGCCCTCATCGTCCAGGAAGAGGACGAGGTCCTTGTGGTCATGGCCAGTGGAAAGGTCGTCCGTTCCAGCGTGACCGGCGTGCCTGCCAAGGGCCGGGACACCATGGGCGTTATCTTTGCTAAACCGGACAAGAAGGACCGCATTATCGCCGTCGCACGCAACACCGAGCGCACCCTCACGGTTGAGGACGACGACGAGCAACCGGCCGAGGGATTGGTAGAGGTCTCGGTCGTGCCGGAATCTGCGCAGCAGGCTACGGATGAAGTACCGTTGAATGCAGATCAGCTGCCGGCTGAGGCAGATGGTGCCGAGCAGGGGCCCGAAGACGGAGGTAACGAGTGAGTACGCCTAACACGCCACGGCCGGGTGCCCGGCCGGCCAACGCACCACGGGCGGGAACAACTCGCACTGCTACACCGGCCAAGCCGACCCAACGGCCCTCCGCCGGAGCGGCCCAGAAGCCGGGCGCCGCGCGCCAGGTACCTCAGCGTCCCGCCCAGCGGCCGAGCAACGGGCAGGGTGGCCGGCCCGGACTGGTGCGGCCCGCACCGAAGGCCAAGGCCCGGCGGGCGCGCCTGCTGGTCAGCAAGGTCGATCCGTGGTCGGTGCTGAAGATGGCCTTCCTGCTTTCCGTTGCCCTCGGCATCGTCACGGTGGTCGCATCCATCGTGCTGTGGACCACCCTGGACATCACCGGCATCTTCGACCGGGTCAATGACCTGCTGACCGAGATTGCCGGCACCGAAGGCGGAGCCTTCGACCTCCGCGCCTATGCCTCGCTGGGACAGGTCGCCTCGTTCGCGACGATCATCGCCGTCGTCAATGTGGTCCTCCTGACCGCACTGGCCATGCTCTCCGCGGTGCTCTACAACATCTCGGCCACACTGGTCGGCGGCATCGGCGTCACGCTGACCGACGACTAGGATCCGAAGCGGCAGGCCCCTCTCCCAGGAGAGGGGCCTACCGCTTTAACCAGGGGTTCCTGTACCCGCGGGACCGCCGATTTGAAGTTCGGCGGAGGTGTGCTGTAGAGTCTTATCTCGGCCCGAGAGGCAAGAGGGCGTATAGCTCAGGCGGTTAGAGCGCTTCGCTGATAACGAAGAGGTCCCAGGTTCAAGTCCTGGTACGCCCACGGAAATCCTGTTTCCGATCCCACGGGAGGACACTGTGAAGAAGTTGCTGGTATTGGCAGCGGCGATCGCGGGTGCCCTCGCCTACAAGAAGTGGCAGGAATCCGAAGCGGAGAAGTCCGCTTGGAGCAAGGCGACCGATAAGGTCGACTAGCTCAAGTTTCCGCCGGCACTGTCAGCGGAAATCCCCTCGGGGGCATGGCGCAATTGGTAGCGCACCTGCTTTGCAAGCAGGGGGTTAGGGGTTCGAGTCCCCTTGCCTCCACCGAGAAGAGATCCCGGTCCACACGGACCGGGATCTTTTGCTATCCGGACTGAACCCGGGTCCGGTCCGCGGGTTCCGCTGGCCGGGCTCACAAGCAGGCGCTGCCGGCCCGCCGCGGCTCACATCCCGCCGCGCGGGACGACTTGGCGCGTCCTGGCCTGATGCACCCTCCGCAGGAGCTTGGCGGGGTAATAGACGCCCATGAAGATGAGCCTCGGCGCCCGCAGGAGGCGCTTCCTGATTTTGTGGTTGGCGTAAGTCCGGTCGAAGCGCGTGACGTAGTAGCGGTAGTCCTTCGGCGAATCCTCGAGCCTCCGCGCGGACATTCCGCTCACCATCTCCGGGACATAGAGGATCTTGAGCGCGTGGTCGGCCAGATGGACGGAGATGTCGATGTCTTCGTGCATCTCGTCGGTCTCATCGCGGCAGACATCGTTCCGGATGACCATCCAGGCTTCACGGCGGACGGCCATGTTGGATCCGAAGAGGAAGTGGTACTGCTTCTTGGCCAGCTTCAGCACGAACCTGCGCATCTGATCGTCGGCCTGCAGGCCGAAGCGCCGCAGCGGCATGTCGTAGTACAGAACGGGGCCGGTGGCCGCCATGACTTCCGGGTCCGAAAAGGCGTTCTGGACCTGCTCGACCCAGTCTGGTTCCAGAATTGAGTCGGCGTCTATGCGGCCGAGTACGTCGCCCTCAGCCCGGTCCAGTCCGAAATTCCGGGTAGGGATCAGGCCTTGCTCCTCGTCCTGCCGCAGCAGCTTCAGGGGCGCGTCGGGGTACTCGGCCTGCACTTGCCTGACGAGGTCGGCGGTGCCGTCCGTTGATTTATTGTCGACGACGATGATCTCGGCGGCGGGCACGGATTGGTAGAGCGCGGCGAAGAGGCATTGGCGGATGACGGATTCTTCGTTGAAGGCGGGGATCACAATCGAGATGCTCGGTTTGGCTGGCTCCACGCCCCGAATCTATCAATCCGGCTACTGGGGACAAAGAGGGGCCCCTGCTTCACTGAAGCAGGGGCCCCGATTCGAACGGCAGGTCCTACAGCGAGGTATCCTTGCCGTTCTCCTTGGCCTTGGCAGCCTCGTCGGCCGAGGCACGCGCCACGCGGGCTGCGCCTTCCGCCGCGCTGCCGGTCTTGGCAGCATCGGCAGCAGCACTGTTGGCGTCGCCGGAAGCCGCAGCGGCTTCGTGGGCAGCCTCAGCTGACTTCTTGGCAGCGCTTTCCTGAACATCCGCGGCATGGCGGGCGGTCCCGGCTGCCGTGGACGTGCTGGCCTCCGACGGTGCCGTGAAGCCAACAGTCTTCGCGGTTTCACCAGCCGGCGATGCGGATGTGGCCGACGTGCTGGGAACGGCTGCCGGAGTCGGAGTCACCGGTGTCTTCCACGGATCTTCGACGGGCCGGGCCGCGCGCCATGCGGCGATGCCTGCGGCAACGGCAGCAGCAATGACGCCCAGGATCAGCCAAACCTTGCCCTTGCCCGACTTCTGCTGGCTCCGCAGGTCCTTGGCAGCCTGCTTCGCAGCCGCGGCGGCCGCCTTCCGGCCCTTGCGGACGGCCTTCTTGGAGCCCGTGAGCGTGACGACAGCGCTTTCCACCTTGCCGGCGCCGTAGCCCTTGTCCAAGCTGCGGGAAACGTTGTCCGCAGCGGTCCCGAGTTTGGTGGACAGGGTCGGGATGTAGCCGCCGACCACCTTGTCCTTGGCGTGGGTCAGTGCCGGGGCGGCCTTGTCCAGCGTGACCTGGAGGCGCGGGGCCGCGTCGTCGACGATCTGGGAGATCTTCGGAGCGATCTTCTCCAGTTCTTCCTGGATCTTCGGAGTCACGGTTGTGACGCCCAGCGAAAGCTCATGCGCAGCCTTCTGGATTCCTTCCTGAATCCGCGGGGACGCGGTCTCGATGCCCTTCTCAATGCGGGGCACGGCCCAGTTCCGGGCTGCTACCACTCGGGGTGCGGCCCACCCTTTCGCGTTTTCCACCCCGATGACCACGGTGCCTTCAAGGTCACGGGCAATTCGTTCGTTTCTCTTCACTACTACCTCCCGGAGATGGCAACGGTTCTTTCTTAGCCTACGTTGTGCCCCGCGGAGGTGCTATGCACCGCACGGAATATTCGGGAGTTTCACTGAGCGCGGAACCGTCGGACAGAGGATGATTCCCGCGTCTTGCGTGGAAGAATGAGCCTATGACTGCTATTCCCACAGCCAAAGCCACTATCCACACGAACCACGGCGACATCGTGGTCAACCTGTTCGGCAATCACGCGCCCAAGACCGTGAAGAACTTCATCGGACTGGCCACGGGCGAGATCACATGGAAGCACCCGGCTACGGGCGAGGAATCCAACGCGCCCCTGTATGACGGCGTGATTTTCCACCGCATCATCAAGGACTTCATGCTGCAGGGCGGCGACCCGCTCGGCCAGGGTGTCGGCGGCCCCGGTTACCAGTTCGACGACGAAATCAATCCCGACCTCGACTTCACCCAGCCGTACAAGCTGGCCATGGCGAATGCAGGAATCCAGGGCGGCCGCGGCACCAACGGCTCCCAGTTCTTCATCACGACCGCGCCGACGACCTGGCTGCAGGGCAAGCACACCATCTTCGGCGACGTGGCGGACGAAGCTTCCCGCGCCGTCGTCGACAAGATCAACAACGTTGCCACGGACATGCGCGACAAGCCGCTCGAAGACGTGGTTATCAACAACATCAGCGTCGAGAAGCTCTAGCCACCTCTTTGTCCCCGCCCCGTCTTCCATGACCGGGCGGGGACAACTTTTTGCAGGAGAACTTTCCCATGTCCTTTGGAATGCAGGCGCAGCCACCGACGTCGGCGGTCCCCGTGTGTCCCCGCCACCCCGACCGGGTTTCGTACGTGCGTTGCCAGCGGTGCGGCCGACCGGCCTGCCCGGAGTGCCAGCGCAGCGCCGCGGTCGGAGTCCAGTGCGTCGACTGCGTGCGGGAAGCCTCCCGCAGCATTCCTGTGACCCGCACGGTGTACGGCGGAGCCGTCGCTCCGGGGAGGCCACTGGTTACGATCGTGCTGATTGCGATGTGCGCCGGGGCCTACCTTATGCAGTGGCTGGTGCCAGGCTTCACGGAGATGTTCTGGTACGCCCCGCTCTACACCTTGCCTAACCCCGTCTACGACGCCGAGCCGTGGCGCATGCTCACCAGCGCGTTCCTGCATTCCCAGGGATTCTTCCTGCACATTGCCTTCAACATGTATGCCCTGTGGATCCTCGGCAGCCATCTCGAACCGCTGCTCGGCCGCGCCCGGTTCCTGGCCCTGTACCTGCTTTCCGCTATCGGTGGATCCGTCGCCGTCCTGCTGTTGTCTTCGCCGAATGTTCCCGTCCTTGGAGCCTCCGGGGCGGTCTTCGGCCTCTTCGGCGCGCTGTTCATTGTCCAGCGGCAGCGCGGCGGAGAGGTTAAGTCGCTGCTGATCCTGATCGGCATCAACGTGGTGCTGGGCTTCGTGGTCTCCGGCATCTCCTGGCAGGCCCACCTGGGCGGCCTGGTCACAGGGACGCTGGCGGCGCTCGTCCTGGCCTACGCGCCGCGGGGCAAGAACCGGACGCTCCTGCAGAGCGGCGGCCTCGTGCTTCTGTTCCTGATCCTGGCGGGCGTGACCGCCTTCACCGCGAGCGGTTAGGAGCGGGGCCCTGCGGCCGGTCTGCACATTGCCCTTTGGGCGGTGCAGGCCGGCCGTTCTTTTTAAGCCGGGCGACTGGACCTGTTTCTCCCCCGGGCAGCGTGCGGCGGCTCTATTTGAGACCTTCTCCCGGGGTTATCCACATGGTGTGTCCACAGCGGGGATAACTTACACACATGTCATTCCACACGTGTGGAAACCGTCGTGGCGGCGATTAAGGCGTGGAAGTGATCTTCACCAGCCCAAGTTATGCACTCCTGTGGAAAACTCTGTGCACAAGTGTGAACAAGATGGAGCGGGTACTGCAGGGCGCCGCCCTGTCGCGCCATTGCTGGAACGTCGTCTTTGGTGCTGCTCAGATGGGGGGCGCTCGCCGCGCTTCTGATCGGGCCCTTGAGTCGGGTCTCCGGGCCACTCGTTCGAATCGCACTCCGTCACACTTGCGGGGCAGTTCAGGGCATCTACACGTTTGGGAGGCGCGGCTGTGGAGAGCTCCTGCCAGGCGGACCAGCGGAAGCGTTAGGCGGCTTCCACAGACCGCCTGCGGGCGCCTGACCGTCCACAGCCCCGCCGGGATCGGACGTGCGGGATCGGACACGCTTCCACAGTCCCGGCGCGTTTGAATCTTCATGGAGGGCTGGAGGGCTGGAGGGCTGGAGGGCTGGCGGGAAAGCCGGGCCCGCCTCGCATGTACGAAGTGCGGCCCTGGGAAGCTGTGGGAATCGAGAAAGCCTGAGTCGCTGGTTTTGGCGAGGGAGCCCACGTTCCCGAGCCTTCGCAACCAAGTCCGGGCAGGACTGCCTGTCAATTTGCCACCTTGAAATGGCCGATTCCAGTGAGTCCCCGACTGGATTTCCCCAGCCGACTTCACATCTGTGGATAGTTATCCACACGAGTTATGCACAGAGTGGAAAACTTACACTTCTGTAGTTTCCCCTCCGAGTCGCTCTATCGGGCCCTAGAAGCCGATCTTGGGACTAAGGTCCTCCAGAGTTTTGCACCGCTGTGGATAACTCTGTGCACATCTGTGCAAACTACATGTCTTGAGAACTCTCGGTTCGTAGACCGCTGAATGCAGTGAGCGGAACGCTGGGAATTCCTTCATCCGAACATGACGTGTGCGAACGGACCGAGGGTGCGCAGCGGGAGGAACGGAGCCAGGGAACTCGGGTGCAGAAGGCCGACATTCGGGAAACATTGGCATAACAATCGGAAATGTGACGGGGTGGGCCTGTCCGATCCGGTAACGTGGAACAACCAGTGTCCGGCTCGACCAGCCGGATCCTCCAGACGGTCGCCGGCGGAACCGGGCGGCGGTCGAGCAAGTAACGCTGTGCGTACCGCATCTGAGGACAGCCGCCAGCCGCGGCTCCTGCCAGGTAGAGGAACAGCCCTCCTGTACTTCGAGCCGTATGCACGCGCCGCGTTGCCCGACCATGATGACTCTTCCGGATAGCCGGAGCAGAGGAAAAGGAATTCAAGTGACTGCCGAAGCCATCAGCACCTCTCCGATCGAACTGACCAGCGAAGAAATCTTCGCCGCGCACGAAGGTGGAAAACTCGCCGTCGGACTCACCGCACCGCTGGAGTCGAAGCGCGACCTCTCCATCGCCTACACGCCGGGTGTCGCCCAGGTCAGCCGGGCGATCCACGCCGACCCGGAGCTCGCCCGCCAGTACACCTGGGCTTCGCGGCTCGTCGCCGTCGTCAGCGACGGCAGCGCCGTCCTCGGCCTCGGCAATATCGGCGCCAGCGCCTCCCTGCCTGTCATGGAGGGCAAGTCTGCGCTGTTCAAGCAGTTCGCCGGCCTGGACTCCATCCCCCTGGTCATCGAGTCCAACGACGTGGATGAGATTGTCGAAACCGTCGTGCGGATGCGCTCGAGCTTCGGTGCGGTCAACCTGGAAGACATCTCGGCGCCGCGCTGCTTCGAGATCGAAGCCCGCCTGATCGAGGCGCTGGACATGCCCGTCATGCACGACGACCAGCACGGCACGGCCGTGGTGGTCCTCGCTGCGCTCATGAACTCGGCCACCTTCGTGGGCCGCGAGCTCTCGTCGCTGAAGGTCGCCATCTCGGGCGCCGGCGCTGCGGGCATCGCGGTAGCCGAGATCCTGCTGTCCGCAGGGATCGCAGACGTGACGATCCTGGACTCCCGCGGCGTTATCCACACCGGCCGCGAGGACTTGACGCCGATCAAGGCGGAGTACGCCGCCCGCACCAACCCGCGCGGTACGACCGGGGGCATCGTTGAGGCGCTTGACGGCGCCGACGTCTTCATCGGCGTTTCCGCCGGCACCATCCCGGAGGAGGCGCTGGCGGGGATGTCCGACGACGCGATCGTCTTCGCGCTGTCCAACCCAGATCCGGAGGTCCACCCGGAGATCGCGGCGAAGTACGCCAAGGTCGTAGCCACCGGCCGCAGCGACTTCCCGAACCAGATCAACAACGTGCTGGCATTCCCGGGCATCTTCCGGGGCGCCCTCGATTCCGGAGCCCGGCGCATCACGTCCGGCATGAAGGTGGCCGCGGCCAACGCCATCGCCGGCATCGCCGCGGAGGAGCTGAGCGCCGCCTACGTCATTCCGAGCCCGCTGGATCCCCGGGTCGCTCCGGCCGTCACCGCGGCCGTGAGCGCGGCGGCCGAGGACGCCAAGGCCTGAGCCCAAGATCCGAACCGGTGCCCGCCCCTCTTCGAAGAGCGGCGGGCACCGGCCTTTAAAGCCACCTGTTGCGTCTGAACGCGACGTACAGCCCCAGGCTCATGGCGAGCATGAGCAGCAGTGCCAGCGGGTACCCCCAGAGCCAGTGGAGCTCAGGCATGAAGCGGAAGTTCATGCCGTAGACGGTCCCGACCAGCGTCGGTGCGAAGAGAATGGCGGCCCAGGCCGAGATCCGCTTGACCTGTTCGTTCTGCCGTACCGAGGTCTCGGTCATCCGCTCGGCGGCCAGCGTGGCACTGAGGCTCAGCGCATTCTGCAGCAGGGACCGGAAGGCCTGGGCCTGCTGCTTCTGGCGTACGGCCAGGTCCTGGACATGCCGCAGCCGGTGTCGCACCACCGGGTTGGACTCCGGCCCGTCCAGCTGGTCATGCATCCCGGCGAGAACCGGCTCGTAATCGGTCGTCACACGGTCGAGGATGCCGGTGAAGGCCGCCAGCGGTCCCTGCCGCAGCAGGTGCGGATTCGCTTCCAGCGCCTGGAATACCTGGTCGAGGTCGGGAAAGTTGTCCTGTTGGACGGTGATGATGAAGTCCGGCCCCAAAAAGACGTGGAGTTCGCTGAACCTGACGCGGTTCCCGTCCTCCACATAGCGGGCCGGGCGCAGGACCGCCAGCAGCGTGGACTCGAAATGTCCCAGCTTTGCCCGGGGATGGCCCAGGCGGGCGTCGTCGACGAAGAGCGCGGGAAGGCTGAATTCCCTGGCCACGGCCTCGAGTTCAGCTGGATCAGGCTTGTGCAGGCCGATCCAGCTGGTGCCGGTGAGCCGGCGGCGCGCCTCGAACGCCTCGTCGAGGCTGTCGGGGCTGAGCACCCGGACGCCGTCGACGAAGATCTTGTTCCCGGTCAGCGCCACGGCCGCTGCCGTCTTAGGAACGCCAGCGCGTAGTCATCATGAAGCCCACGATCGCGATCCCGAACCCGATGAGGATGTTCCAGGACCCGGCCGCCGCGATCGGCCACTGGGCCTCGGTGATGTAGAACACGATGATCCAGAACAGGCCGATCACCATGAGGCCGAACATCACCGGCTTGAACCAGACGGGGTTCGGCTTGTACTGCGGTGCCGCCGCCGCCTCGGGCCTGCGCTCGGTCCGCTTACGGGGCTTCGACTCTGGCACTGATCCTCCTTGCGGTCCGGCACCAAGCCGGGCGGGCCGCCGTCGTTATGGGAAAAACGGGAAATTCCGGCTGGCCGTACAAGGTATTCTGCATAGTGAGACTTTGGAAAACCAGCACCTTCTTGCGGTTTCAGTCTAGCTAATACTGCCGGCGGCCGGCGCCAGCCCACGGGCGTATGCCTGCGGCCGCGGCAGACGGGTGATGCGTGGAGGACCATGACGGACGTGAAGGATGCAGCTGCGCCGACACGCCGGGCTGCCCACGGCAAAGCCAAGGGAAACGAACGACGGCGGCGCAGTCCGTTCCGGGTCATCGTTCAGGTGTTCGGCGAGCTGATGATTACGGCCGGGCTCGTGCTGCTGCTGTTCGTGGCCTGGGAGCTATGGTGGACCAACATCGAGTCGAACCAGAAGCAGGACGAGGCGCTCAGCAGCCTGTTCGAGGAGTTCCAGCAGGCACCCGCCGTGCCGGTGCCGCAAAACAGCGATGGCGGGGACTCGCCTGAGCCGGCCGCCCCGCCGGTGCTGGACGAACCGGCGGAGGGCGAGACTTTCGGCGTCATCTACATTCCGCGGTTCGGCGAGAATCACGCGCGGCCGCTGACCGGCGGGGTCGGGCTCGACGTGCTCGACACGCTGGGCCTGGGGCACTACCCCGGGACGCAGATGCCCGGAGAAGTCGGGAACTTCGCCGTCGCCGGCCACCGGCAGACCCATGGGCAGGTGCTGGACCTTATCCACACCCTGGTGCCAGGCGACAAGATCTACATCCAGACCAAGGATGGCTTCTACACCTACGTGTTCCGCAACAACCAGATTGTGATGCCGGACCAAGTGGATGTGATCGCGCCGGTGCCCACGCTACCCGACGCCAAGCCGACCGAGCGGTTCCTGACGATGACCAGCTGCAACCCGCGGTTCGGCGCCGAAGAGCGGATCATCGCCTACGCCGTCATGGACAATTGGCAGCCGGCTTCCCAGGGGCCGCCGAAGGAAATAGCGGAGCGCGTTGCCGAGTTCTATGGAAAGGGAGGCTGATCCATGTACGCCTGGATCTTCCGGCATCTGCCCGGACCGCTGTGGGTGCGGATCATCCTGTCCTTGCTGCTGGTGGCCGCCGCCGTAGTACTGCTGATGGAGTACGCGTTCCCCTGGCTCTCGCAGTTCAATCCCTTGACCGACTCGACGATTGGCATTACTGAATAACCATGACCACGACCCCGCGCATTCTAGTTGTCGACAACTACGACAGCTTTGTCTACACCCTGGTGGGCTACCTGCAGCAACTCGGTGCCGAGACCACCGTTGTCCGCAATGACGACGTGACCCTCGAGGAAGCCGCCGAACTGGCCACTTCCCGCGACGGCGTCCTCATCTCCCCCGGCCCGGGCAACCCCGCCGAGGCCGGCGTGTGCATCGACCTGATCAAGTGGTGCGGCGACCGGGACAAGCCGATGCTCGGAGTCTGCCTGGGCCACCAGGCGCTGGCGGAGGCCTATGGCGGCACCGTCACGCACGCGCCCGAGCTGATGCACGGCAAGACCTCGCAGGTGCTGCACCGCGGGCAGAACGTCTTCGCCGGCGTGCCAAGCCCGTTCACCGCCACGCGCTACCACTCGCTGGCCGCGGTGCGCGAAACCATCCCCGCGGAGCTGGAGATCACCGCGGAGACCGAGGGCGGCGTGGTGATGGGCCTGGCGCACCGTTCGGCGCCGCTGTGGGGAGTGCAGTTCCACCCGGAGTCCGTGCTGACCGAGTCCGGCTACCTGATGCTGGGCAACTGGCTCGAGTCCCTCGGCATGGAGGGCGCCGCGGCCAGGGCCGCCGAGCTGAGCCCGCTCATCACGAAGTAGCCCCTGACCGGCCCGGCGGCAGATAACGGCCGCCGGGAGCAGCTGCCGGGGTAACGGGTGGCTACAAGTGGTCGCGGCCCGCCGCTGCGGGGCGCCAGCGGATCGGTTAGTCTCCGCTGTCCCCTTCGTCCTTCGTGTCGTCGCCGCTGTCAGAGTTGCTGGACTTGTCGTTGGTTTCCTTGGGCTTCGGCGTCTGCGTCGGCTTTGACGTTTCCTTCTCCGGCTCGATCGCGACGCTGATCGTGATCTCGGTGCCCTGGTCCACGTCACCGCCCGCGGCGTGGCTCTGCGCGACAACGGTGCCGGGGGCCACCACCTCGTTCTCGACCCGGACCACGTGGTACGGGAGCGCCACGGCCGGATCGTCCCTCAGGAGGCTGATGGCCTCGTCCTCCGTCGTGCCCACCAGCTCGGGCACGGTGACCATGCCGGTGGAGATCACCAGGTCCACGGTGGAGCCGGTCTTGACCTTCTCGCCCGCCCTGGGATCCGTGCCCACGACGTTGCCGCGCGGCACGGTGGCGCTGTTGGCCGAAATGTTCTCCCCCGGTGTCACGCCGATCTGGCGCAGCATGTCGCGAACCTCGCCCTCCGTACGCCCGCTGAGGTTTTCCGGAATTTCGGCGAACTCTTTGCCCTGCGAGACCAAAACGCGCACTTCGCTGTCCGGCAGCGCCATCGCGCCGGCAGCGGGATCCGAGTCGATCACTTCGCCGACCGCGACGTCTTCGCTGAATTGCTCCTCGACGATGGGTCGGAGGCCCGCCCTGGTGATGGCGTTGGCCGCGTCCGTCTCCTCCATGCCCGCGATGGACGGTACCGCGACGGCATCCGGCTCGGCGTTCTGCAGGAAGTTGACCAGGAAGAACGCGCCGGCGGCCAGCAGCAGCAGCATCGCGATGAGCAGCGTGGTGATCCAGGCCCGCCGGCGTGAACGACGGCTGGAGGCTTCTTCCGCGTCATTATCCGGCCGCATCCCGAGGGACAGGGCGGCCGTGTGCTGCTCGGCCGTGTCCGTGCCGGCGAAGCCCTCGTCGTCGTACGCTTCCTCCGGCGAGACTGCAGCCTCCGGCGTGTACGGCGCCATCCCGCCCGCCTGGGGGACGGGGACGGGATAGGGGGCCGCGCTCAGGGCGGCCGTGGGTGCGGGCTGCGCCGGCATCGCTTCGGTCCGCGTATCCGCGGTGCTGACGACGGCGACGCCCGCCTTGGCGCCTTCGAGGGCCGCCCTGAACGACGCGGCGTCCTGGAACCGGTCCGCCTTGTCCTTCTGCAGGCCGCGGGCCAGCACCGAATCCAGGGCTGCACTGACTTTAGGGTTGTACCGGCTCGGCGGGTCCGGATGCTCCCGGACATGCTGGTAGGCGACGGAGACGGGGCTCTCGCCGACGAAAGGCGGCCGGCCGGCCAGCATTTCGTAAAGCAGGCAGGAGGCGGAATACAGGTCGCTCCGGGCGTCCACGGTCTCTCCGCGGGCCTGCTCAGGCGACAGGTACTGCGCCGTGCCCAGGACCGCCTGGGTTTGCGTCATGGTCGCGGCCGAATCCGCCAGCGCCCGGGCGATGCCGAAGTCCATGACCTTGACGTTCCCGTCCGGCGTCACCATGACGTTGGCGGGCTTGATGTCGCGGTGGACGATGCCGGAGCGGTGGCTGTACTGCAGGGCGGACAGGACCCCGAGGGCGTAATCGATGGCCTGGTCAATGCCCAGTTCGCCGGACTTGATCAGGTCCCTCAGGGTGCGGCCCCTGACGTACTCCATGACGATGAAGGGGGCCTTGACGTCGTGGGCCGCGGCGCCGGGCAGTTCCTGCTCGCCCGTGTCGTAGACGGCGACGATCGCCGGATGGTTCAGCCCGGCGACGGCCTGGGCCTCCCGGCGGAAGCGCGACTGGAAGACCGGGTCGCGGGCCAGGTCGGCGCGGAGTTCCTTGATCGCCACGGTACGCCCAAGGCGGATGTCACGGCCGAGGTGCACATCGGCCATGCCACCGCGGCCGATGAGTTCACCTACTTCGTAACGTCCGTTGAGGATCTGTGGCGTTTCCACCGAATACTTACCTTCCATGTTCCGATCAGCGCGAGCCGTTAGCCGCTAGTCTTCCGGCGTGGGCTGGGTTGTCGATTCCGAGGGCGTCTCCGTCGGAGTGGGTTCTTCGGACGGGCCGCTTGAAACGACGTAGCTGACCGTGGCCCCCTCGGAGACCTCGGAGCCTTCGGCCGGGTCCACGCTCAGGACCGTACCGGCCGGCTGGTCGCTGGCCTCTTCGCCGGCCTTCTGCGGGACCAGCCCGAGTCCGATCAGCGCCTCGCGGACCTGCTGCTCATCCTGTCCGGCCAGGCCGCCGGGAACGCTGATGGTCCCCGGGCCCTGGGAGTATGTGACGGTGATCGTGGCGCCGGGCTCGACGGCCCCGGCGGGATCGATGTCCAGCACCGTGCCCTCGGCCGCCGAGTTCTCCACCGGCTGCCCGCGCACGGCGAAGCCCATTCCGGACAGCTCGCTCCGTACTTCGTCGAACGGGCGGCCCTGGTAGGCCGCCGCCACCAGCTGGATGGTTTCGGGCGTCTGGGGCTGGGTGGGCGTCTGCGTTTCCTGCGTTTCCTGCGTCGGCTCGGCGCTCGTGGTGGTCGGCGAGGCCGAGCGGGTCGCTGTAGTGGTTCGTGTCGCGGGGGCGGACTCGGTCGATTCGCCGTCGGCGGTCAGCATGGGCACCAGCCAGGCTCCGAGCAGCGCGAAGAGCACCAGCAGGATGAGTGCCACGAATGGCCACGTCCAGGGGCTTCGGCGCTTGGGCTTGGAGGCCTCCGGCGGGGCTTGTTCACTGTCGTCGTCGAGGTCCGACTCACGCCAGGCGCGCTCCGCGCCCAACGGGCGTTCCGCGGCCCGGGCCGCTCCTGCCGCCCCCGCAGCGCCTGCGGCAGCGCCGGCTGCTGCTCCCGCACCGACGGCGGGGAACTGCGACGTGCCGGAGTCGACGACGCGGGTGGGCGAGGTGCCGGCGGTGGGCACCGGAGCGGTCATCGCGCTGGTGGCGGAATCGGGACCGTCGAAGAGCAGCATGCCGGGCACCGCCGCTTCGGCGGCGCGGATGTTGCCCGCGCGGATGGCGTCGGCGGCCTCGGCCAGCTTCTCGGCGTTGGCCGGGCGGTCCGCCGGATCCTTGGCCAGCATGGACATCAGCAGGGCGCGCACCGGCCGCGGCAGGCTCTCGGGCAGCGGCGGCGGCGTGTCATTGACCTGCGCCAGCGCGATGGCAATCTGCGACTCTCCGGAGAACGGGCGTGCCCCGGCGAGGCACTCGTAGCCGATGACGCCGAGCGAGTAGATGTCGCTCTGGCCGGTGGCCGTCTGGCCGGTGGCCTGCTCCGGCGCCAGGTACTGCGCGGTGCCCATCACCTGGCCCGTGGCGGTCAGCGGCACCTGGTCCGCGAGGCGGGCGATGCCGAAGTCAGTGACCTTCACCCGGCGGTCCGGGGTGATCAGCAGGTTGCCGGGCTTGACGTCTCGGTGTACAAGGCCCTGCGCGTGCGCGACGGCGAGGGCACGGGCGGTCTGCGAAATGATGGAGAGCGTCCGGTCCGGCGAGAGCACCTTTTCGCGCTCGATGATCGTGGACAGCGGCGGACCCTGCACCAGCTCCATGACCAGGTAGGCCGAGCCCTCCTCTTCGCCGTAGTCGAAGACGTTGGCGATGCCTACATGGTTCAGCAGTGCCGTGTGCCGGGCCTCGGCGCGGAAGCGGTTCAGGAATCCAGGGTCCCCCGTGTATTCCTCCTTGAGGATCTTGATGGCGACAAGGCGTCCCAGGACCTGGTCCTGTGCCTTCCAGACCTCACCCATACCGCCGATAGCGATACGTTCAGTGAGCTGGTATCTGCCGCCTAACGTGATACCTGATGTAGGCCTCACTTATTCAACACCGCCTCTAGGAGTTGCCGAGCGCTTGGACTTGTCAGTTGGGACCCGGTGGCCAGATCGACGTCTTCGATGACGACGCTCACCACGGCCTCCGGGTCATCCGCCGGCGCGAACCCGGTGAACCAGGAGTTGTTGCCTTCGCTGCCGGCCAGCAGCTCGGCCGTTCCGGTCTTGCCTGCGACCTCCACGCCCGGGATGGCGGCGCGGTTCGCGATGCCGCGGTCGACGGCGTTGACCATCCACTGCTGGATCAGCTGGGCGTTCTCGGCCGACAGGGAGCGCTGCAGCTCCTCGGGCTTCGGACTGTCGAGGACGCGCAGGTCCGGCGCCCTGACGGTACGGACGAGGTTGGGCTTCATCAGCATGCCATCGTTGGCGATCGCGCTGGTCATCATGGCGACCTGCAGCGGCGTCACGCGGACGTCGTACTGGCCGATGGCGGCCTGGGCCAGCAGGTCGTCGCTCATGCCAGTCGGGAACTGACTGGCCGTGACATTGACCGGAATATTGTAGGACTCCCCGAAGCCGAACTTCGCGGCCTGGTCGGCGATTGCATCCTCGCCCAAATCCATGGCTATCTGCGCGAACGGCGTGTTGCAGGACTGCTCCAGCGCGAACGAGAAGTCAGCGGTGGTCCGCGCACTGCAGCCGCCGTTGACGAAGTTGGGCAGGCTGACGTTGGTGCCCGGCAGCGGCAGTTCGGCGGGATTGTCCAGCTTGCTGTTCTCGTCATACTTGCCGGATTCGAGCGCGGCGGCCGTGTCGACCAGCTTGAAGACCGATCCCGGGGCCAGCAGGCTCTCGGTTGCCGGGTTGGTGAACGGGGACAGCCCGGGGACTTCCTCGAGCTCTGCCATGTTGGCGGCGACCTCGTCCGTATTGTGGCCCGCCAGCTGGTTCGGATCGAAGCTGGGCTTCGACACCATCGCCAGGATATTGCCGGTCTTCGGCTCCATCACGACGATCGAGCCCTTCACCCCGTCGGGAATGCTGTCATAAGCGAGCTTCTGCAGCTCCGGGTCGATGGTGAGCTCAACCGAGGCGCCGGCGACCTGCGAACCCGAGAAGAGCTGCAGGATGCGGTCGTAGAAGAAATCGTTGCTGCTGCCGGACAGCTCTCCGTTCATCGCCGATTCCATCTGGGTGGCACCGTAGACGAGCGAGTAGAAGCCGGTGAGGGGCCCGTAGAGCTCCGGGTCGTTGTAGACGCGCTGGAACTCGAACTCATCATCGGACGACGGCACCGATTCCGCGATCGGGTTGCCGGCCACCAAGATGGCCCCGCGGTTCTTGTCGAAGTCCTTGTACAGAGTGCGGCTGTTCCAGTCGTTGGCATTCAGATCGTCCGCCTCGAAGAACTGCACGACGGTGAGCGAACCGAACAGCAGGGCGAACATGGCGATGGCAATAATCCAGGTGTTGCGGATGGCCTGGTTCATGGTTGCTTCACCTCCCTGGTGTTGTGTGTTCGGTTTCCATCAGTGCGGGTGCGGCTTGTCGAGCTGCGCCCTTGCACCCCGGAAACTGGCCGCGGTGGCTGCCCGGCGCCGGAGTGCCCGGGAATGGCCGGCCTGCGGGCGGCGTCGGAGATCAAGAGCAGCAGTCCGATGATCAGCCAGTTGGCGAGCAGCGAGGAGCCGCCGGCCGCCAGGAACGGAGTGGTGAGGCCGGTCAGCGGGATCAGGCGCGTCACGCCGCCGATCACCACGAAGCACTGCAGAGCCAGCGTGAAGGACAGGCCCGTCGCCAGCAGTTTGCCGAACGAATCCCTGGTCCCCAGGGCGGCACGGATGCCGCGTGTCACCAGCAGGACGTAGAGCAGCACGATGGCCGACAGGCCGACCAGCCCCAGCTCCTCCCCAAGCGCGGCAATGATCATATCGCTGTTCGCGAATGTGACGATGTCCGGCCGGCCCTGGCCGAGGCCCGTACCGGTGAGCCCTCCGCTGGCCAGCCCGAAGAGGCCTTGGACGATCTGGTGGCTGCCGCCGATCCGGTTGTAGACCTCGGGATCGAAGGCATTGATCCAGCCGTCGATGCGGGCCGTGACATGCGGGAAGAGCTTGAACGCCACGAAGCCGCCGAAGGCGATCATCAGCAGGCCGATGAGGATCCAGCTGATGCGGCTGGTGGCCACGTAAATCATGACCATGAAGAGGCCGAAGAACAGGATCGAGGAGCCGAGGTCCCGCTGGAAGATCAGCACGCCGATGCTGACGAGCCAGGCGACGACCATCGGGCCGAGGTCGCGCCAGCGGGGCAGCTGCAACGGGCCCACCTTCTTGCCCGCCAGCAGGATCAGATCCCGGTTGGTGGATAGATACCCCGCGAAGAATATAGCCAAGGTGATCTTTGCGATCTCACCCGGCTGGAACGTCGCGAACCCTAGGTTGACCCAGATCCGGGCGCCGTTAAGCTCCACGCCGACGCCGGGAAGCAGCGGTAGCATGAGCAAAACGGCGCTGATTATCAGCGAGATATACGTGAACCGACGCAATATGCGATGGTCCCGCAGGAGCCAAATGAGGGCGATCATGGCGGCGATTGCGAGCCCGGTCCACATCAGCTGGCGTGCGGCGGCGGCATCGCCGGTGGCGATGTCCAACCGGTGGATCATGGCCAGTCCGATGCCGTTGAGGGCGATCACGATCGGAAGTATTACCGGATCGGCATACTTTGCCCTGAGCCGCAGCACGATATGCACGGCCAGCGCCACCGCGGACAGAGTGATGCACTGCGCGAAGAAATCCTGGTCGAAGGCGCGGTCCTGGTCGAGGCCCACCAGCATGTTCGCACCCACGCCTACAACGAGGGCAAGCAGGAGGAGCAGAAGCTCCGTATTGCGGCGGGACTTAGGGGCGGTCTGCAGTTCACTCATTGGTTCCACCTATGCACTCGGGCGGAATGGAAGGGCTCGGTTTCGGGCTCGCCTTGCCGGACGCGGAGGCGCTCGGAGACGCGGTGGCGGCCGGGATGGGTTCGGGGCAGTTGCGTCTGCTGGTAATACGCAGTTCCTCCACGATGGTTTCGGCGTGCTCCAGGTCCCGGGCCGCGATGCCGGAATCAAGGCGCTGCTGCTGGTAGAGCGGCAGGCTTTGCAGGGAGATGTTGTAGGCAGTGTCAAGGCGTGAAAGATGGATCGGCCCGAGGTCTTGGGAGACCCCGTTGAAGATCGCGACGCGGCCTTCGAACTGGGTGACGTAGTACTGGGTCTGGGTCCAGAGGTAGCCGAACCACAGGACGGCTACCACCAGCAGGGACATGACGGCCAGGAAGGTGGGGACGATCCAGCCGCGGCGCAGCGGAGTGGTCTCTTCTGCCTCGTCACCCTCCGCCGGCTGGCTAGGAGCCGCTTTATGGGTCAGCAGGGCGGCGGCCCGGCGCTCGGTCGAGTGCTTGGTGACGATCGGGATCTGGCCGGTGTGGGTCGCCAACGCTGCCGCACCCACCAGCACATGCGGTTTGGTGGCCAGCTCGAGGCGGATCAGGTCCGCACGCACCGCCTCGACCGCGCCTTCGGTGGAGCCGTCGGCCTCCTCGGCGGCCGCGTCGAGGGTGTCCCCGTCGTCGTTATTGCCCTCGGGGGTCTTAGTTGTAGGCGGAGGGGTGGCCGCTGTGCCGCGGACCGCTTCCGTAGGATTGGCGGCGGCAGCCAGGGCTTCCGCCTGGGCGAGTTCTTCCTTGGTGGCTTCGGCTACCTCGATCATGACGACGGTGACGTTGTCCGGCGCGCCCCCATCGAGGGTGAGCTGCACCAGGCGGTCGACGGCATCCTGCAGGGAGTCCGAGTAGCGCATCGCGTCTTCGATGACATGGTCCGGGACCACCGTGTCCAGGCCGTCGGAGGAAAGGAGCCACCGTTCGCCCGGCTCGGCCGGATGGGACGCCAGGTCCAGTTCAGGGCTGGCGTCGACGTCGCCGAGGACGCGCATCAGGACGTTGCGGTGGGGATGCACGTCGGCTTCCTCCGGCCGAAGCCGGCCTTCGTCGATCAGCCGTTGGACGAACGTGTGGTCCACGCTGACCTGTTCGAACACGTTGTTCTTGAGTCGGTAGGCACGGGAGTCGCCGATGTGGGCGAACTCGAGCCTGTCATCGTGCAGCAACAGGGCGGTGACGGTGGTGCCCATGCCGGCGAGCTTGGGGCTGGTGCGCACAAGTTCGGAAAGGATCGAATTGGCGGTCTGGATCTCGTCCGCCAGTACATTTGCAGGGTCCTCATGGCCGGTGCGGTCAAGATGGATCAGGTCGAGGACCGTGGAGGCTGAGGCGACGTCGCCGCCGGCGTGGCCGCCCATGCCGTCGGCGACAACGGCAAGATGGTGGCCGGCGTAGGCCGAATCATCGTTCTTGGAGCGGGACTTGCCGACATCCGACCGCGCCGCATAGCGCAGAATCAGTGCCATGGCTATGGCCTCAATTCAATGACCGTCTTGCCGATCCGGATGGGCACACCGGGTTCCACAGGCAGTGCACGAGTGAGCTGTGTATCCCCCAGGAAGGTTCCGTTGGTGGAACCAAGATCTTCGATGAACCAGCGGCTGCCTTGCGGGAACAGCCGCGCGTGCCGGCCGGAGGCATAGTCGTCCTCGAGGACCAGCGTGGCTTCTTGGGCGCGGCCCAACAGGATCGGGCTGGCGGACAGCGGCAATTCGCTGCCGGCCAGCGGCCCCTCGATCACGGACAGCCGATGGGCCTGGACCTTCGGCGGGCTCGGTTGCTGGGTGGCGAGCTCGGGATTCTTGCGCACCTCACGCGCGCTGGGTTGTCCGGTCTTGACCTTTTGGCCGATCATCAGGTCGCGGCGAAGCGCTGAAACGATGCTGATGATCAGGATCCACAGCAGGATCAGGAATCCAAAACGCAGGGCGGTGACGGCAAGGTCGCTGAGCATCAGTGTCCGCCGCTCCCCGCCGGCAGCAACCGGAAGGTGATCCGGGTGCGGCCCATGGTGATAACTGTTCCGTCGGAGAGTTCCTCGGGCTGTCCTATGCGCTGGCCGTTGACGAAGCTGCCGTTCGTGGAGCCAAGGTCAACGGCGACGGCGGAGCCGCCTGAGGTGCGGATTTCCAGGTGGCGGCGGGAGACGCCGGTGTCGTCAATCAGGATGTCTGCCTCCGAGGACCGTCCCAGCACAACCGAAGGGGCGTTGAGGGAATAGCGCTGGCCGTTGATTTCCAGTACCGGCTGGAGCCGGGTCGGCTGGCGCGCTGGTGCCGGCGGGCCTGCCGGACGTTGCTGTTGCTGCGGAGCCGAGCCTGACTTCTCCACGGACGAGTCGATCTCGAAGTCCCCGGGCTTGAGGCTTTCATCTTCGTTGAACGAGACGCGTACCGGCCCCTGCAGCGTGTACTTCTGGCTATTGACGTGATTGATGACCACGTCGCAGAGTTCTTCCGCCAAGGTGGCGCCCCACTGCTGCGCGATCGAATAGTCGGATCCGCTGAGCCGGATGTCGAAGACATTGGGAGCGAGGGTGCGTCCCTGGGCCAGCGTGATCGAGTGGTTGTCCAGTTCCCGGCGCAGCCGGCTGGCAATTTCCACCGGCTGGACCTGGTTCTTGCCACCCACGGAGAAGGCGCCGCGGACCATCTTTTCGATGCCACGTTCCACGTTGTCCAGTAAGCCCACTAGGGTTGCCTCCTCTCCGTCGTCGATACGGCACGGCATGGGCCGCGGGGCACGCCGCTGAGACGTGCACCAAAACCGATACTACTTGCGACTCATCCAAATGGCCTTAACCGGCAACGAGCCGCGGACCGAAAAAAGTGCCCCGCTATGGGGAAGGTCACGTAATGACTCCAAGCCTTACAGGAGGCGGGGCGGGGCAGGAGGGCCGGGCCTGCGGCACCGCGGGTCGGCCGGTGGTGGCGGCCTGCGGGTCGATGCACACGGGTTCTGGCCTGCGGGTTTGACCGCTCTCGCGCCTCGGGACTGCGCCGCGTCCGCCTGCGCCGCCCGGCCTCTGCAGAGGGAAATCCTCGGCCCAGCGAGCCGATTTGGGAAATCCGGCCGGTTTCGCCTAGTATTGATCTCGCTGTTCTTACGGAAACTCTTCGGTAAGAAATTTGCGCGAGTGGCGGAACGGCAGACGCGCTGGCTTCAGGTGCCAGTGTCCGAAAGGGCGTGGGGGTTCAAATCCCCCCTCGCGCACCAAGGGAAGCTGTATTGGTCCCGAAGTGCGATGAAAAACCGGCTATCCCGAGGGGTAGCCGGTTTTTTGCTGTCCCGGGGCGCGATTCTCCACTGCTTTTCCCTGGCGACGGGCTGTCGGCGTCGGTTGGCGGCACCTGCGCCCGCCCGGTTCCATGGTTAACTGCCTGCAGAGCAGAACCCGGTGGACCGACGTGGAGGACAGAAGACTCATGGCATATGGCGAGCTCGACCCCTCGTCGGGCGTACCTCTGTATCGCCAGATCAAAGAGATTCTGCGCAGGGAAGTCGCCGACGGGACTGCGGATCCCCGGAAACCGATGACCGAGGTACAGCTGCTCGACCGTTTCGAGGTCAGCCGTGCGCCTATCCGGCAGGCGCTGCAGGAACTCGCCAGTGAAGGGTACGTCTACAGGAAACAAGGCAAGGGGACGTTCCCGGTCACAGGCATCCGAGTGCGGCGGCCGGCGGACGTGCAGCCGGGTGCGTTGCACGAATACCTCTCCGACAGCGGACTGCATCCGGCATCGAGGGTTTCAGGCATCGAACGGGTGGAACCGCCCGCCGCGATCGGGGACCGCCTGGGGCTCGAGGAGGGGGAGCGGCTCCTGCATTTCACCCGCTTGATCTCGGTCGAGGACGCACCGCTGCTCGAGGCCAGCGTGTATATGCGCGCACCCGAGGACTTCACCCCCACGGCCGAGGAACTGGAAGACGAGGGCTCGGCCTTCAAACTGCTGGAGAGGCGGTTCGGCATCACGCTCGACCGCGCCGAGCACGAAGCCTGGGCGACGGCGGCATCCGCTGACCGCGCGGCGACGTTCGGCGTAGGCGAGGGGAGCCCGTTGCTAGTCATCGAGACTATCTTCTTCACGACCGGGGGCCGGCCCGCCGGGTGGCGATCCGCGGTTCACCGGGCCGAAGATTTCAAGTACCGATTCACCACCAGCCGCTGAACACCGGCCCCTTCCCGAGGCCACTTCCGTACCGAGGAGCGCTTTGGAACCACCCTTGACTTTCACACAACACCGTGTAAACCTAGTGGACAGGTAATCAGGGTCACATAGGGCAGTGGGCTGCGGCTCATGGACAAACTCCTTTGTCTTTGCCTCCTTCGATTACCACTGCCTGCACCGAGTTCGGCGAGGAATCAATCCAGAGGTCGCGGTGCATGATCCTTCCAGTGCGTGGCGTCGTGAACGCCACGCTGACGAAAGGTTGTGCCAATGACGGATACAACAACTTCCACTCCCACCGTCAATACGGTCCTAGGCCCCGTCTCCGCCGATGAACTGGGTGTGGTCGCGGTCCACGAGGCTCTGCTCTCGGTGGTCCCAGGCGCGGAGCATGCGTACGACGTCACCATGGATCGTGCGGAAATTTTCGAGATCCTGGCCGGCAAGCTGCGCGACTTCCGCGCACATGGCGGCGGGACCATCGTGGACAGCACCGGTATGTTCCACGGCCGCGACGTGAACCTGTACGAGGCGCTCTCGCGCTCGACCGGAGTGCACATCGTCGCTTCCACCGGCATGGGCCCCGAGGAGATGCTCGGCGGCTACTTCCTGACGCCCCAGACCAACCCGCCGACGCCGTGGCCGGCCGAAAAGTTCGCCGACCTCTTCACCAAGGAGATCGCCGAGGGCATGGTGGTCCCCCGCGTCGAGCGCCGCGGCGCTGCCGGCCTCGTGGCCAGCACCGCCACCGCTGAGGGCATGACCGCCACGGACGAGAGCCTCTTCCGCGGGGCTGCCCGGACCGCACTGAACACGGGTGTCCCGGTCTCCATCCGCTACGGCAAGGACGCGCTGGGAGACCTCGGCGTGGTTCTGGACGAGCAGTTGCCTGCCGACCGGATCATCGTCGGCGGACTGGACCGCAGGGACGCCGCGGCCGCCGGCGCACCGCTTGAGGTCGCGCAGCGGGGCGCCTTCGTGGCGCTGGACCATGTGGGACTGGACGACGACGACGCTTACCTCACCGACCGGGAGCGTGCCTCACTGGTACTGGACCTGGTCAAGGCCGGCCATGGAAACCGCATCCTGCTCTCGAGCAACGCGATCGGCGTTGCCAAGGGCCAGCCGGACTACGACCTGCCCTTCAGCTATGTCGTTTCGAAGTTCGTGCCGTTCGCGAAGTCGCAGGGACTCTCCGACGAGGACGCGCGGCGGATCCTCGTGGACAACCCCCGCGACCTGCTGACCCTGCGCTGAGACCAGCACGCCCACACATTCTTTTCAACTTTTGAGGTGAATCTCTTGTCGAGAATCAACACAGTGCTGGGACCGATCTCAGCGGAGGAACTCGGACTCGTTGCCATCCATGAGCACATCGGTTACGGAATGCCGGGCTCGGAACTGGACACCAAGTGGTGGAAGACGCCGGAGGAACGGTACGAGGAGACCGTGCCGAAGCTGCGGAAGTTCCATGAGAACGGCGGCGGCACGTTCGTCGACGCCACCGGCATCTGCAACGGCCGCGACATCGACTACTACAAGTCGCTCTCCCGCAAGACCGGGGTGCACATCGTGGCCTGCACCGGCTTCGTCGGCGGCGACACCGCCCTGCCGCACTTCGCCCGGGCTTCCGTCGACTACCTGGCGCGCCACTTCATCCACGAGATCACCGTCGGCATCGGCGACACCGGCAGCAAGGCCGGCGTCATCAAGGTCGGCGTGAGCCGCGGCGGGCGCATGACGGAGCTGGACAAGCGCATCTACCGCGCCGCTGCCCGCGCCGCCGTCGCCACCGGGGTGCCGATCCTGACTCACCTGGCCATCGATGCTCGGCCGGCCATCGACATTTTCAATGAAGAGGGACTCCCGCTGGACCGCGTGCTCTTCGGCCACGTGGACGACGGCGTGAACGCCGAAAGCACCCCGGACACCTGGATCATCGAGCAGGGCGGCCGGCTGGGCTTCGACACCTTCGGGTACGAGACCGAGCTCCCGGACCCGCCGTTCTGGGCCCGCCCCCGGAAGGACCGCATGGACCACTTCCTCCGCTTCGTCCAGGGCGGCCACGCGGGCAAGGTACTTGCCTCGGCCGACGCGAACTGCAGCCCGCTGGGCTGGCCGGGCGTCAAGGGCCACACCGTGAACTACATCTTCGAAGTGCTGATCCCGGACCTGCGCAACAACGGCGTCGACGAGGAGACGATCAACAAGATCTTCGTCGAGAACGCCGCCGACTTCCTGTCGATCCGCAACTAACCCCCCGGCGGGGCAACCACCCATCCAAGCTTTTCCAGGCACAGCCCTGGGTCAAGAAAGAGAATGAAAAATGAAGGCTTCTGAAATCAAGAACCTGAAGATCGCGATCGTCGGCGCAGGATACGGCGGCGCCGCAGCTGGCAAGGCCCTAAGCCTCCTGGGTGCGGACGTCACGGTGTACGAGCAGGCGCCCGCGCTGGGCGAGGTCGGCGCCGGCATCGGCCTGCGTCCGGCCACCATGGCCCGGTTCCGCCAGTGGGGGATTTTCGACGCCATCGCGAAGGTGAGCTCGCCGAGCGACTACTTCGAGATCCTCACCGCCACCGGCGAGCCGATCATGAAGGACACCTGGCCGGAGGCAGGCGAGGAGAAGCAGACCTACCTGATCCACCGCGGAGACTTCATCGCGGCGTTGACCGGGGTGCTCCCCGAGGGCATGGTCCAGCTCGACCACAAGCTGGAGAAGATCGAGGACAAGGGCGACCGCTCGGTCCTGACCTTCGCCAACGGCAAGACCGTCGAGGCGGACCTTGTGGTCGGTGCCGACGGCATCCGGTCCACCGTGCGCAAGCAGCTGTTCAGCGAGAAGGAACCCGTGTTCTCCGGCGAGCACGCCTACCGCGCGGTCATCTCGATGGACGACGCACAGGGCATGGTCAGCGACGACAACCTGCGGATGTACATCGGCAAGGGCACGAAGGTCTACCTGCTGCCGCTGCGCCACCGCAACCAGCTGTCCTTCGACATCACCGCGCTGAACCCGGACAGTGCCTGGGCCCCGGCCATCTCGTCGGACGACATGGTGGCTACCGTGGCCGGCTTCGACGAGCGGATTGTGGAGATCACCCGCGGCCTTGACCTGAAGGCGGTCACCATCCGCTCGGTCTGGGATATCGACCCGGTCGACAACTGGCACACGGACTCCGTCGTCATCATGGGCGACGCGGCCCACTCGATGCTGCACCACCAGGGCCAGGGTGCGAACTCGGCCATCGAGGACGCGGGTGCCCTCGCCGACGCTCTCGCCGAGGCCGGTTCCGTCAAGGAGGCACTGGCCCTCTTCCAGGCAACCCGCAAACCGGTGACGGACGAACTGCAGCGCATCTCACGCCAGGGCTGGACCGAGGACGAGGTCAACGACGTCTTCCCCGGCCAGAAGCCCGCGTCGCAGAGCCCCGCGGCCGCCAAGGAGGCGTAGCCCAGTGCCGATCCATCCCGAAATCGCCAAGATCCTCAGCACCCTCCCGGCGCCCGACGGCTCGCCGCTGAACCCGCAGGCCATGCGCGCCGGCGAGGCGGCACAGGTCCCGCCGCTGGAGGACCGGATTCCGCTGCACGCAGTGGAGGACGCTACGGCCGCGACGCCGTCCGGCGACGTGCCGGTGCGGATCTACACGCCGGCCGAAGCGGACGCCTACGGAGTGCTGGTGTACTTCCACGGCGGCGCCTTCTTCCTCGGCAGCCTGGACACCCACGACCACGTCGCACGGTCGCTGGCCAAGGAGACCGGCTATAAGGTCATCTCGGTCGGTTTCCGGCTGGCGCCCGAGGCCGCCTTCCCGGCCGGCCTGGACGACTGCTACGGAGTGGTCCGCTGGGCCGCCGAGCAGGGCGAAACCCTGCGCTGGGACGGGCAGAACCTCGCCATCGCGGGCGACAGTTCGGGCGGCACCTTCGCGGCCGCCGTCGCTGCCAAGGCCCACGACGACGGGTTCGACCGGATCACGCACCAGATCCTGTTCTACCCGTCGCTGGACCTGGACTTCGACGTCGACCGCTACGAATCGCTGCGCGAGAATGCCGAAGGCTACGGGCTGGAAACCGCCGGCCTGAAGCCCTTCAACGCCTTCTACATAGACAGCGGCGCGGATCCGGCGGATCCGCTGGTCTCTCCGATCAAGCGCGAGGACCTCTCCGGCCTGCCCAAGGCCCTGGTCATCACGGCGGAGTTCGACCCCCTGCGGGACGAGGGGGAACTCTACGGCCAGCGCCTGAAGGACGCCGGGGTCGACGTGAAGGTCAGCCGCTATGCGGGGGCCAACCACGGCTTCGTCCAGAACTTCTCCTGGATTCCGGAGTTCTACCGGGCTATCGAAGAGACTGCCGATTTCTTGAACCAGGATTAGCCGACCGGGGCCCCTCCCCACCCCCACTGCGGCGGCACGAGTCCTCTGGGCTCGTGCCGCCGTCGTGTCTCCACCTCATCGTTACGTGCCGCTCCCCGCGGCACCGTCAACCATCGGGAACCACCATGACAACAATCAACATCAGGGACTTCATCAGCGGGGCCGGCTTCGGCCGCTTCCACGTCGGCATGCTCTTCTGGGCCTGCTTCATCATCACCTTCGACATGTACGACCTGGTCGTCTACGGCTCGGTATTGCCGGTGCTGATGAAGGAGTGGGGCCTGGGGCCGGTCGAGGCCGGCGCCATCGGCAGCTACGGGCTCTTCGGCATGATGGTCGGCGCCATCCTCTTCGGAATCCTGGCCGACCGCTTCGGCCGGAAGCGCATGCTCACCGCCAGCATCGTCCTCTTCAGCGCCGCGACAGCCCTCTGCGCCGTCGCCCCGGGCCCCGTCGAGTTCTCCGTCCTGCGCGCCCTCGGCGGCCTCGGGATCGGCGGCATCCTGCCCAGCGTCATCGCCATGCTGACCGATTATGCGCCGAAGAACCGGGCCAGCAGCCTGGTGGCGGTCGTCATGTGCTTCTTCTCGGTGGGCGGCATCCTCGCCGCCTTCGTCGCGATGGTTTTGCTGCCCTCATTCGGCTGGCACAGCGTCTACTGGGTGGCCCTGATTCCGCTGCTGTTCCTGCCTTTCATGACCAAGTACTTCCTCGACTCGCCGGCCATGCTCCTCGAGCAGCGGCGGTTCGACGAGCTTCGTTCGGCCCTGTCCAAGGTCAACGGCCGGGCCCTCCCGGCGGAGGTGGAATTCACCGGACTCCAGGAGAAGGAACCGGGCAGCCCGGTCGGCGCGCTGTTCAAGAACCGCCGCGCACTCGGCACGTTGATGATCTGGGTCGCCTTCTTTATGTGCCTGCTGATGGTCAACGGCCTGACCACGTGGCTCCCCAAACTGATGGTCGAAGCCGGCTACGCGATGGGCTCCAGCCTGACGTTCATGATCGTCCTCAACGTGGGGGCCATAGTCGGCACCCTGGTGCTGGGCCGGCTCGCCGACAAGTGGGGCGTCAAGAGGGTGCTCGTCCCCATGTTCGCAATCTCCGCGGTCTCGCTGGCCCTGCTGGGCTTCGGCAACAACATGGGCGTCCTGCTGCTGCTCGTGGCGCTTACCGGTGCGTGCACCATGGGCTCGCAGAACATTTCCTACGCCTTCGTCTCCCAGTACTACCCGTCCTTCATGCGGTCGACGGCGATCGGGCTGGCCTCGGGCGTCGGCCGGATGGGCGCGATCGTCGGACCGATGTTCGGCGGCGTGCTCCTGACGCTCAGCCTTCCGGTCGAAATGAATTTCCTCTTCTTCGCCATCCCCGGCCTCGTCGCGGCGCTGGCATTCCTGTTCGTACCGCTCTCCCGGGGCAAGGGCCGGGCTGCGGGCAGCGAAGTTGCCGCGGAGGAGGCGCCCGCTTCCGCGTCGTAACCCGGAGAATACGACGGCGCGGGCTCGACTCACCGGTCCCGTGCGTCGGAGCGGCAGGACCGCGGCAGTTCAGATCACGACGGCGGGATCCGGCCTTCCCGTTCCTGCTCGCCACGGCGGCGCGCACCTGGCGAAAGGTGCGCGCCGCCGTCGTTCTCCGGGGAAAGATCCCGGGCCGACGGCCGCGGACTACCCAATGAGAATCACCGGGCGGCGTCGAACCGCTGGCGGTAGCCGTCGAGGGTGGTGAAGAACGGGGAAGGCTCCAGCGTGGGGTCGCCGGTGTAGCCGAGCTCCTCGGCGACCCGGGCGAACGGGGAATAGGGCGAGTCCGTATCCTGCAGGCCGTCCTTCAGGCAGCGCCGGGCGGCGTCGGCGATGCGGGCCTCGAGGTCGATGCTCTGCTGCAGGGCCTGCCGGGCACCCTCCCGGTCCAGGCCGATCTCGTAAGGCTCTCCGCCCGGACCGCGGTAGGGGTGGCCCAGGAACAGGCGGTTCGGCCGGATTTCGTCGCGCAGGTACTCCAGGCTCGAGCGGTAGGCGGCCGGGTCTTCGTAGCCCGGGAAGCCGTTGGCGGCGCCGTGGGCCTGGACCGCGTCCCCGACGAAGACGTCGTCCTGCCCGTCGATGACGTAGGCGACGGATCCGGCGGTGTGGCCCGGGATATGGTGCACGGACACGGAGACGTCCCCGCCGAGGGACAGGGTCTCGCCGCCCTTGACCAGCCTGGTCGGCTCCATCTCGCCCGAGATGGCCTGTTGGGCCATGCCGGTCTGCTTGGCCTCGGCCTCCGGGTCCTGCAGGTACTGCTGCCGCACGGAGAGGTACTGGTCAACGTGTGCACGGCGGGAGCGCAACAGGGGTGCGTCGGCCTGATGGATCACGACCTGCGCGCGTCGGCCGGTGAGCTCCCACAGCGCGTGGGCGCCGCCAAGGTGGTCGATGTGGCCGTGGGTCAGCAAGATCCAGCGCACGTCCTCGATGCTGCGGCCGAGCTTTTCGAGGGCCGGGGCCATGCCCTCCGGGGGAGACGAGGCGATTCCGGTGTCCACAATGGCCGGCTCGGGTGCGTCGATAAAAAAGCTGTACAGGCCGAAGCGGCCCCAGGGCGACACCAGCGGATGGACTGGCACTTCTTGCGTCATCATTCTCTCCTCGGCTCCGCGACCCATTTCCGGGTCCGATGGTCGGCGGCCACGTCGGGGGAGGGCCGGTGCCCCCGCTCCGAGCCTTTCAGCGCCGCGAGCGGATCGCAACGACGATATGGCCTTGCACACACCGACTTTATTATAATAATATGCTTGAGTCACGCCGGGGCTAGCACCTCGGCGGACACTCATTGTTTGCTAAGGAGCTGCACACTCATGACTGATTTCACGACGTGGAATGCGGGCGGGGAGAAGATCGCCATCCGCAAGGACCTGCGGATCCCGATGCGGGACGGCGTTGAGCTCGCCGCGGACACCTACCAGGGCCTCGAGGACAAGCCGCGTCCGGCGCTGGTCGCGCTGAGCCCCTACGGCAAGGAACTGCAGGCGCTGGCGCTCACCACTCCGCCGCAGCGCCGTCCGAGCCCGATGTGGGACGGCTGCATCGAGGCCGGCGACATTGCCCGCATCGTCAAGGAGGACTACGTCCACGTCATCGGCGACCTGCGCGGTTCCGGCGCTTCCGGCGGTGAGCACATCGGCAACTACAATGCCGGCGGTGTCTCCCTGGGCCAGGACGCCTACGACTTCATCGAGTGGGTCGCGGCGCAGCCGTGGTGCGACGGCAATGTCGGCATGGTCGGCATCTCCTACTTCGGTTCCATGCAGGTGCTGGCTGCGGCCGAGCGCCCGCCGAGCCTGAAGGCGATTTTCGTTTCCGGCGGACACTACGACTTCTACGAGACCACCTACCACGGCGGCGTCATGTGGTTCATGCCGCGCGCCGCCCGCGAGGGCCGCGGCGGCGACTCCGGCTGGGCATTCACCGACAACGTCAAGTCCCGCATGATCGAGAAGTACTCTCCCGAGGAACTGAAGAAGCTCGTCGAGAAGCGCCTCCAGGACCCGGACGTCGCCGCGTGGCCGAACCTGGTGCACGTGCTGAACTACCCGAAGAACCACGAGGCCTGGTTCGACATCGTCATGAACGAGCTGGACGGGGACTGGTACGAGGAGCGCAATCCCATCACGCTGGCCCCGAACATCGACATTCCGGTCTGGCTGCAGATCGACCAGGGCCGCGGCTGGACCATGGACGGCACCATCGAGCTGTTCAATGAACTGAAGGGCCCCAAGAAGCTGACCATCGGCCCCTACCCGCCGATGCAGTCCCGCCCCTTCATCGAGGAACACGACAAGATGTTCCGCTGGTACGACCACTGGATCAAGGGCATCGACAACGGCGTCATGGATGAGCCGGCCGTCAGCGTCTTCGTCGAGGGCTCGCGCGAAATCGCCACCGCGGACCAGTGGCCGCCGAAGGACGTCGAGTACAAGTCCCTCTACCTGCGCCCCCGCCACAAGCTCTCGACCGAGCCGGAGCTGATGGGTGCCGAGTACGCCGCCCCGGACGGCTTCTACCAGGCGCCGCTGACGGTGACGGACAAGGTGGAGATCATCAGCTGGAGCACCGCGCCGTTCGAAGAGGACACCGAGATGATCGGCACCGGTGCCGCCCACATCTTCGCCGAGATCGACCAGCCGGACACCAACTTCATCCTGCGGCTGTGGGACTACGCCCCGAACGGGAAGCGCCAGCTGATCACCAGCGGCTATCTCAAGGCCTCGCACCGCGAGCTCGACGACCGCACAACCGAGGGAAACCCCTACCACCCGCACAGCCGTACGGTACCGGTGGAGCCCGGGCAGATCGAGGAGTACGTGCTGCGTCTTTACCCGTTCGCCAACACGTTCAAGCCGGGCCACAAGCTGACGGTGGAGCTGTCCAACGCCGAACCGCTGGCCGACGAGCACAACGCGCTGCTGCCGCCGGACGCCTTCCACCTGCCCGTCGGCCGGCCGGTCACCCACAAGATCTACCGCGACGCCGCCCACCAGTCCCGGCTGGTCCTGCCGTTCACCACGCGCAAAGCGGCGGAAGGCCAGGTCGGCTAGCACCTCGCAGAAGGCCCGCTGCTGGCCAGGCTGGCTGAATCAGCCGACACCCAGGTGGCAGCAAGGTCCCGGTCTTCGGACCGGGACCCTTGCTTTTTGTCCGGGGTACTCGGGTTGGCAGCGGGTCCGCGATAGGCTCACACAATGCGGATCAAAATGTGCAGCATCCATGTCAAAGACCCGGCGGAAGCGTTCAAGTTCTACACCGAGGTATTGGGCTTCGAAGAGCTCGTCGCGATGCCTGAGTACTTCCTCTACATCGTGAAGTCACCCGAGGAGGGGCAGGGGACCGGCCTGCTGCTGGAGCCGAGCGACAACCCGCTCGGCGAGGCCTACATGAAGGGCGTGTACGACGCCGGCATGCCCACCATCGTTTTCGGGGTCCCCGATGTGCAGGCAGAGTATGAGCGGTTGAGCGCCAGGGGCGTGAAGTTCACCGCCGAGCCGCAGCCGGATCCCTCGGGCATCCTGTCCGCGGTGTTCGACGACGGCTGCGGCAACCTCGTCCAGCTGCACCAGGACTAGTATCGCAGGACCGTTCCGGCGGGCCCGGGCCCGGCGGCCAGCCTGGTCCGATGGATTGAGCTGGTTCGACGGCCGGTCCGGCAGGGGCCTAGCTCGAGGCGGTGTCGGTGCGCTGCTTGAGCCGCTGCTCCTCGGCGCGGACGGCGGCGAAGGACGCGCGCTCGGCGACCAGCCACTGGGGCGGATCCTGCAGCAGCGCGGTGATTTCCGCCGTCGTCAGCGGATCCGTGATGCCGCCGCGGGCGAGGCCGCCGATGGAGACGTTGAGCTTCCGGGCGACCTCCGGCCGGGGGTGCGGCCCGTTGCGCCGCAGGTCCTGCAGCCACTGCGGCGGATTTGCCTGGAGCTGGTCGAATTCCTCGCGCGAGACGGGGTTGTCCTGGAACTCCTGAGGTGCCGCCGGCAGGTAAATGCCCAGCTTCTTGGCTGCTGTGGCCGGTTTCATGGTCTGGGACGGTCGCGCGGTTGTCATGGGACCAGCGTAGCCGCCCTCGGCTAATCTATTGAAGGACCGGGCCCGCCGGGCGCGCAGCCGAGAGGAACCCATGGACACGGACACCACCGGGCAGCGGACGCTGACCATCGGCCTGGTCCCCGGCGTCGTCCCGGACAAGTGGACGCGCCGCTGGGCGGACCGGATGCCGGACATCCCGCTGCGCGTGCTGGCCTGCGGCGAGGACGAGCAACTGCAGGTCCTGCGCGACGGCCGGGCGGATATGTGCTTCATCCGGCAGGCGGCGGACGCCGAGCGGCCGACGGGTCCGGAGGAACTGAGCCTGATCCCGCTGTACACCGAGCGGCCGGTCGTGGTGGCGCCGAAGGACCACGAGCTCGAGCTCTATGACGAGGAGGTCCCGGCCGCGGAGCTGGCCGCGTTCACGGTGCTGGACCCGGCGGAGATGGGTGGAGCCAGGACGGGCGTGGAAGTGGTGGCCTCGGGGGCCGGAGTCATGGTCCTGCCGATGTCCGTGGCGCGGCACTACAGCCGCAAGGACGTCATCAGCCGGATCGTGGCCGACTACCCGGAGACGAAAGTCGGCCTGGCCTGGCTAACGGAGCGGACCGACGAGGTCATCGAGGAGTTCATCGGCGTGGTGCGAGGACGCACGGCCCACAGCTCGCGCCAGCCCTCGGTGCGCCGCGAGGCCGAGGCGAAGAAGGACACCCGGGGCCGGAAGGGCGCCGGCGCCGGCGGGCAGGGCGGCACCCCGGCAGGCGCCAAGGGCGGAGCCAAAAGCGCTGCCAAAAGCGGCACTAAGGGCGGCCAGGGGACCAAGGGCAAGAGCCCCAAGGGCCGGCAGCCGCCGAAGGGCCGGCGCCCCAAGCGTCACGGACGGTGACCGGCCGCCGTTAGGCTGGTGCCATGACGCTGCCGCAGAACCCTGACCATCTTGACGATGCCGAGCTGGCCGCCTGGCTGGTGCGCTCCGCGGCCCAGCTGGCCGCGCGAATGCGCTCCGACGTGACGACGTTCGAGGAGAAGACGAGCATCTCCGACGTGGTGACGGCGGCGGACATGGCGGCCGAGAAGCTGGTGGTGGACACGCTGCGCCGGGTGCGGCCCCAGGACAGCATCTTCGGCGAGGAGGGGTCCGAGTTCACCGGAACTTCGGGCCGGACCTGGGTGATCGATCCGGTGGACGGGACCTACAACTTCTTTACCGGGGCGACGTACTGGTGCGCCGCTTTGGCCCTCAAGGACGACGGCGGGGTGCAGCTGGGCGCCGTGTACCACCCCGCGGAGGATGCCCTCTGGCTGGGCGGGCAGGACCGTCCGACCACCCGCAACGGGGTCCCGGCATCCGTACTGGCCAATGCCCCGCTGGACCAGAGCTGCGCCGCGGCCTACCTGCACCACACCTACCTGCGCGACGACAACGCCGCAGAGCCCTACCTCGCGGCGGTGCTCGGGGCGGCCACCTATCGCACCTGGGGCTCCGCCTCCTGCGAGCTCGCGGCGACGTCCGCTGGCATCTTCGGGGTGTGGCTGCAGCAGGGGCTGCCGGAATGGGACTGGCTCCCCGGCAAGGCGCTGGTGGAAGCGGCCGGCGGGGACACCGCCGTCGTGCAGGTCAAGGGGTACCGCTGGCACGTGGCCGGCGGGCAGCAGCAGGTGGCCGACACGGTGCGCCTGCTGGAGTCGCAGGCGTAGGCGTAGTCAACGGGACGGAAGAGGGCAGGACCGGTATGCAGCAGTACGAGACATTGAAGATCGAGCGGGCCGAAGCGCTGGCCACCGTCACGCTGGAGCGGCCGGAGGCCATGAACGCGCTGAGCAGCCGCGTGGTGGCCGAGCTGGCGCGCATGGTGGAGGAACTGGGATCGCCGGAGGCGGCCGGGATCCGCTGCGTGCTGCTCACGGGCTCGGGCGCCAAGGCGTTCGCGGCGGGCGCCGACATCCGCGAGCTGGCCGACATGACCGGGGAGCAGGCCGCCGGGTACAGCGGCGCCATGCTGGAGGTCACGCGGGCGCTGGAGCAGCTGCCCGTGCCGGTGATCGCCTGCGTCAACGGCTTCGCCCTGGGCGGCGGCCTGGAGCTGGCGATGGCCTGCGACTTCATTTACGCGACGGCGAACGCCAGGTTCGGCCAGCCGGAGGTGAACCTGGGCCTGATTCCGGGCTTCGGCGGAACGGTCAGGCTGCCGCAGCTGGTGGGTCCGGCCCGGGCCAAGGAGCTGATTTACAGCGGCCGCGCCATCGACGCGGCGCGCGCCTTGGAGATTGGCCTGGTCAACCAGGTTTTCGACACCCGCGAGGAGATGCTGGAAGCGGCGGCCGCCACCGGAGCGGAAATCGCTGCCAAGTCGCCGGCGGCGGTTGCGCGGGCCAAGCGCACCGTGGACGCCGTGGCCGCACTGCCGACCGCGGAAGGCCTGCAGCTGGAGCGCGAGGCCTTCGCCGCCGCGTTCGGCACCGAGGACGCCCGCATCGGCACGCGGTCCTTCCTGGCCAAGGAAAAGCCGGAGTTCACGGGGAGGTAGCCTCGCCGTCGCCTCCGCTCCATCATCGGGCGGAACTATTGCAGCGGCGGCAGCGTGATGCATGTTATGTTGACGCATCAACTAATTTGCCGCTACAGTTACATACGAAAGCATGAATATGCTGTCGGATACGCAACGCCTAGGAGGCACTCATGGCCATCGAACTCAGCCCCGGAACCTGGAACCTGGACCTGGCCCACAGCGAGGTCGGCTTCATCGTCCGCCACGCCGGCATCAGCAAGGTGCGCGGCCAGTTCACCGACGCGGAGGGCACCCTGGTGGTCGGCGAGACGCTCGAGGGTTCGTCCGTGCAGGCCGTGGTGAAGACCTCGTCCTTCGACTCCAACGATGACAACCGCGACGCCCACGTCAAGGGCGCCGACTTCTTCGACGTCGAGCAGTACCCGAACATGACCTTCAAGGCCAGCGGCGTCGAGGGCACCCCGGAAGAGTTCAAGCTGACCGGCGATCTGACCATCAAGGACACCACCCTGCCGGTGGTCTTCGACGTCGAGTTCGGCGGCATGGCGGTCGACCCGTTCGGTGCCACCCGCGCCGGCTTCTCCGCCACCACCCAGATCTCCCGCAAGCAGTTCGGCATCACCTGGAATGCCGCGCTGGAGGCCGGCGGCGTGCTGGTCGGCGACAAGGTCACCATCAACGTTGACGCCGCGTTCGTCCTGCCCTCGAACTAAGGCAGCCCGCAGCCCGCAGCCCGCTGCGCAGCACGCAAAGCACTGACGACGGCGGACGGTTCCCTCCCGCAGCGAAGGGAACCGTCCGCCGTCGGGCTTTAATGGGCGGGAGCGGCGGGCAGTCCCGGCATTCCGTTGCCGGGCCGGGGCTTGTTGCGTACGGTGGGACGAAACGTGAAGGTCCGGAAGACGACGAGAGGAAGCCAAGCATGCGGCACAGGGGCGAGGGCGAACCGGACGCGGGCGGCCGGGGCAAGGCGAAGGACGAACTGGGCAGCACGGACTACTACGGCGGAACGGGGGCCGGCGGTTTCCCGCCCGGTGCCAGCGGCAAGGACGACCTGCCGATCGAGGATCCGGCGGCGAAGTCGGACAAGGCCGCCGGCTCCGCCCCGGTCCAGGACGTCCCGGGCGGCACCCTGAACGACCCGGACAACGAGCCGGAGGCCGGCGAGGCCTGAGCCGCGGCCGGACCATTGCCGCGCGTGCCGGTGCTGGGTACCGTTGATTTATCGTCAGTGGAGGGATTCCCATGGCACGCATCGAAGAGACCATCGACCTTACCCTCGGCGCGGAGGACGCGTACGGCCAGTGGCTGGATTTTGAAGCCTTCAGCCTGTTCATGCGCAGCGTAGAGCGGGTAATCCGGACCGGCGACGGGGCCCATCACTGGGTGGTCAAGATCGCGGGACGGCGCCGGGAATTCGACACGCGCATCACCTCGGACGATCCGGGCAAGCGCGTGGCTTGGGAGGGGACCGGGGACATCCCGCACAGCGGCGTGATGGTGTTCACCCCGATCGACAATGGGCACACCCGGATGTCCGTATCAATCGACTGGCAGCCCGGCTCCGTGGTGCAGAAGGCCGGCCACCGCGTGGGCTCGGACCACCGGGAGGTCCGCAACGAGCTGTGGCGTTTCAAGGACTTTGTCGAGTCCGGCGGCACGCTCACCCACCACGGGGTTCCGGAGCATGGCCTCGGCAGCCACGATTACTTTGGCGGCACGGCCGGCGGCGGCTTCCCGCCCGGTGTCACGGAACTGCCGGACATCCCGATGCAGGACCCGGCGGCGGCCAAGGACCAGCCGGGCGGGCACGGCGAGATGGGCGAGGCCAGCCCGCGCCACCGGGCCGCGGATGCCGCCGGGGCCCGAGGCGCCGGTCCGGCGCCGGAGGCGGCGAGGGACCCCGAAGGCGGAGCTACCGGGCGCTGATCCGGTCCACCGACTCGATCGCCTGCGTCGAGAGGCGCTCGGAGAGGGGCGCGGACTTGGCGGACTCGGCGGCCGCGGCCTGGCCTTCCTGGCTCAGCACGTAGTTGGCGAAGGTCTTGGCGAGTTCGGCCCTGTGCGCGTCCTCGTAGCTGCTGCAGTACACGTGGTACGAGACGAGCAGAAGCGGGTAGGCTCCCGCCGCCGTCGTGGTCCGGTTCAGTTCCAGTGCCAGGTCGCCCTCGGGCCGATCCTCAACGGGCTTCGATTGATCCAGGGCCTTGGCCGCCGCTTCGGCGGTCACCGGCACATAGTCGTCTCCGACCTTGAGGTTCACCTTGCCCAGCGGGGGTCCGACGGCCGAGTCATCGGCGTAGGTTACGGCCCCTTGGGTACGCGCGACCTGGCTGACGACGCCGGCATTGCCCTGGGCGTTTTCGCCGACGTATTCGGCGGGGAAGGCGTCGGAAGGATCTGGGGTCCACGCCTCGGGGGCCGCGGCATGCAGGTACTCGGTGAAGTTCTCGGTGGTGCCTGAGTCGTCGCCGCGGGTGACCGGGGAGACCGGCAGGTCCGGCAGTTCCACTCCGGGATTCTGGCGGGCAATGGCCGGGTCGTTCCAGGCGGCGATCTCGCCCTTGAAGATCCGGGCAATGGTCGCCGCATCCAGGTTCAGTTCGCTGATGCCGGGGAGGTTGAAGCCGACGGCGATCGGCGACACGTAGGCAGGAACGTTGAAGGCACCGCCGGATCCGCAGACATTCTTGGCGAGTTCCATTTCCTCGTCGTCCAAATACGCATCCGAGCCGGCGAAGTCCACGGCCCCGGCCAGGAAAGCCGTGCGGCCGGCCCCCGAACCGTCCGGCGAATACTGCATCTGGACCTTCGGATTCAGCTGGGCGAATTCCGCACGCCAGGCGTCCATGGCGGCGTTCTGTGCGGAAGAGCCGGCGCCGGACAGCGTGCCCTCCAGATCCGAGCCATGCTGCGCGGCGGATTCCTGTTCTGCCCCCAGCGGGTAGTCGGAGCCACAGCCTGCCAGCGGCAGCGTGAGCAGGGCGGCGGCGAGGACGGTCGGGCGGAGTTTTTTGCGTGCCATCGCCTCGAGCCTAGCGTTAACGGCCGGTGAACAGGGAGTGAAGGCCGCATGGCGTGGTTCAGGGCAGCATCGGGTGCGTTATTTCACCTCAAGGTCGCGCGTCGCCGGTCCCTCCAGTACCGTGCCGTCCGGCGCGAAGCGGGAGCCGTGCAGCGGGCAGTCCCAGCTGCACTCCGCGTCGTTCCAGTTCAACACGCCGCCCAGATGGGTGCAGATGGCGCTGACCCGGCGGGTGGTCCCGTCCACGGTGCTCACCCCGACGGGCCGCGCATTCCCCCGCACTACGGTGCCTTGGCCCTCGGGCGGGGACGTCTGGGAGGTGCGCGTCAGGCCGCCGAGCCAGCCAGCTACCAGTTCCAGGCCGACCTCGGCGTTGGTCTGGACCGTGGAGAGCGCGTCCTGGGGCGCGATCCCTGCCTTGTAGAGTTTCGCGGCCCAGGGCTTCGCGCCGCCGAGCAGGGTGGAGGACAGGGCCAGCGCCGCGGCCGCCGCATTGGTCAGGCCCCACTTATTGAAGCCGGTGGCCACCAGGATCCGGTCCTCGGCGAAGGACAGCCGGCCCACGTAGGGGACCGCGGCGGCGGGCTCGTAGTCCTGCGCGGACCAGCTGTGCGTCAGCTCGGCGCCGGGGAACTGGTCTTTGGTCCAGCGGACCAAATCCTCGAGGTTGCCCTTGGTATGCTGCTGCCGGCCGACGCTGTGCCCGTTGCCGCCGACAACGAGCACCTGCCGCCCGGCGTGCGCGGCGGTGCGGAGGCTGCGGGTGGGGGCATCGATGGAGAGGTACATGCCGGACGGGATGCCGCCGGGCACGTTGAACGCGGCCGCGTAGGAGCGCTGCGGCTTGAGGACGCTGAAATGCCCGCCGCGGTTCAGGATCGGCGTGCCGGTGGCCAGCACCACGTGCTCCGCGGTGACTTGGCCGGCCGCGCTGTGCACGGTCAGCCTGCGGCCGGCCTGCCCGCCCTCGGCGCGGCGGGATCCGCTGGCATCCCGGGTGACCGAGACGTTCGTGGCGCGGATCCGCTCGATCAGCACCCCGCCGCGTTCGCGCAGCTCGGCGGCCAGCCCGGCGAGCAGTTCCATCGGGTGCACCTGGGCCTGGTCCGCGAGGCGCAGCGCCCCGGCAACGGGAAAGGGCAGTTCCGGTGCCGCTTCGACGTATTCTCCGCCGAGCCCGGCGTCGGTGGCGGCCTGCAGCTCGGTGCGCAGGTCGGCGACGCCCTGCCCGGTGGCTGCGTAGGTGTACGCGTCGCGCCGCTCATAGGCCATGTTGTGTTCCTCGCAGAAGCGCAGCAGCCACGCCTGGCCCTCGCGCTGCGCCTCCACGTAGGCCCGGGCGGTACCGGCGCCGTGGTGCGCGGTGATCCTGGAGAGCTGGCGGCCCTGCAGCAGCGAGACCTTCGCCGTCGTATTGCCGGTGGTCACCGCCCCGGTACTGCGCGCTTCGAGGATGGCGACGCGCTGGCCGGCGCGCGCCAGCAGCACGCCGGTGGCGAGGCCCGTGAGCCCGGCGCCGGTGATGACGGTGTCGTACTCGGCTCCCGGCTCGAAGGAATCGGCGGGAATGGCGGGCGCGGTGTCTAGCCAGAGCGATTTCATCCAACTGTCCTTTCTGCAAAGGTCAACTCCCACCCCACCCTGTTGGACGCAGGCCGTCAAGGGATAGCTAAGCTTGCTTTCAAAATGGGTGGAAATGGTTGGAAACCTTAGGAGGATCCATGGACAGCTCCGGGACGGCCGTACTGGTCATCGACATGCAGAAGGCCTACTTCGAGGCTGAGGCCCTGCGCAGTCGGCAGGACGAGGTGGTGGCGGCCTGCAACCGCCTGGTCGCCGCGGCCGCCGCCAACGATGTTCCGGTGCTGCTGGTCTGCACCGAGCACGAGCGGGACAAGTCCACCTGGACGCTGAGCATGCTCGACGACGACCAGGGCTTCATCTTCTCCGGGAGCGAGCAGGCCGAGTTCGTCGACGGCCTGCGGCACGAGGGCCTGCCGCGCATGGTGAAGACCCGGGACAGCGCCTTCATGGGCACGGACCTGCTGCTGCGGCTGCGGAATTTCGGCGCCGGCCGGCTGGTCCTGGCGGGGGTGGCGACCCACAACTGCGTGGCCCAGACCGCGGCCGACGCCTTCGCGAACAACTTCCGTGTGGTGTACGCGGCGGACGCGATGGCCTCCACGAACGAAGAGTATGCCGACGCGATGCGGAGCATCCTCAGCGACGAATACCGCCAGCCCGTGCTCGGGGAGGCGGAGGTGGAAAAACTGCTGGCCGGGAGCGGCAAGCCTCAGTAGCCTGATAACCGAGCCAGCAAGCCGGAGCGAGCAGGAGGTCCACCATGGACGACGATATCCACCGCCGGATCGAAGACCTGATCCAGCAGGAGCAGCGTTTGCGCGAGATCGGCGCCGAGGACAGCGAGCAGGCCGAGGCCCGCGCCGCCGACTTGGCCCGGCTGGAGGAGCAGCTGGACCAGTCCTGGGACCTGCTGCGCCAGCGCCGCGCGAAACGGAAGGCCGGCGACGATCCAGAGGACGCCCGCGTCCGCCCGGTTGACGAAGTCGAGAGCTACCGCCAGTAGCGCGCGTCAGGCGCCCTTGCTGGCCTTGGCCCGGGGGCGCTTCGGCGCGGCCTCTTCGTCCTCCTCCTTTTTCGCGGCGGTCTTCCGGCCGGACGTCTTCGACGCCGGTTTGGCCTTGGGCTCCTCCGCCGCCTTCTCCTTCGCGGCCGCAGGCTTCTTGCCCTCGCGGTTCTTTTCCACGCTGCGCCGCAGCGCCTCCATCAGGTCCAGGACCTTGCCGCCCTCTTCCTCGCCTTCCTCGCCGAACGTGGCCTCGGTGTCCAGCGACTCGCCCTGTTCGATCTTGGCGTCGATCAGCGTGCGGAGCTGCTCCTGGTATTCGTCCGTGAACTCGTCGGGCTTGAAGTCGCTGGAGAAGGACTCCACCAGCGCGGCCGACATATCGCGCTCCTTCGCCGAGATCCGCACCGTCTCCTCCAGCGAGGGGAAGCTGGCCTCGCGGACCTCGTCCTCCCAGAGCAGCGTCTGCAGCATCAGCACATCCCCGCGCACCCGCAGCGCCGCGAGCCGCGTCTTCTGCCGCAGCGCGAACTTCACCACTGCCGTCCGGTCCGTGTCCTCGAGCGTCTTGCGCAGCAGCACGTAGGCCTTGGTGGACTTCGAATCCGGCTCCAGGTAGTAGCTGCGGTCGAACATGATCGGGTCGATCTGGTCGCTCGGGACGAACTCGACGACGTCGATCTCCCGGTTTTTCTCCACGGGCAGCGATGCCAGGTCCTCGTCGCTGAGCACGACCGTGCGTTCGCCGTCGTCGAAGGCCTTGTCGATGTCCTTGAACTCGACCACTTTCCCGCAGACCTCGCAGCGGCGCTGGTACCGGATCCGCCCGCCGTCCTTCTCGTGGACCTGGTGGAGCTTCACGTCATGGTCTTCGGTGGCGCTGTACAGCTTGACCGGGACGTTGACCAGCCCGAAGGCCACGGCCCCTTTCCAGATGGCTCGCATGGGTCAAGTCAACACCAAGCATGCTGGCAATTACTAGCTATCGGGGCGCTAATTGGCAAGACTAAGCCTATGGCCAGGACAAGCAGTGCCCAGCGGCAGATCGTCGAGGTGGACGGGCACCGCCTGAGGCTGACCAGCCTGGACAAGGTCATTTACCCGGAGACCGGCACCACCAAGGCGGACGTCCTGTCCTACTACTCAAGCATCGCGCCGTACCTGATCCCCCACGCAGCGAACCGGCCGGTCACGCGCAAGCGCTGGGTCGACGGCGTCGGCACGGCGGCCAAGCCGGGCGAAGTGTTCTTCCAGAAGAACCTGGAGGACTCGGCGCCCTCGTGGATCAAGCGGCACGCGATCGAGCACAAGAGCGGCACCAACGTCTACCCGATGGTCAACGATCTGGCCACGCTGACTTGGCTGGCCCAGATCAGCGCGCTGGAGATCCATGTGCCGCAGTGGAAATTCGGCCCGCGCGGAAAGCGGAACAATCCGGACCGGATGGTGCTGGACCTGGACCCCGGCGAGGGCACCGGCCTGGCCGAGTGCGCCGAAGTGGCCCGGCTGGTCCGCAGAATCCTGGAGGACATGGGGCTGGACCCGCGGCCGGTGACCAGCGGCTCGAAGGGAATCCACCTCTACGCCGCGCTCGACGGAAGGCAGACCTCCGAGGAGGTGTCCGACGTCGCACATGAACTGGCGCGCATGCTGGAGGCGGACCACAAGGACCTGGTGGTCAGCGACATGAAGAAGACGCTGCGGCAGGGGCGGGTGCTGCTCGACTGGAGCCAGAACCACTGGAACAAGACCACCATTACCCCGTATTCGCTGCGCGGCCGGCTGCATCCCATGGTCGCGGCGCCGCGGACCTGGGAGGAGCTCGAGGACCCGGACCTAGGCCATTTGGACTACCGTCAGGTGCTGGACCGGGTGGCGGAGTTCGGCGATGTGCTGGCCGGGATGGGTACCGGAACGGTGGCGGAGGAGTCGCTGGAGGAGGCCCGGGACGCCGCTGCGGAGGCGGAGGGGAACGACGGCGGCGCGGGGCCGGCCTCGGACCGGTTGAGCAAGTACCGTTCCATGCGGGATGCGTCGCTCACCCCCGAGCCGGTGCCGGAGGCCAGCCCGGTTGACCGGGCCGGGAACACCTTCGTGATCCAGGAGCACCATGCCCGGCGGCTGCACTACGATTTCCGGCTCGAGCGCGAGGGCGTCCTGGTCTCCTGGGCGGTGCCGAAGGGGCCTCCGCCGGGCACCGGCAATAACCACCTCGCCGTGCAGACCGAGGACCACCCGCTGGAATACGGCGGATTCGAGGGCAGCATCCCCAAGGGCGAGTACGGGGCCGGCGAGGTCACCATCTGGGATGCGGGGACCTATGACCTGGAGAAATGGCGTGACGGCAAGGAGATCATCGTCATCCTGCACGGGCGCGAGGACGGCGGGCTCAGCAGGGACGGCGGTCCGGCGGGGCCGCGGCGTTATGCGCTGATCCACACCGGCGGGGAGCGCGGCGAGAACAACTGGCTGATGCACCTGATGAAGGACCAGACGCCGGGCTCCTACCGCAAAGGCACGTCGCACGAGCGGCAGGACGACGACCTGGCGAAGGACGCCGAGCCGCAGTTCGTGAAGCCGATGCTGGCCTCGCAGGGCGGCGGCGCGGACATCACCGACGAGGACGAGTGGGCGTTCGAGATGAAGTGGGACGGGATCCGGGCGATCGCGATCATCGAGGACAACGGAGTCCGGCTGATCAGCCGCAACGGCAACGACCTCACGGCCGCCTATCCGGAGCTGGCGGATTTGCCGGATGCGGTGCACGCCTCGACGGCGGTGCTGGACGGCGAGATCGTGGCGCTGAACAAGGCCGGGCGCCCCGACTTCGGCCTGTTGCAGACCCGCATGAACCTCACGAAGAAACGCGAGATCGACCAGGCCGCCAGGAGCACGCCGGTGCACCTGATGCTGTTCGACCTGCTGCACCTGGACGGGCACTCGCTGCTGCGACTCGAGTACTGCCAGCGCCGGGAGATCCTCGCCAAGGCCGTGGAGGCGGGCGGGCATGTCCAGGTGCCGCCTGACGCGGACCTCACCCTGGCCCAAGCTATCGCCACCAGCAAGGAGCTCGGCCTGGAAGGCGTTATCGCCAAACGGGTGGACAGCACGTACACGGACGGAGCACGTTCGAGGAGTTGGATCAAGATCAAGCACCAGACGACCCAGGAAGTGGTCATCGTCGGCTGGCGGCCGGGCAGGGGAAGCAGGGAGCGCAAGATCGGCTCGCTGCTCGTGGCCGTGCCGGACGGGCCGGAGCTGCGCTATCTCGGCCGCGTCGGTTCCGGCCTGACCGAGCGGGACCTGGCGGCCGTGGGGGCGCGGCTGAAGAAAATGGCCCGCAAGACGCCGCCGCTGGCCGGCGTTCCCTCCGCCGACGCGGCCGATGCGCACTGGGTCCGGCCCGCGCTGGTGGGCGAGGTGCAGTTCAGCGAACGCACTGAGGCCGGCAAGCTGCGCCACCCGGTCTGGCGCGGCTTCCGCCCGGACAAGAAGCCGTCCGACGTCGTCGTCGAAACCGAACCTCGAACCGAACCCCAAACCGGAACAGCAGCCGAAGCCTGAACCGCCAGCGCAAGCACCAAAACCAGCACCAACAAGGAGTGAGCACGTGACCGAACAGCAGGAAGCACTGACCAACCCGGGTGCCGACCAGCGCAGCCTCGGCAGGCTTGAGGGGGTCGACCTGTGGTGGCGCGCGGCCAACTACCTGAGCGCCGGCCAGATCTACCTGCGGGACAACCCCCTGCTGCGGCGGCCGCTGGAACCGGCGGATGTCAAGGCGCGGCTGCTGGGGCATTGGGGCACGACGCCGGGGCTCAACTTTGTCTACGCGCACCTGAACCGGGTGATCGCCGAGACCGGGCAGGACTTCCTCTTCATTACCGGGCCTGGCCACGGCGGGCCGGCTAACGTTGCCAACGCGTGGCTGGAGGGCACGTACTCCGAGATCTACACGCATGTGGGGCAGGACGAAGCCGGGATGCGCGCCCTGTTCAAGCAGTTCTCCTACCCCGGCGGCGTCCCCAGCCACGCCGCCCCGGAAACGCCGGGGTCCATCAACGAGGGCGGCGAGCTCGGCTACTCGCTGGCGCACGCCTTCGGGGCGGTGTTCGACAACCCGGACCTGGTGGCGGCCTGCGTCATCGGCGACGGCGAGGCGGAGACCGCGGCCCTGGCCGGCAGCTGGCATTCCAGCTCCTTCCTTAACCCGGCCGTGGATGGCGCGGTGCTGCCCATCCTGCACCTGAATGGCTACAAGATCGCGAACCCCACTGTGCTGGCCCGGATGCCCGAGGAGCAGTTGGCGGCGCTGATGGGCGGCTACGGCTACGAGCCGCACTTCGTCACCGTGGCGGATCCGCGGGACACCGCCCGGGCGCACGAGGAGTTTGCCCATGCCCTCGAGACCTGCCTCGCCGGCATCCGTCGCATCCAGGCCGAGGCCCGTGCAGCCGGCGGCGGCAGGCCCGCGGGGGAGAGTGCGCCGGTCTGGCCGATGATCGTGCTACGTTCGCCCAAGGGCTGGACCGGTCCGGAAACGGTGGACGGCAAGCCGGTGGAGGGGACGTGGCGGGCGCACCAGGTGCCGCTGTCCGAGGTGCGGACCAACCGTGCGCACCTGGAGCAGCTGGAGCAGTGGCTGCAGTCCTACCGTCCGGAGGAACTGTTCGACGGCGCCGGAGGGCTGCGCGCGGAGATCGCGGCCCTGGCGCCGGCCGGCAACAGCCGCATGAGCGCCACCCCTTATGCCAACGGCGGCCGGCTGCTGCATGACCTCGTGCTTCCCGAATACGGCGACTTCGCCGTCGTCGTTAAGGAACCGGGCACGGAACGCGTCTCCCCGATGGCGAACCTGGGCGGCTGGCTGCGCGAGATCATCCGGCTGAATCCGCACAACTTCCGCCTGTTCGGCCCGGACGAGACGGCCTCCAACCGGCTCCAGGCGGTCTACGAGGCCACGGACAAGGTCTGGCAGCAGCGCATCGAGGACGTGGACGAGCATCTGGCCCGGGCCGGGCGGGTGATGGAGGTGCTCAGCGAGAACCTCTGCCAGGGCTGGCTGGAAGGGTACCTGCTGACCGGTCGGCACGGCGTCTTCAACTGCTATGAGGCGTTCGTGCACATCGTCGACTCGATGTTCAACCAGCACGCGAAGTGGCTGCAGGTGCACCGGGAACTGCCCTGGCGGCAGCCCGTGGCGTCGCTGAACTACCTGCTCTCCAGCCACGTCTGGCAGCAGGACCATAACGGCTTTTCGCACCAGGACCCGGGCTTCATCGACCACGTCATGAACAAGAAACCCGAGGTGGTCCGGGTCTACCTGCCGCCGGACGCGAACACGCTGCTGGCCGTGGCCGAGCACTGCCTGACGTCCCGGGACTACGTGAACGTGGTCGTCTGCGGCAAGCAGCCGTCGCTGACCTGGCTGGCGCCGGAGGACGCCCGCAACCATGCCGAGCGGGGCATCGGGGTGTGGGAGTTCGCGGGAAGCGAGCGGCCCGGCGAGGAACCCGACGTGGTCCTGGCCTGCGCCGGGGACGTGCCGACCACCGAGGCGGTGGCGGCGGCGCGGATCCTGCGCCGGCAGCTGCCGCAGCTGAAGGTCCGCCTGGTCAACGTGGTGGACCTGATGCGGCTGCAGGATGCCAAGGAGCACCCGCACGGGCTGGAACACCGGGACTTCGACCGGCTGTTCACCACCGACAAGCCGATCATTTTCGCCTACCACGGCTACCCGTGGCTGATCCACCGGCTGACCTACCGGCGCACGAACCACGAGAACCTGCATGTGCGTGGCTATGTCGAGGAAGGCACCACCACCACGCCGTTCGACATGGCGATGATGAACCGGATCGACCGCTTCCAGCTGGCCATTGACGTGATCGACAGGGTTCCTGCGCTCGGATCGTCCCAGACCGGCCTGCGGCAGCGGCTGCAGGACATGCGCATGCGGGCGCGGCGACACACCCGGGAGTTCGGCGAGGATCCGGCGGAAATAGCGGACTGGAGCCTCTGAGCGGAACGTTTCAATATTTCTCCAAGGTCCGGGCCTGTCAAATGGACGCGAAATCGTTACGCTTGACCCAGGGGGGCCAATCTGTTGGGGGAGAGAGTGTTCAGGCCATGGGGAGTCTATTCAAGCCGACCATCCGCGATGTCGCGGAGAAGGCCGGCGTTTCACTAGCGACAGTTTCTTATGTGCTGTCGGGACGCAGCGGGGGATCCACGCGGATCAGCGAGCCGACCAAGGAGCGTGTCCTGCAGGCGGCGAAGGACCTGGGCTACGTGCCGAACCGTGCCGCGCAGGGCATGCGGCGCGGCCGGACGGACACCGTCGCGGTCGTGATCGAGTCCTTGGAGTCGCCGTGGGACAGGGCGTTGGTGGAGACCGCCAACCAGATCCTGCCGTCGCACGGGCTGCGGGTCGTGATCCTGCTGGGGCAGGACGCGTGGCGCAACTTCATGCTCTCCGGCGGGGCGGACGGGGTCATCCTCGGCTTCAGCTCGGAGTCGGAGGAGGAGACCCGGACCATCGAGGATCTGGCGCGGCGCGGCGTGGCCCAGGTGGTGGTTTCGCAGTTCCTGGAGCCGAAGGGCTTCGACGTGCTGGCCATCGATGCCGAGGGCGGGCTGGCCGAGGCGGCCAGGTACCTGGCCGCGAGGCACCAGAGGATCGGCGTGATCCACCGGGGGCTGGCGACGGCCAGCCGGCGCGGCACGCGGTTCGAGCTGTTCCGTGCGGCGATGCAGAAGGCCGGCGTCGAGCTCGATGACCGGCTGGTCCGGGCCTCGGGTGGCAACTGGCGCACCGCCGTGAATGACGCGATGGAGCTGCTGAGCCTGCCCGAACCGCCGACGGCGTTCTTCACGACGGCGGACATGGAGGCCTTGTGCGTCTCCGGCGCGGCCACGTTGAAGGGCCTGAACATCCCGGAGGACCTGGAGATCATCGGCGTGGAGAATTCCGAACTGGGCCGGGAGTCCAATCCCACGCTCAGCACGGTCGGGCCGGATCCCAGCGAGCATATCGCGGTGGACCTGCTGCTGCAGCGGCTGCAGGGGAAGGGGCCGCAGGAGGGCCGCCGGGTCCCGGTGCCGTGGAAGCTGCACCTGCGCGGCACGACGGCGCACGACGTCGCGGGCTCGGAATCGAACGGCAACGACAGCCCGATCGTCGGGGCAGGCACGGGCAGCTAAAGTACTGCGGATGGAGCCCATCCGCTATGGCTACGGCCCGAATCCCAGCCAGTACGCGCAGCTGTACCTGCCCGCCGAACCCCGGCGCGCCGTCGTCGTTATTGTCCATGGCGGCTACTGGCGCGCCCGCTATACCGCCGAACTGGGCCAGCCCGCGGCACTGGACCTGGCGGCGCGCGGCTGGGCCTGCTGGAACCTCGAGTACCGGCGTGCGGGCAACGGCGGGGGCTGGCCGGGGACCTTCGAGGACGTGGCCGCCGGCATCGATGCCCTGGCCGGCGCCGCGGTCGAACACGGCTTGGCGCTGGACGCGGTGGTCGGGCTGGGCCACTCCGCCGGCGGGCAGCTCGCGGCGTGGGCCGCAGGACGCGGCGGCCTGCCGGCCGGAAGCGCCGGGGCGGATCCCGTGGTGCCGCTGACCGCGGTGCTCAGCCAGGCCGGGGTGCTGGACCTGCGCCGGGCGTGGGAACTGGGGCTGAGCGACCAGGCGGTCCGGAACTTCCTGGGCTGCGGCCCGGAAGACGAGCCGAACAGGTTCGCGCTGGCGGACCCGATGCGCCGGCTTCCGCTGCCGGTGCCCGTCTACGCCTTCCACAGCAGGCAGGACGAGGCGGTGCCGTTCGAGCTGTCCGAGCGCTATGTCGCCGCCGCGCGGGCTGCCGGTGGCCGGGCGGAACTGGTCCCGGTGCCGGGCGGCCACATGGACCTTATCGATCCCGCCAGCCCGGCATTCGAGAGTGTCCGCGGAGTGCTCGGGCGCCTGGATCCGGGTCCGTCCTAGGCCTGCCGCCGGCGGACTTGCTCTGCTACGTTGACACTGTGCTGACAGTAATCGGGGAAGCCCTCGTAGACGTCGTCTCCAGCGACAACACCGCGCCGCTGTCCCATGTGGGCGGCAGTCCGTTGAACGTGGCCGTGGGGCTGGCCCGGCTGGGGCAGCCCGTGCAGTTCGTGGGCCGCTACGGCCGGGACGACTACGGCAACATGATCCTGCACCATCTGCGCCGGAACTCGGTGCTGACGCCGCTGGAGCCGGACTCCCAGCCCTCCAGCGTGGCCCTGGCCAGGCTGGACAAGTCGGGAACGGCGCACTACAGCTTCGACCTGCTCTGGGAGCTGCCCTCCCTGGACCGCGCGGCGCCCCGGCTATTCGAGGACACGCAGTGGCTCCACACCGGCTCGATCGCCGCCATGCTGGAGCCCGGGGCGCACACGGTGCTCGCCGCCGTCGAACGCGTCCACCCGCGCGCCCTGGTCAGCTACGACCCGAACTGCCGGCCGACGATTATCACCGACCGGGATTTCGCCCGCCGCCAGGTGGAGAAATTCGTGGCGCTCAGCGACCTGGTGAAGGCCTCGGACGAGGACCTGCGCTGGCTCTACCCGGACCGGCATCCGGAGGACACCGCGCATGCGTGGCTGGACAAGGGCCCTGCCATGGTCGTGGTCACGCGCGGCGCGCGGGGGCCGTGGGGCGTGGTCCGGGACGGAGCGGCCGAAGTGGCGGCCCCGGCGGTGGATGTCGCGGACACCGTGGGCGCCGGCGACTCCTTCATGGCCGCGCTGCTGGCCACCCTGATGGAGCGGGGTTTCGGCGGCTCCGGCCGGCGGGATGCCCTGCAGGCCTTGAGCGCGGAGCAGCTCGAGGAAGTGCTGTCCTTCGCTGCCCGCGCGGCCGCCGTCACGGTGTCACGGCCGGGGGCCAATCCGCCCACGCGCCAGGAACTCGGCCTGGGCGAGTGACCGAAGCGCGAAGAGGCAGCGGCGCGCAGGCACCGGGCACGGCGGCACCGGCGGACCGCCCTAGGATGGGCACTATGCGTTTGATTGCCAGTGACCTGGACGGGACCATCATTGGCCGGGACGGAAAAATCAGCGACCGCACGGTGCGCGCCTTCAAGGACGCGGCCTCGGCGGGCATCGAAGTAGTCTTTGTCACCGGACGCCCGCCGCGCTGGCTGGACCCGCTGCGCGAGCGGATCGGCCACGAGGGCAAGGTCATCTGCTCCAACGGTGCGGTGGTGTACGACCTGGCCACGGGCGAGGTCCTGACCGCCCGGGCGCTGCCGCACCGCAACATCTTCGCGGCCCGGGACGCCATCCTGCACCTGCACCCGACGACGACGTTCGCCGCCGAAACGACCACGGGCTTCCTGCTGGAACCGGGGTTCGTGGACTCGGGATCTGTGGAGCTGCTGGACGGAATTACCCCGGCGCCGCTGGAGGCCTCGCTCACCGAGGAGGACGCCGTCGTCAAATTCCTGGCCCGCGGCAAGGAACAGGACCCGGACGCCTTCCTGGCCGAAGTCCACGCCGCCGTCTCGCACCTCGCGGCGGTGACCCGCTCGGCGCCGACGGAGGCGCTGCTGGAGATGGCGCAGCCGGGCATCAACAAGGCCGTCACGCTGGCCGAATACGCGGCGTCGCTGCGGATCGGGCCCCAGGACGTGGTGGCCTTCGGTGACATGCCCAACGACATCGAGATGCTGCAGTGGGCCGGCTCTGGTTATGCCATGGGCTCGGGCCACCCGGAAGTCATCGGCGCCGCCCGCTACCGGGCACCGTCCTTCGCCCAGGACGGCGTGGCCCAGGTGCTCGAGGCGCGGCTGGCGGAACTGGAAGGGCCGTGACCGGCGACTTTCCGTACCTGAGCAATTCCTTCGGCGCTCCCGCCGGCTCCGAGCCCTGGCCGCTGGCCTTCGCGCACCGCGGGTTCTCCCCGGAGGGGCTGGAGAATTCCATGGCTGCGTTCCATGCCGCCGTCGAGCTCGGCTTCGGGTACGTGGAAACGGACGTGCGCACCAGCGCCGACGGGGAACTGATGGTGTTCCATGACGAGACGCTGGACCGGGTCACGGACGGCACCGGCCGGCTGTCCCGCCACACCGCCGCGCAGCTGCGGCAGATCCGGATCGGCGGGGTGGAGCCCATCCCGCGGCTGGAGGACGTCCTCACCCGGTGGCAGGACCTGAAGCTCAACGTGGATGTGAAGGACGCGGCCGGCGGGCCAGTGCTGGCGCGGTTGATCGAGGACCACAAGGCCCACGACCGGATCCTCGTCACGTCCTTCTCCGACCGCCGGCGGCTCGCGGCGTACCGCGGGCTGACCCTCCCCGCGGCGAGCTCGGGCGGTGTCACGTCCCTCGCCGCGCTCGTGGGACTGGGCCGGGTCGGCCTGACCCGGGCCGTGGGCCGCGCCGCCCGCATGAACGCGGTCCAGGTGCCGGTCCGGTACGGGCGGGTCGCCGTCGTCACGCCCGGGTTCGTGCGGCGCTGCCATGCCGCCGGACTCAAGGTGCATGTCTGGACGATCAATGAGCGCGCGGAGATGGAGCGGCTGCTGGACCTCGGCGTGGACGGCATCATGTCGGACCGCGCGGACATACTGGCTCAGGTGATGGATGAACGCGGCTTCTGGCCGCAGAGGGGACGGGCATGAGGGTTCTGGTAGCACCGGACAAGTTCAAGGGGACGCTCTCCGCGGCGGAGGCCGCGGCGGCGATGGCCGAAGGAGCGCTGCGCGTCTACCCGGATGCCGAGGTCCGGACCGTGCCGGTGGCGGACGGCGGCGAAGGAACGCTGGAGGCGGCCCTTGCCGCGGGTGCCCAGGAGCATACCGCCCGGGTCCGCGGGCCGCTGGAGAAGGAGGTCACGGCGTCCTGGGCGATGCTCGAGCGGGGCGGCACCAGGACCGCGGTGATCGAGACGGCGAGGGCCTCCGGGATGCTGCTGACCGAACCGTCGGTCCAGACCGCGCTGGCCGCGCATTGCTACGGCAGCGGCCAGCTGATTGCGGCCGCGCTGGATGCCGGGGCGACCGAGATCGTGCTGGGCCTGGGCGGTTCCGCCATGACCGACGGCGGCGCGGGAGCCCTGTGCGCGTTGGGGCTGGAAATTTACGACGGCGCCGGTGCCCGCCTTCCGCTCGGCGGAGCGGAGCTCGGGGTCGCCCGGCGGGTGGACGCCACCCGCCTGGACCCGAGGCTGCAGGGCGCGGTGCTACGGATCGCCGCCGACGTGCAGAACCCGCTCTACGGGCCGGAGGGCGCGGCCCGGATCTTCGCGGCGCAGAAGGGCGCGGACCTGACGTCGCTGGAGGTGCTGGACGCAGGCCTGCGGCGCTGGGCCGCGCTGATCGAGGAAGCGACCGGGCGGGACGTCAACGTCCCCGGGGCGGGCGCAGCCGGCGGTTTCCCGGCGGCCTTCCTTGGCTTCACCGGGGCGCGGCTGGAGAGCGGGTTCGAGCTGGTGGCCGAGCTCACCGGACTGGACGCGGCACTCGACGAGGCGGACCTGGTTATCACCGGTGAAGGCGCGCTCGACGAGCAGTCCGAATACGGGAAAGCACCTCTGGGCGTGGCGGACCGCGCGCACGCCAAGGGACTCCCCGTCGTCGTTATTGCCGGGAAGATCACGCTGGATCCCCGCCGCCTGGCGGCCCACGGCGTCGAGGCGGCCGTGAGCCTGCTCGACCTCGCCGGCAGCCCGGACGAGGCGTTCGCCCAGGCCGCCAAGTACGTCACGTGGGCCACGCAGCAGGCGCTGGAAGGGGCCTGAGGCTAGTCGCGGGGAGCGGGTTCGGGCGGCAGGAAACCGTCCTGGCCCGGCTCGGCGGCGCGTTCCGGGTTTTCGGAGGCCTTGTACTCGCCCTCAGGGCTGAGGCCGGGGACCCGTTGGCCTGCATTCAGCTGGCCCGAGGTGAAGGCATCCTCGTCGAACTCGGCGGCTGATTCCTGCTTCGGCGCCGGAACCCCGACGTCCTCGCGCAGGTGCTCGTCCCGGGGCAGGTCTTCGCTGGGTTGCTGGCTCATCACTCCAGCCAACCACCGGCGGCGCCGGCGCACAACGGGTTGGGCGTAGGAAGCGGCCCGGTTTTGCGGCAGACTTAAACCATGTCCGCACAGATGACCGTGCTGTCCGGCGGGCCCGCCCTCGCGGCGGACCTGCATATCCCCGCTGGCGCCCGGGGGATCGTGGTGTTTGCCCACGGCAGCGGCAGCAGCCGAAGGAGTCCGCGCAACATCGAGGTGGCGCGGACCCTGCACTATGCCGGGCTGGGCACGCTGCTGTTCGACCTGCTGACGGATGCGGAAGAACGCCGGGATGCCGTGGACGCGTCGCTCCGGTTCGACATCGGCTTCCTCACCGAACGGCTCACGGCGGTGGTGGACGAGGTCAAGACGCGCCCCGACACGGCCGCGCTTCCGATCGGGTTGTTCGGGGCCAGTACCGGCGCCGCAGCCGCCCTCGGCACCGCGGCTGCCCGGCCCGAAGCCATCGCGTCCGTGGTGTCCCGCGGCGGCCGGCCGGACCTCGCTCCGGACCTGGCCGGGGTGGAGGCTCCGACGCTGCTGCTGGTCGGCTCCCGGGACACCCAGGTGATCGAGCTGAACCGGAGCGCCGCGGCGCAGCTGGGCGGGCCGCACGAGCTCTACATCGTGGAAGGGGCCACGCACCTGTTCGAGGAGCCGGGCACCCTGGACGTGGTCGCGGAACGGGCTGCCGCCTGGTTCATCCGGACCATGCCCGTCCGCGCGCACTGAAGGCGCGGGCACACCAAAGGTTCGGACGGGCCGAGGGTCCCGGCGCACTAAGGCCCGGGCTCATTGAAGGCCCGGGCCCGCTGGCGCCTGGAGTTCCGGCCCCGGAGTTCCTGCGGAGTGCCGGTCAGGAACCCTCGTGCCGGAAGCCGAGCTTGATCGTGACCTGCCAGTCCGCCACGGCGTTGTCCTTGAGATGGCCGCGGACCTCCTTGACCTCGAACCAGTCCAGGTTGCGAAGCGTCTTGGAGGCCTCGGCTACGGCGTTGGAGACGGCGGCGTCGATGCCGTCCGGGGACGAGCCGACGATTTCAGTGACGTTGTAGACGTGGTTGGCCATGCTTCCTCCTTGCGGATGGGCCCGGGTCGGACCCCGGGGCACGTGCCTGCCACGCTAGCCGCGTTACCGCCGCCGGTCTAGGGCTCGCGGCATCCCGGCCTCCCGGGCGGTGCTCGGCATCGGCCGACGGAAGTTGCAGAGCGCCCGAGCGTCGGGAATTTACCCCTTTGTGATAGCCGACACATGCAGTATCCTCATTGAGTCGGAATACGAACATTTGTGCGGATAGCGTACGGAAAGCTCTAGTTATCTCCGGTTGCGGGATCCCGCCCGCCCGATTCCAAAGGATCTCCTATGTCCCATGAGACAGGACGACAGTCTGCTGAGCCGAGCACCACTGCAGAGCAGCAACGCCGGCTAAAGCGCGCCAAAAAGGCCGCACTCGCTGCCTTCCTGGGCGGCATGCTCGAGTACTACGACTTCTTCGTCTATGCCACGGCCGCCTCCCTGGTGTTTTCGCAGATTTTCTTCCCGGCGGGCGATCCGACCGTGGCCCTGATCGCGTCGTTTGCGACCTTCGGCGTCGCCTACATCGCCCGCCCGTTCGGCGCAATTGTCTTCGGGCATCTGGGGGACCACATCGGCCGGAAGAACACGCTGGTGCTGACGCTGGTGCTGATGGGTGCTGCGACATTCCTGATCGGCCTGCTTCCCGACTTCAACACCATCGGATACTGGGCGCCGGCCCTGCTGGTCCTTCTGCGCCTGATGCAGGGCCTCTCCGCGGGTGCTGAGACGGCGGGGGCGTCGGCGTTGACCATGGAGGAATCCCCCGTCGGCCGGCGGGCCTTCTTCCCGTCCTTCGCGATGAGCGGCATCTCCGCCGGCATCGTGCTGGCGTCCCTGGCCTTCCTGCCCGTCGCCGCGATGTCGGAAGAGGACCGGCTGGCCTGGGGCTGGCGGATTCCCTTCCTGCTCTCCCTTGTCGTGCTGATCGTGGCCTACCTGGTCCGGCGTTCGCTCGACGAGCCCGAAGTTTTCGAGGAGACGGCCAAGCATCACGACCGCGCCAAGCTGCCGTTCATAGAAATGCTGCGCACGCACCCGGCCCAGTTTTTCCAGGTAGCCCTGATGTCTTTCGAGACGGTGACCAACACCTTCATGCAGGCCTTCGGGCTCGCCTACGCCGTTTCCGTCGGAATACCGGCCCAGACGATGCTGTTCGTGAGCATCCTGGGCAACGTTATTGCGATGGCCAGCCAGCCGGCTATGGCCCTGCTGGCCGACAAGTTCGGGCGGCGCCCCGTCTTCATCACCGGCGTGCTGGGGTCCGGCATGCTGATCTTCGTCTACTTCTGGGCCATCTCCACGGCACAGATCGGGCTGGTCTTCGCCGTCAGCACGCTCATCACGGCAGGCACGTACGCCATGTCCAACGCCATCTACCCGGCGTGGTTCTCCGAGCTCTTCAACGTCCGCGTGCGCTATAGCGGGATGGCCATCGGCCTGCAGGTGGGTATCCTGTGCGCCGGGTTCACGCCGCTGCTGGCCACCGCGCTGGTGGGAGGAGTGCCCGCGAACTGGGGCCCGGCCGCCTGGATCGTGGCTGGTTCATCGGTCCTCGCCCTGATCGGGGCGCTGTGGGCGCGGGAAACCTACCGCACGCCGATCCGCGAGCTGGGAAACCCGCTGCACGGGCGGATGCACGCGACCGTCTAGCGGCGCTCAGCCCAGCTTGGAGGGGGTGGCTCCGGTGTCCTCGGCGGCGTCCAGCGGCTCGGTGCCGCGCCAGCGGGCGACAAGGCCCATGCCATGGAAGATCAGCAGCGCCGCGGCCGTGCCCAGGGCGATGCCTTCGAAGGTCAGCTCGCCGATGGACCAGGTGAAGTTGGCGATGCCGATCACCAGCGAAACGCCGGCCACGGAAAGGTTGATGGGATTGGCGAAGTTGACCCGGTTCTGGACCCAGATCCGCACGCCGAGGATGCCGATCATGCCGTAGAGCACCACGCCGGCCCCGCCCAGCACGCCCGGGGGAACGGTGGCGATGAGCGCGCCGAACTTGGGGAACAGGCTCAGCAGCACGGCGATGATGCCGGCGACCCAGTAGGCCGCCGTCGAGTACACCTTGGACGCTGCCATCACGCCGATGTTCTCGGCATAGGTGGTGGTTCCGGACCCGCCGCCGGTGCCTGCGAGGACCGTGGCCAAGCCGTCCGCCATCAGCGCGCGGCCGGTATAGGGGTCGAGGTTCTGCCCGGTCATGGCCGCCACTGACTTCACGTGCCCGATGTTCTCCGCCACGAGCACCAGCACCACCGGGACGAACAGGCCGATGAGGGAAATGTGGAACTCCGGGGTGTGGAACTGCGGCAGGCCCACCCACGCGGCGTCGTTGATGGCGGAGAAGTCCACTTCGCCGCGCAGCACGGCAGTCAGGTAGCCCGCCAGCACACCGACCAGGATGGAGAGCCGGCCGAGCAGGCCGCGGAAGAGGACGGCGGCCAGCAGGATCGCGACCACCGTGACGACGCCGGTGACGGCGCCCTGCTCGAAGTTGGTCTTAGCCGTCGGCGCCAGGTTCAGGCCGATCAGCGCCACGATGGAGCCGGTCACCACCGGAGGCATCACGACCTGGATCCAGTGCGAGCCGGCCTTATGGACGATGAAGCCGATGACGAACAGCACCGCCCCCGCCATGATCAGCCCGCCCAGCGCACCGCCCATGCCGTGCTGGTTCATGGCGGCGCCGATCGGCGCGATGAACGCGAAGCTGGAGCCGAGGTAGCTCGGGATCCGGCCGGCCGTGATGACCAGGAAGAGGATCGTGCCGATCCCCGAGAACAGCAGGGTGGTGGACGGCGGGAACCCGGTGATCAGCGGCACCAGGAAGGTGGCGCCGAACATGGCGACCACGTGCTGCGCGCCGATCCCGATGGTCCGGCCCCAGGTCAGCCGCTCCTGCGGGGAGACCACCGTGCCGGGCGCAATGCTCCTGCCGTCGCCGTGCAGTTGCCAACGGAAGGGGGAGGACTTCTCGGTCGTGCTCATGGAGGGCCTCTCGGGACGTGGGAAGAGCTTGGTCTGGAAGCATCCTACTGCCGCCGGCCCTTCCCGCGCGCCCGAGCTGTGGCGCCGCTCCCGCGCCCGCCCTAGGGCCGGGTCAGCCGATGACCCCGTCCACCAGCGCCTTCGCCTCGGCCTGCACCTGCTTCAGGTGCTCGTCGCCCTTGAATGACTCGGCGTAGATCTTGTAGACGTCTTCGGTGCCGGACGGGCGGGCTGCGAACCACGCGTTTTCGGTGGTGACCTTGAGCCCGCCGATCGCGGCGCCGTTGCCCGGTGCCTCGGTCAGCTTTGCCGTGATCGGCTCGCCGGCCAGCTCGGTCGCCGTCACGTCGGAGGCGGAGAGCTTGCCGAGGGCGGTCTTCTGTTCCCGGGTGGCGGCCGCGTCGATCCGCGCGTACGACGGCGCACCGAACTTCGCGGCCAGCTCACCGTAGAGTTCGGACGGGGACTTGCCCGTGACGGCCTTGATCTCCGAGGCCAGCAGGGCCAGCAGGATGCCGTCCTTGTCCGTGGACCACGGCTGGCCGTTGAACCGGACGAAGGACGCGCCGGCGGATTCCTCGCCGCCGAAGACGCCCTCGCCGGAGAGCAGGCCGGGCACGAACCACTTGAAGCCGACGGGAACCTCCACCAGCTTGCGGCCGAGGTCCGCCGCCACGCGGTCGATCATCGAGGACGAGACGAGCGTCTTGCCCACCGACGCGCCCGCGGGCCACTGCGGCCGGTGCGTGTAGAGGTACTGGATCGCCACCGCCAGGTAATGGTTCGGATTCATCAGCCCCGCATCCGGGGTGACGATCCCGTGGCGGTCCGCATCGGCGTCGTTCCCGGTAGCAATCTCGAACTCGGCGGAACGGCCGATCAGCGACGCCATGGCGTAGGGCGAGGAGCAGTCCATGCGGATCTTCTCGTCCCAGTCCAGCGTCATGAACGCCCACTGCGGGTCCACTGTCGAATTGACCACCGTCAGGTCCAGGTTGTGCCGCTCTCCGATCGCGCCCCAGTAGTCCACCGAGGCACCGCCCATCGGGTCCGCGCCGATGCGGACGCTGGCGTTGCGGATGGCCTCCAGGTCCAGCACCTGCGGCAGATCGTCCACGTAGTTGCTGAGGAAGTCATAGGTCCCGACGGCGCCTGAGAACTGGGCCTGGCCGAGCGGGATCCGTTTGACCCCGCGCAGACCCGACTCGAGCAGCTCGTTGGCGCGGTTGGCGATCCAGCCCGTGGCATCCGAATCCGCCGGGCCGCCGTGCGGCGGGTTGTACTTGAAGCCGCCGTCCCCGGGGGGATTGTGCGAGGGCGTGATGACGATGCCGTCGCCCTGCCCGTCCGGGTTTGCGGTGTTGTGCTTGAGGATGGCGTGGCTGACGGCCGGCGTCGGGGTCCAGCCGGTCCTCGAATCCACCCAGACGGTGACGCCGTTGGCGGCGAGGACCTCCAGCGCCGTGTTCTGCGCCGGGTCGGAGAGGGCATGGGTGTCCTTGCCCATGAACAGCGGACCGGCGATGCCCTGGCCGGCCCGGTATTCCACGATCGCCTGCGTGATGGCGGCGATATGGTCCTCGTTGAAGGAACCCTTCAGGCTGCTGCCGCGATGGCCGGACGTGCCGAAGGCCACGCGCTGCGTCGGCTCCTTCGGATCGGGCTTCACGTCGAAGTACGCGTCGAGCAGCGCGGTCAGGTCAACAAGGTCGCTGGGTTGGGCCACTGTGCCCGCACGGTTTGCCATGCCCCAAGCATGCCAAACATCACAGACCGGGAACCGGGTCCGTCACCAGAAGTTCACAACATTACGACGGCGGGCGGTCGGCCCGGCCGGACGATGTTGCGCCGGATGACGGCGGACTTGCCGTTCGTGACGAAACATTCCGTGCCGGGGAGCAACACTTCGACGCATCCCGTGCAGGTTTGCCCTTCAACGCCCGTCGCTTCCTAGAGTGGACGCATTAGCCATCCAGAGCGGCCGAGAGATCTGGCTCGTTGACGCCGCAGCAACCATCCGGGTAAGCCTCCGAGAGGAGACGGACCGGAACGGTGCTACCGCCAGGACCGATGGAGACGCGCCAGCGACACCACCAGGGCCTTCACCTGCCCGGCGTGGAAAACGGCTGGTCCTTTCAGCAGCGCAGCGGCGCACTCCCTCGGCACGACCGAGGAGCGTACATGACCCTGGCAGCACGGACAGCCGTCCCGCCGTCGTTGTCCTACGAGCTGTATCCGCCCGCCAACGCGCAGGCCGAAGCCACGGTGCTTCGGGCCATCGAGGAGCTTGGCGGCACCCATCCCGACTACGTTTCAGTGACCTACAGCGGCACGCCCGAACGGCGCCGCGCCTCGATCCAGCTGATCGAGCATCTGGTGGGCGCCACCAGGCTGCGACCGCTGGCACACCTGACCTGCGTCGGGGAGACCCGCGAAAGCCTGGAGCTGCTGGTGTGCCAGTTCGTCGGGCTGGGCGTGCGCGGCGTGCTGGCGATGCGCGGGGATCTGCCAACCGACCCGGAGACGTTCCGCGGCGACCTGCCCTTCGCGCGCTACCTGGTGGAACTGATCCGCAGCGTCGAGTGCCGGCATTCCGCGACACTGGCCGGCGGCCGGATGGCCGTCGGGGTGGCCGCCTACCCGAACCGGCATCCGGAGTCCCCTTCCTTCGAGCACGACGTCGAGGTGCTCGTCTCGAAGGAACGCTCGGGGGCCGACTTCGCGATCAGCCAGGTGTACTTCGACCCGGCCCACTACGTCCGCCTGGTGGCCGCCGCCCGCGCGGCCGGCGTGACGATCCCGATCATTCCCGGGGTCATCCCGATGTCGAGCGTGCGCCGGCTGGAGCGGCTGGCCGTGATGACCGGCGTCCGCCCGGATCCGGCGCTGCTGCACCGGCTCGAGACGGCGTCCTCGGACGCCGAGCGGCGCCGGATCGGGGTCGCCGCCGCCGCGGAGCTGGCCCGCGCCGCCTTCGATGCCGGGGCGCCCGGCGTGCACCTGTACACCTTCAACGATGCGCGCGCCTCCATCGAGGTGGTCGAGGCGCTCGACCTGCCCTCCACCCGCACCCTTTCCGCTTCCGTACCCGCCTGAACCCGCATAAACCCGCCCGACAGGAGAACATCATGACCGCCAAGAACACCTTCCCCGCCGCCACCATCCTGGGCTACCCGCGCATCGGCCCAAACCGGGAACTGAAGAAGGCCCTCGAAGCCCACTGGAGCGGCAGGCTCGACGAGGACGGCCTGCTCTTCGAGGCCCGGAAGGTCCAGGACCGGACCGTCCGCCGCCTGGTCCAGCTCGGCCTGGACGCCGCCGATTCCTCCATTCCCGCCGACTTCGCGCTCTACGACCAGGTCCTCGACACCACGGCCGCCCTCGGCGCGCTGCCGTCCCGTTTCGCGGACCTCGCGGATAGCGACGGCGGCGTCGGCACCGCAGCGTCCTTCGTGCTGGCCCGCGGCTACGGCGAACGCGCGCCCCTGGAGCTGACCAAGTGGTTCGACACGAATTACCACTACCTCGTGCCGGAGATCGGCCCGGAAACCCGCTTCGCCGCCGTCGCTCACCAGTTGGCCGGGATCATCCGCCGGCAGAAGGACCGCGGCGCCGTGCTGCGGCCGGTCCTCGTGGGCCCGGTGACCTACCTGCTGCTCGCCAAGGCGGAGGACGGCGCGCCCGAGGGCTTCGACCCGCTGACCCGGATCGACGACGCCGTCGCGGCCTACGTGGGGATCCTCGGCCAGCTGGCCGAGGCCGGCGCCGAGTGGGTGCAGCTCGACGAGCCGGGCCTCTCCACGGACGCCGGCGCGGCGCTGGCCGCTCCCGGCGGGCTGGTGGAGCAGGTATACCGGAAGCTGGCCGAGGCCCCGGTGGCCGCCGCGGGCCGCCACGCGAACGGCCGCCCGGCCCTGCTGGTCACCACCGGGTACGGCACCGCCGGGGATCCGGCCCGCGCCGGCGAGGCCCTGGCCGTGCTGGCCGCCGTCGGCGTCGAAGCCGTCCACGCGGACCTGGTCCGCGGCGCGCTGCCCTCCGCCGAAGCGCTGCGCGCGCTCGGTGGCACCCGCTTCGTCGCCGGTATCGTGGACGGCCGCAACGTCTGGCGGAACAACCTCTTGTCCTCGCTGGACGTGCTCGAGGACCTGCAGGCGCAGTCCGGCGCGGCCGTCTCGGTCGGCACCTCCACGTCGCTGCTGCACGTGCCGCACGACGTCGCCGCCGAGTCCGCGCTTCCGGCGCACCTGCCGGCCTGGCTCTCCTTCGCGGACCAGAAGGTGCGCGAGGCGGCGGCGCTGGCCCGCGGCCTGGCCGGAGGCCGCCCGTCCATCGCCGCGGAACTGCAGGACGCGGAGGCGGCCCTGCGGTCACGCGCCAAGTACGACGGCGTGCTGTCGCCGGCTGTCCGGCAGCGCACCGCGGCGCTGGGGGAGGAGGACTTCACCCGGGGCCCGGCCGAGCGCCGCGCCGAACTGCAGCAGGCCAAGCTGGGGCTGCCGGTCCTGCCGACCACCACGATCGGCTCCTTCCCGCAGACCGGAGAGGTCCGCCGCGCCCGTGCCGCCGCACAGAAGGGCAGCATCGCCCAGGCGGAGTACGAGCAGTTCCTCAAGGACGAGATCGCCCGCGTGGTGGCATTGCAGGAGGAACTGGGGCTGGACGTGCTGGTGCACGGCGAGCCGGAGCGCAACGACATGGTCCAGTACTTCGCCGAGAACTTCGACGGCTTCGCGGCCACGGGCAACGGCTGGGTCCAGTCCTACGGCTCGCGCTGCACCCGGCCCTCCATCCTCTGGGGCGACGTGTCCCGACCGGCTGCGTTCACCGTTCCCTGGACCAGCTACGCGCAGTCGCTGACCCGGCGGCCGCTGAAGGGCATGCTCACCGGCCCGGTCACCATCCTCGCCTGGTCCTTCGTCCGCGACGACCAGCCGCTGGCGGAGACCGCCAACCAGGTGGCCCTGGCCCTGCGCGACGAGATCGCGGACCTGGAGGCCGCGGGGACCGGCATCGTGCAGGTGGACGAACCCGCCCTGCGCGAACTGCTGCCGCTGCGCGCCGCGGACCAGCCGGCGTACCTCGACTGGTCCGTCCGCGCCTTCCGGCTCGCCACCTCGGGCGCCGGCGACGCGACCCAGATCCACACGCACCTGTGCTACTCGGAGTTCGGCGAGGTCATCGCCGCGATCGACGCCCTCGACGCGGACGTGACCAGCATCGAGGCCGCCCGCTCGCGGCTCGAGGTCGTCGCAGACCTGGCCGGCTTCGGCTTCCGCCGCGGGATCGGCCCCGGCGTCTACGACATCCACTCGCCCCGGGTTCCCTCCACCGAGGAAGTCGCCGGGCTGATCGAAACCGCGCTGGACGCCATCCCGGTGCGCCAGCTGTGGATCAACCCGGACTGCGGGCTGAAGACCCGCGGTTACGAGGAAACCCGCGAGTCCCTGCGCAACGTCGTCGCCGCCGCGAAGGCAGCGCGCGAAACCCTGGCCGTCCGCGCCTAGCGGTCCGGCCGCAGCGTCCAGCAGAAGGAGCCCCTTCCCATGAGCATTCCCGACGGCGGTACCGCCACTGCGCAGATCCACGCCGGCTACGAACCGCAGGCCCCGCACCGGCCGGTGACGGTGCCGCTCTACCAGAGCGCGGCCTACGAGTTCCCCGACTACGAATCGGCCCGGCGAATGTTCGCATTGAAGGAGGCGGGCTTCACCTACACCCGGACCGGCAACCCGACCGTGGCCGTGCTGGAGCAGCGCGTGGCCGCCCTGGAGGGAGGCACGGGCGGTTTGGCCACGGCCACGGGGCAGGCCGCCGTCGCCGTGGCCCTGCTGGCGCTGGTGCGCGGCGGCCACCACCTGGTCGCCTCCTCGAAGCTGTACGGCGGAACCGTGGACTTGCTCACGGACACGTTCGGCGACTTCGGGATCGAGGTCAGCTTTGCCGATCCGGCCGACGTCGGGGCCTGGGCCGCGGCGGTGCGTCCGCAGACCAGGGCGTTCCTGACCGAGGCCATCGGGAACCCGCTGGCCACGCTGCAGGACCTGCCGGCCATTGCCGCCGCCGCGCGCAGCGCCGGGGTGCCTCTGGTCGTGGACAACACGCTGGCCACCCCGGTGCTGTACCGCCCGCTGGAACTGGGCGCCGACGTCGTTGTCCACTCGGCGACTAAGTTCCTCGGCGGGCACGGCACCTCGCTCGCCGGGGTGGTGGTGGACGGCGGCCGGTTCGACTTCTCCGCCGACCCGGAGAAGTGGCCGCAGCTCACGCGGCCCAAGCGCCGCTACGGCGGGGACACCCTGTGGGAGCGGCACGGCCGCGGCGCCTACCTGGCGCTGGCGCGCAGCAAGTACCTGCACGATCTGGGCCCGTCGCTCTCGCCGTACAACGCAGCGCAGGTGCTGCAGGGACTCGAGACGCTGGATATCCGGGTGGCGCGGCACGGGGAAAACACCCGCGAGGTGGCCGGCTTCCTGGCCGCCCATCCGGCCGTCGCCGCTGTGCACTACCCCTCGGTGCCGGGGCATCCGCAGGCGGCGCTTGCGGCCCGGGACTTCCCGCGCGGCACCGGCAGCGTGTTCTCCTTCGATCTCGCCGCGGACCCGGCCGAGGTGGGGCCGTTCATCGACCGGCTGCGGCTGTTCAAGCTGGTGGCCAACGTGGGGGACACCCGGTCGCTGGTGGCTCACCCGTCGGCCATGACCCACTGCCGGCTCTCGCCCCCGCAGCGGGCCGCGGCGGGAATCGGCGAGACCACCATCCGGCTCTCGATCGGACTGGAAGCCGCCGCGGACCTGGTCGCCGACCTGGCCCAGGCGCTGGCCCCGCTCACCGCAACGCTCCCGACGTCCGGTGCCCCGGCCGCCGTCGTCAACGCCTAGAACGTCAACGTAAGAAAGGAGGCTGGCATGCCCGGATTCAACACCACCGCCATCCACGCCGGCCAGGAGCCGGACCCGCTGACCGGCGCCGTGATCCCGCCGATCTACCAGACCTCGACCTTCGTGCAGGACGGCATCAACGTGCTGCGCGCCGGGCACGAGTACAGCCGCGGTTCCAACCCCACACGCAACGGCTTCGAGGCGCAGCTGGCGGCACTGGAACGCGGCACGGCGGCCTTCGCGTTCGCCTCCGGCCTGGCCGCGGAGGACGCCCTGCTCCGCGCGCTGCTGCGGCCGGGCGACCACATCGTGCTCGGCGGAGACGGCTACGGCGGCACCAACCGGCTGGTCAACCACCTGCTGGGACCGTGGGGCGTCGCCAACACCGCCGTGGACATCACCGACCTGGACGCTGTTGCGGCGGCGGTCCGGCCGGGCGAAACCGCGCTGCTGTGGGTGGAGACGCCGTCGAACCCCCTGCTGGGCATCGCGGACCTCGCCGGGTGGGCCAGGCTGGCCCACGACGCCGGGGCCCTCCTGGTGGTCGACAACACCTTCGCGTCGCCTTACCTGCAGCGGCCGCTGGAGCTCGGCGCCGACGTGGTGGTGCACTCCACCACCAAGTACATCGGCGGGCACTCGGACGTCCTCGGCGGTGCCGTGGTGGTGGCAGACCGGGCCTTCCGCGGCAAGCCCCTGGCCGAGGCGGTCGGATACCAGCAGTTTGCCGGCGGCGCGGTGGCTGGGCCGCAGGACTGTTACCTGGCCGCGCGCGGGCTGAAGACCCTCGGCCTGCGGATGGAGCGGCACGGCAGCAACGCCCTGGCCCTGGCCGAATGGCTGCGGGACCAGCCCGGGATCGCCGAGGTGCTCTACCCGGGACTGCCGGACCACCCGGGGCATGAGCTGGCCGCGCGCCAGATGTCCGGCTTCGGCGGCATCGTCTCGCTGCGCTTCGCCGCCGGCGAGTCCGCCGCCCGCGCCTTCGCCGAGTCCACGCGGCTGTTCGCGCTGTCCGTCAGCCTTGGCGGGGTGGAATCGCTGGTCTGCTACTGCTCGGAGATGACGCACGCCTCGGTCCGCGGCACGGAGCTGGCGGTGCCGACGGACCTGGTCCGGCTGTCCGTCGGCGTTGAGGACGTCGCGGACCTGCGCTCCGACCTGGCCGCCGGGCTCGAAGCGGCGAGGGCTGCAGTGCCCGCCCGGCCGCTGCTCAGCGCCGTGTGAGGCCGAGCGGGAGGGGCCGCCCCCTCCCTCCCG